>JAVHOF010000212.1:0-1284 GCA_036169915.1 Candidatus Pacearchaeota archaeon | reverse complement strand
TGAAGGTAAAACATACGATTCTGTTAATCGTGGAGTTCTACGCAAAGAATGGGAATCAGGGAAACTTATTGCTGGTATGCACAAACGATTTAATGGAATGACCGATGGTTATGATTATATTAAAGATTCAGATATTATTTATTCTACAATAGGTGAAGATAAACAAATGGATGAAGGTATTAGTAGAACATTGGCTCGTGATTATCAGAAACCGTATGCAAATGGCAACTCAAAAACAATAACTTTAGATGATTATTATTTTAAATATAAACCTGAAATTACTGTTGTTGAAGTTAAAAAACCAAAAGGTTATTTTGCCGAAAACTATTTTGTTGATTTAGATTCTGATAAAGATGTTAAAATCAACACACGTACACAGCCGAGCCACGATAAAGACTTAAATATTAAAATAGGAACAAGGGTAAGAGTAGAAGTTGATGGAAGTTACTATTGTGGACTTATTTCTGATAGAAAAATAAATTCGTTGACTTCTACTTCGAGAATGTTGTTTGGTTCTGAACCAGCAAAAACAGAAACAACAACCTATGCACGTTATAAAATTAAACTTGACAACGGAATTGAATTTGATAGAGATAATTTTGATGTTAAAGAAGATTGTGGCGAAATAGAACAACCACCGATAAAATTTGATAGTGAAATTAAATTTCCTCAAACAATTTGGGGTAACATAAAAAGTGGAGTAACTCATATTAAAAACGGTAAAAAGAGTTTAGCTTCACGTAAAGCAGAAAAATATCGTGTTACAGACCAAAAATATATTAAAACTCATATAACATCATTACGTAAATTTATGAGTGCATTTTTAGGTTGGGAACTTGCAAACAAAGAATATGTTGAAAATATTACAGGCGAAAATGCAGATGCTCAAACCGAAAGACGTAATTTATGGCAACAAAAATTAAATATCGAACCCGATAATAGTGCAGTAATAAGCCATGTAACCAAAGAGAGTGCTGAAATTAATAAGGAACAAATAATTGAAAAACAGACTCAAAAAGAGGAGCAATCCGAGCAATTAAAAGAAAGGATTAATTCAATTGAATATCCGAATGACATAATGAAAAGTTTTGTTTCTATTTATTTATCAGGGAAAGACGATTTTGAAGGTAGAATGAATTTAGATAGGACTATATTTATGACGTTGAGTGGTGATAGACAAAAAGATAAAAGACAAAAAATATTAAGTGAGCTTGTAGGTAAAGAAGTTTCAAAAGCAAATGCTGGAGTAAATGCTATCAAAGATGTTGTTTTAGAATTTATTGA
>JAVHOF010000211.1:0-5665 GCA_036169915.1 Candidatus Pacearchaeota archaeon | reverse complement strand
ATTGCTAATCCGTGCCCTTTGGGTTCCTGGGTTCGATTCCCAGTGAAGGCGTGTTTTATTTCTTTGGAGGAACTAACTAATCTTCCTGAACTTTGCTGTGTTTGTAAGAGAATTCCAGAACATATTCACAACACTCTTTAATCCAGCTCCTTCTTTTAGTCTTAAATATGCACCTAATGCTAAAGGATCTTCTGATAATTTTCGAAGTGCATTTAAAGAACCAACTGCACCATGTACATAAGGCTCTCTTGGATTTCCAAATGACATTGCCCTTGGAACAGTTATAAAATCATATCCATATTTAGGCGAGCAAACACCAAATTTAAATCCTTTTACATTTCCTGCTAGATGATAGCTTAGTGGAAATGTCAGATCTCTTTCAGAGCCAACTTCATGAGTCTGGTCTAATTTATTTCCAAAAAAAGAATCAAAATAAAAATCTGTAATTCCATATTCTCTAAGTCCATTCAGTGCTTTTTGAATAGTCTCTCTTTGTGTTATTGTTTTTAATTCAAGGCATAAAACTAATTTTTGTCCAGTTTTGTCTCTGATATTTCTGACTCTTTCAAGAGACTCTTCAAGATTGAATGCTAATCCTTCTTCTCTTAATCTTCTGAACTTGTCTAATCTAAGTTTTCCAAAATTATGATGAGTTAAAACAGGTTCTTTAGTTTCTTCAACTTGAACTATATCTCCTTCAAGACAATTTACAGGCTTTCTGCCATTTGTATACCCGACAAGATTTTCTGTATCAAAAATCCTTTCATCATACCTGCTATTAAGATGACTGTGTCTTACTATCAATAGTTCATCTAGTTGAATAATATTTGCCATAATATTATATGTTTTTTAAGTTTATAAAACTTCCTATTATTTACTATTAAATAATAGTAACAAATATTTAGAAACTAATATAAACAAAATAACCCTGTTGAATAAAAAATGGTGAGAGTTATTTGTTATAATATTGAATATTGCGAGGGAATAGAGGGGATTTGGTATCAATATTTGGAATTTTGGAGAATTCTTTTTCCTCCAAAAAACCTTGATAAAAAAATAATCTCTGCTATAAAAAAAACAAAGCCAGATGTTCTTGCATTAATTGAAGTTGATATAGGCTCTTTTAGGTCTAGAGGAAAAGATGAAGTTAAATTTATATGCAGGAAATTAAAAATAAATAATTTCGTTGAAAAAATAAAATATCCCTTTAATGGATGGTTAAAGCTATTTCATTATGTTCCTATTCTAAATAAGCAGGCAAATGCAGTTGCATCAAGATATAAGCTATTTGATGTTAAATATCATATTTTTAATGAGGGAACTAAAAGGCTTGTGATAGAAGCTAGCATAAAATGCCCAAAAAAAGTAACTTTTTTAATAACTCATTTAGCACTCGGCAAAAAGACCAGAAAAATGCAGATTGAAGAGCTTATTAAAATTGTAAATAATATAAAAAATCCTGTAATTCTAATGGGTGATTTCAATACTTTTAATGGAGAGGAAGAAATTCAAAATATTTTGAAGAATGCTCATTTAAAAGACAAGATTAAAATTGATAAAGAGGATATTCCATTAACCTCCCCTGTTTGGCACCCTTTAAGAAGGCTTGATTATATTCTAGTATCAAAAGATATCAAAGTAAAAAACTATAAAATTTTAAATTTCCCTTTTTCAGACCATCTTCCTTTGCTGATTGATTTTGAACTAAAAAACTAAAACTTCTTTTTCTTGATAACAAAGATTCTCTTTCAATTTCTCCTTTTCAAATTTTGTGAGAGACACCATTTTTTCTTTTATTACAAAAACATTAAGCCAGAACTTCCTCAATCTTTGTGATAAATTCATCAGCATCGCTTAATACTTTTTTTGCCATTTCTTTTGTAATGCTAGGAGTTGCATCATATTGAGCAGTTTCTCTTTTAGTTTTATTCTCCATTAATTTTAGTATCAATTGCTCACTTAAACTATAAGCTTTTGTAAGTTTATGAATATCTTTAGCTTCCAGACTTTTTCCATCTTTATTTTGTTCAATAATATAATTTAATTCTAAAACTGTGATTGTTGCAGCATGGCTGGGTTCAATTCCCAGCGAGGGCATGTTTTTTTCTAAATAGAAAACATTAAAAAGCTTTTATTGTGATTTTAACAATGGAAAATAGCGATTTACATAGAAGATTATTAGAAGAAGGTTTTGAACCTCTTGGTATGTTTCATAATGTTGAATTTGCTGGTCAAAATGAAAGTCATTATGTTCCCCCATTTAGAAAATAATTGAAGAAAGGCATATTACATTTAGAATTATTCCTGCGTACCTTGCATATAATGATGCACCTTTAGAATATAGAAATAGACATATAGTATATGTATCTAAAAGAACTCATTCAAAAAATGGTTTATTAGAAGGATGTGAAACAAATCCTGAAGATTTTTAATTTCAAAAACTTATACAAATTTTCTTTCAATACAAAAATTTAAAAATAAAAAATATTATTTATCATTAAAACATATTAATAAAAAGGAGAAAGAAAAATGAGCAGTTGTTTGGATTTAAGGCAATATCAGGATTCAGAAGATATTGCAAAAATAATGGGGAAACTTGTTTCAGGAAGAAGCGGATACAAAGCATTCATAGAAAAGAAAAAAGAAGTTCTTAGATGCTCTCAATGTGGTAATATACTTGATGAAAGCTGGAAATTCTGCCCTGAATGCGGTGCAAAAATTACGTAAAACTAAACACTATCCCAAAATTCTTCTAAAAAAATATGTCTTGCTTCAGGAAAATCATCTCTAAGTTCATCTCTATAGCATAGCTAACTCTAGAGCATATTCTCTATCTGTGACATCAAAAGATGCTAATGGATGATAATATTCTTTAGGTCTTTTTGGATCTTTTTTATCTACATCTATTCTATATTGAGCAAGATATTGATAACTTTAATGAGTTTCTTTTTTTATTATAATCATTAACTAATATATTTTAGATAACATTAATTATTTTAAAGGGGTAAAAATAAGCTTTTTTATGAATATTAAGATAAAAAAAGCACATAAAAAAGGTATAATTAAACTCGAATCTGGGGGAGAGATAAAAGAAGTAATGATACATTCAGATATGTTTGACCCAAAAAAAGGCAAAATTTCTATTTGCTTTAGAGGTCACAACAGTTCTGGAATTGTTGAGTTAACTGAAAAAGAGGCTAATGATTTATATAAAACACTTGGTTCTAAAATAGGCTTGATAAAAGAGATTAAAATAATAAAGGAATAAATCTTACATTTATTAATAACTAAAAATAATTCATTAAAAAATCAACTTCAAAATTCTATCTTTTGCCAATGCCTAAAAAAGAATACCAAGGTTTTTTCTTAGTTCTCATTTTTCTTTGATAAATTTTTATTTTCTTTACCTTAGAAATCTTCTCACCTTTGCTTTCTTTCCTATTATATATTTTAGGTTTTCTTTTCTTAACCTTATCTTTTTTTCCTCTTTTTTTGTTCTTCATTTTTCCTCTTTTTTTTATTTTATGAAAAGGGTGGCTGATAAAAATTCAGGCTCAGTGTATAAAGTGCCATAAACAATGGTCAAAATCAATCTTAACCTATTGACTTGTTTTAGTGGTTATCTTTATCGTATCATAGAATAAAGCTTAACAGATGCAGATTTCGTATAAGGAGATATAGCCTGTTCCTTATATTAATGGTGAACATCTAACAGAGGCTTCCATGATTACACCCTTTTCAGGGCAACTGATTTATCAGCCTAAAATATATATTTTTCATAATATATAAAGATATGCTGTAATTATATAATAGTTACTTTAATTTTAAAAAGTAATTTTAAATATGTTAAATTTTTAAATGCTCCTCGGTATTATTATAAATGACAGATAAAAAAGAACAAAAAATAGATTTTAAGTATAATTTAAAGATTTATTTCAGTCTCATTAAGAAGTATAAATGGATTATATTTTTAATTTTATTTTTATCATTATATCTAGAATCCAGATTTATTGTAGACAGATATTTATTTAAAATAATAATTGATGATGGGACTAAATATGTAGAAGGAAGTTTATTGTTGTCTCAATTTACAAAATTGCTTATTATAATCTCTTTTGTCTATATAGCATTAATAATTCTAGCATCAGCATTTAGGTGGCTGGATCTGCATTTTATAAATATTTTAGAAGGAAATCTTATTCTAGATTTAAAAAGAAAATATTTTAATCACCTTGTTGAATTAGATCACGAATTTCATGTTTCCCATAAAACAGGAAGCCTTATCTCTAGACTATCCCGAGGAGGAAGTGCAATGGAAAGAATGACTGATGTTCTTGTATTTAACACAATACCTCTTATCATACAAGTAATAATATCCTTTGCATCTATAATATTTTTTGATAAAATTTCAGCAATAGTCCTAGTTTTAGTTGTTTTTTCATTTATAGGATTTAGTTTTTTTATACAAAGACTACAGGAGAAGGCAAATCTTGAAGCTAATAAAAATGAGGACATTGAAAAAGCTAATATTGCAGACATATTTACTAATATTGATTCAATAAAATATTTTGGAAAAGAGAATACAATAAAGAAAAGATTTGAAATCTTGACTCAAAATTCAAGAAATAGCATGGTTAAAAATTGGAATTATTTTAGATGGGGTGATGCAGGGCAGTCTTTGATCTTAGGTTTTGGAACTTTTTTCCTGATTTATTTTTCAATATCAAAATTCTTAAAAGGGGGCATGACTATAGGAACTTTAACATTCATTTATACTGTCTATCTTGGTTTAATAGGCAATATGTATGGTTTTATTAATGGAATAAGAGGATTTTACAGGTCAATGGCAGATTTCCAGGATTTATTTCAATATGGCAAAATTGAAAAACAAATTAAAGACAAACCAAATGCAAAAAAAATATCTATAAAAGATGGAGAGATTGAATTCAAAAAAGTTAATTTTATGTATGGAAATAGAAAAATATTTGAAGATTTTAGTTTAAAAATTCCCAAAAATAAAAAAGTTGCTTTTGTAGGACATTCAGGGTCTGGCAAAACAACTTTGATAAAATTGCTTTATAGAATGTATGATATTAATTCAGGAGAAATATTAATAGATGGAGAAAATATAAAAGATTTCAAGCAGGAATTTTTAAGAAATGAAATGTCTATAGTTCCTCAAGAATGCATTTTATTTGATGATACTATCTATAATAATGTTGCATTTTCAAATCCAAAAGCTACTCAGGAAGAAGTTTTAGAAGCAATTAAATTTGCACAATTAGATAAAACTATAAAAGATTTTCCAAACAAAGAAAATACAGTTGTAGGAGAAAGAGGAGTTAGACTATCTGGAGGAGAAAAACAAAGGGTTTCAATTGCAAGAGCAATCTTAGCAAATAAAAAAATACTTGCATTAGATGAAGCAACATCTTCTCTGGACTCAAAAACAGAATATGAAATCCAGCAGGATCTTGAAAAACTAATGAAAGGAAGAACTTCAATAATCATTGCCCATAGATTATCAACAATCATGAAAGCAGATATAATTGTTGTTTTAAAAAAAGGAAAAATAGTTCAAACAGGAACTCATAGCCAGTTGATTAATCAGCAGGGAGAATATAAAAGTTTATGGAATCTGCAAAAAGGCGGATATATCAAGTGA
>JAVHOF010000210.1:0-5672 GCA_036169915.1 Candidatus Pacearchaeota archaeon | reverse complement strand
ACGAACAATTCAAAATTTTCCATGATTTATATTATCATTTTGACAATGAAAAAGTGACTCAGACCTATGAAAAATCTTTTGTAATATTCAAAGACTTTGAAAAAATATATTCACAAAAAACTCCAGTAGAAAAAGAAGTTTTATATTCTTTAAGAAAAATGTCAGAATTAATCTATTCTTTAGTAGAATTAAGAATAGAAATAGATACTTTAAGAAAACTTTAAAAAAGATATAATTAAATTATTGTTTCTTAGACAATTTCAATCAAAACTTCTACTATTAAATCCCATGATTATCCTTAACAATTTAAGTTATAAAATAAGAATATAATCATAATATCAAAAAAATTAATCTTCCATCACCAGTTCTTGCTCCTCTTTCATAGCTGAATAATCTATAAAAATTATAAAAACCAAATAAAATTTTAAACACATAAAAATGAATAAGATTATAGATAAAAAAAATTACTTCATCCCAGCGGCTTTTTTGAACATTTCTTCTCTTTCCTTTGCAATATAAATTCCCTTTAAGCTTGGATGCTCAACAACTTCATCTCCAACTGTTGCTATTTCTTTTCCATCAATAAGATAATTTCCATTTTCTCCGCCTGGAAAAAGTGAAAAATCATTAGAGCCATCCAAGCCATTTGCAATCTTATTAATAAAATGAAGATTCTTAGGAGGAATTCTATTATAATACATCCTATTTCCATTAAACTCAAATCTCGAATCAGCATCTCTAACAACAAGCAAAGAACCTTTTGCAGTTATATCATTGAATGGTTTGTAAATCTTTATATCCATTTTTTCTCCACCTATTTTCATATCATAGCCTTCAATATCAACATACTGCCCTTCACTTGAAATATCAGCTATTGCATCTCCGCTAACCACATTTCCAGTAACACCAGAACCAGTTCCAGACATATCACTCTCACGAGATTTATCAGAAAGCTTAGGAACTCCTCCATTAGGATCATTTATTATGCTTGTTTTTTGTTCTGGCATATGCAGAGTAACTAATCTCTTAACATCATTGCCTTCTTTTGTAAAAAGATGCATCTTAGTATTTTCAGATTCCATTTCTCTTAACCCAAGAGTATTATAATTTTTAATTATAGTATCACCTTTTTTAGTTGTATCTTCCTGTTCCATAATTGCTATTCTCCCATCTCTTGATTGATAACTTGAATCAGAAACTGCTTTACCAGTTGTAGTTGCTGAACTAGAGCCAGAACCCATAGTTGCAGTTGTTGTTCCTGTTGTGCTTGTTGAACTTTTGCTGTCGCTTAATCCTACTCCTCCACCATTGTTATAACTTGCAGTTAAGTCCGAACCTGTACTAGACAAAGAACTGCTTCCAGTACTTTTCGTAGTCGCATCTTTAACACCCTGCCCAATACTAGAAAGAATCCCTGAAAGTGAACCCCAAATGCCTAAAAATGCCTGAATAAGGGCATCTGCTCCAGAGGTCAGACTTTTTCCTCCACCTCCGTCCCCTTCACCTTCTCCTGAACCTGAACCTCCTCCGCAAGAAGAACATGCAGAACCTAAAGCAGCTGCAGCAGCAGCTGTATTAGCAGTAGAACTCGAACCAGATGTTCCTACTATTTTACCAGTCAGACTATCAATAGATATAACACCTCCTGTAATACCTCCACAACCACATGCAGATTGAAGGACAGAATTATCTTCAGGACTTGGTGCTTCTAAACTTGCAGCATTATTATCTACTTCAATAACAGAATTATCTGAAGCAGAAAGTTTATAATTATTACCACTAACATCTAAATCAGCACCATTATATCCATACATATTAACATTTTGCCCTCCTTGAGTTGTAAAAGTCTTTGTATCAGCATTATATTTTCCAGCATCAGCTTTCATTGTATTCCCGTTTGTTTTATCAGTTATTTCAACATTATTTCCATTTTGTTTTATATCTAAATTACTTAAATCACCTGAAATTTCCACATCTCCTATTTTTAGAACATCTCCTTCTTTAACCTCTGAATTAATAGGAAGATTATTTGCTTTTGCTATATTTTCAGGAACAGCTTGATACCTGCCAGGATCAGCATCAGTATCTGGTGTTTTTGGAACAAGTTTATTTGATTGAGAATCTAGAACTAAACTACTCGGAGCATCTGCTAAAATCATATTTAAATTTAATAAAAATATTATAAAAATTAATACCAAAATCATTATTCCATATTTTATTTTTTTATTTCTCATCTTTTCCTTAATACTTCTCCAAAAACTCAAATAAATATGGCTGTGATGAAGTATAATTCTCAAGAACCATAACCAGCACAGTATCTTTATCTTTTGGATAATTTAATATATCAACATACAAATTCCTCTCTTTTGCCATTTGCACTACGCAATTTATACAAATCATACTATCATTTTCCTTATGAGATTTTGTAATATAATCTGAAACCTCTAAAATATCATATAAAGAAGAATTATATGAAACAGGATTATCTTTTAAGTCAATCGTTGTTGTTTCAGAATCTTTTTTAATTGAAACAGGCATGTCAATCTTAAAAACAATTTCACCTTTAGAAATTGAAACTTTCGTGCTTGAACTTTTATATTCTATGTTTGAATCTTTAAAACCTAAATCATCCAAACATCCTGTAAATTTATCATCAATATACATTGAAAGCTGTTTTTCAACTTCGTCTTTTTGAGGCATTAGCAGTTGCCCTTGATAATAGTAATAAGGAACAAATGCCCATCCTAAATCAACAGATTTTTCAGGTTTTTTATAATAACCTCCCTGAATTCCAATTGTTTTCAATGCATCTTGAGTATTAGAAATCATGCACTGGGAAATAGAATCTTTAGCTTCATCTATATAATTTTTAAATCCAAGCTTTCCAAAAAAACTTTTCTTTAAAACTTCATTTTTAGAGTTTTTTGAAACATAAAAAACAACAGAAACAGTCGCAACTAATAATATTGCAATAACAATAAAAATCGTAACCTGTCCTAACTTATCCTCTCTTTTCATGTATAAATTCAGTTATCTAAGTTTATAAATATTATTAATAAAAAGATTATATCACATAAATGTTCAACAGAGAACTTCTTACAACAGAAAAGAAATAGATTTCTTAACAGATATAGACTCAACAAGATTAAAATAATAAATTTAAATGATATGAGATAAATATTATTTAAAATTCCATCTAGAGCTTAAACTAATTCTTTGTGGACGTTTGCTTAAATACATATCCACTCCTTTTCTTACATCTACAGTTGTTGTTGGAATATTATTTTGAGCTATAGAAGAAGTCAAAACCCTGAAAATACTGTTATCTACTTGTATTTTTTCTCCTTTATTATTATAAAAGGTTAGGGATTTTCCATCAATAAAAACACCTTGATTTGTAAATTGAATCTCAGAACCCTTTGAAATTTTTTCACTGCTAGAACTTGTTCTAGTAACAAAATCAAATTCATCTTTATTAGCACTTGCTATTGCACCAATAACAGAATCAACTTGGTCCAGATGTCTAGTGAGATACATTAAATCACTATATTTTGTTTGATCAACCCCTACTCTTTGTAAAAATGCTTGGCCTTTTTCAGAATTAATAATTGAATCTCCAATATCTAAAAGAACACCTAAATTATCATCACCACCTACCATTTTTGAAGCAGAATAAATCTGACTGTTTACTTGATTACTAATTGTTGCAGCAACTGTTTCTGCAGAAACTCCTTTTGGAAATCTTAAAGCAGCAACTACATCATTTGAACTACCAGTATAAGTTCCATCTTCAATATTTTTTAATGTCAAGCCAGAAACAGAGGTTTCTGCATATGTCCCTAAAGAAACAACCCACCAAGGTTTAACAACAGCAACAGGCTTGACCTGCTCATCAGCTTTAGCATTTAAATTATACATGCTCATTGTTCCATCATCATTCATTTTTATTCTCCATTCTTTAGAAGGATCATTTTCATTTATAATGCTAGTTATTCCATAAGTTGGATTAAATGTACTGGTTGTTGAATAAGTCTTGTCACCTGAAAACATTATTCCATAATTTCCATTCACTAAATAAGAAGCTTCGCCATTTCCACTATTAGCAACAGAAACTTTTTGCAGTTTATTCTCAACTTGCATATATTTGTATCCATCACCATTAGCAACTAAAGTTGTTCCATCATATTCTATTCTATTTGCATATTCACTATGTTTAGTCCCATCAAAAAATAAAGCTGTTGGAGTTGTCCTTGAGGTTCTAATTATACTATCCAATTCCCAAGTGCCATAACTATTTTTCCTATAACCCATAGATTCTAAATTCAATGAAGAAACAACATCCCCATTTTTATCAAAGCTCAATTGAGCAGCTTCACCAGAAGAACTAATCTTTAAATCAGGTGATAGTATTGTGGGTTGTCCATAAAACCTATTTCCTTGAGCAAAAGCTCCACCACTTGTAATAGAAGCATCAACAATATTTCCATTTGTTCCAGGCATAATAGTAATTTCTCCAATGCCATTTCCATTTAATGGTCTTAATTCATTAGATTCAGAAAACATCATATCAAGTGAATCAGCGCCAGCTTTAACAGCGCCAATTACTCCATTTGCATAACCACTTAAAGTATCAATTACCTTAGCTACAGTTTCTTTAGGAACTTTTGTCTTAATATCTCCAACAACCGAACCAACCCTCCCAGTTAATGATGATGCAAAACTACCCCAAACTCCTTCTCCAGTAGCTTTTTTTGCCTTTGCTTGAGCAATTTCTATTTTTTTCTTTGCAATAGCATCTATCTTATCATTAGCAACTGTTTTTGAATCCTTAGCTAAACTAACTATTTGCTCCTCTAAACTACTTAGCTTTTTTGAAAGAAGATTATCTATCTTAGGATTAAACAAAGAATTTCCATTTTCATCCATTAAAATTATATTCCCATTTTTATCATATCCTATTGTTCCAATTCCTACATTAACCTTAACTTCCTTTCCGCTTTTATCTCTTAGAGTATCATAAGTTAAGCTAAATCCATCACCAATTTCATTTCCTTTCTCATCTTTAATTTTCCCAAAACTAATAGAAGTTGTTTGTTTAGGAATATTCTCAAAATCAATAAAAGCAGTGAATTTTCCGTTTTTATCCTTCATTCCAATTTTATTTCCATCAAAAACTAATTTTTTTCCAGAATCATCTGTACTAAAATCCCTTATTTTAGGAACAGAACCATCCTTGAATTTTAATGCATTTCCTTTTGAATCAAGACTTATTCTTTTATTTACTTCAGATATCATTAATTGCTTTAATTTATCCTTATCTTTTTCAAGATAGTCTTGAAAAATTCTTGTTTTTTCCTTAGAATCTAAATAAAAAGCTCCTGTATCATCTTTGCCAAATAAGAATTTTTTCTGATCTTCAACAGAAAGAAGCTTAAAACTGTCATAAGTTTTTTCCTCAGATTTTAATTTCTTAAAATTATCAAAACTCATTTCATTTTGAGTCTGTGATATTATCCAAGTATTTAAAAAAATAAGAAACAAACAAACAGCCAAAACTCCTATGACTCCTAAAACAAACTTCCTCTTTTTCATTTAAAAAATAAATCTCTATATTATTTGTTAAGTAAACCTTAATACTTAACATAAAGATTAGCAGGATAATCTTTAATTCC
>JAVHOF010000209.1:0-1292 GCA_036169915.1 Candidatus Pacearchaeota archaeon | reverse complement strand
CCAGCATATAGCCAAATTTTACACTTAACTTAGCATCTTCAAAACTTGTTTATCATCAGATGTGAACATCAATTGTAATCCAAAACTCCCTAAGTGCTGTGTCTTTCGACACATTCGGGCGAGTCATTCACCCGACAAGGGGCTTCGCTCATGCTATAGGGTACAACAAAAGTTGTACCTTATGAGTTTTGGACTATATCTTAACTGTAAAAATACAGTTTCTAGCGTATAGTCTCTGAGGATTCTAAACTTAATAGACGTTTTTTCTTGGTATTCATAGCAGAAATAATTCCTACAATTTTATTTACTCCCTCAAATGTAAGATGTTCTTTCTTCTTCATAAGCTCTAAAACTGAGGAAAATATTTTAAAATCTCCATCTTTTGATGTTTTAAGCTTATTTTCTCTAAAGAAAGGAATAATTATTTCATTCAATTCTTTTTGAGATTTTACGCAATATCGATAAAGATCTTCTCTGTGGTTGTCATGTCTGTGATTAACAGAAATCCGGCCACATTTGAAAAAATTCTTTACTAATAAAAGTGAATCAAGACTTTTCTTACCTTGAGAAAGGATAAACTCTGGCATTATCTGCCAACCAAGACTAGTAGTAGGATTTTTATGGAGACTAACTGTAAAACAGCCTTCTCCATCCGTAAATCCAACTACCCACCCTATTAACTTTAGCCTTTCCTGCTGATTGTCTCTACTGAGAGCTTTTTTACTTGGTATCATCTACGGGTAGATTATACCATAGTAGCTTCAGATTAACAAGAGTTTCCAGCATATAGCTAGATTTTACTACGGCAGTTGTTTATAGCCCATACCGTAGAACAGTTTAACTATGTTACTTGCTACGATTATTAAAAATACGTAGTCTTTACATCGCTGTAAAGTTCAGACTATATCATCAATGTAAGTAACGAACTTACAAAGTTTGGCGTATAGTCGTTGAGGATATTAATTATTATCTATAGGCTCAGGAGGTACTTCTAGATTTAAACCAGGAACTTTTCCATTTAGTTCTCTAACTAGATCCCTTAATGCCTCTTCACCCGAATACCCATCACTCCCACTCCCTCCAGAACAAATATCATCATCTCTAATCTTTCGAGTTAACGATACCGCAGAATTTAGAGAAGCCTCCAAATCCTTAACTGGAATCTTTCTTGGGCGTTCCATAATAATTAATCTTTCCTGCTGATTGTCCGCAGTGGTCAGATTTTCACTCAACAAGCTTAACTTGTCAAGTACTGCCACATACACCGGAGTTTCCAGCATATGGCCAAATTT
>JAVHOF010000208.1:0-1296 GCA_036169915.1 Candidatus Pacearchaeota archaeon | reverse complement strand
CTTCGATTGCCTTGTCGAGGTCTTCAAAACGGCAGGCATCGGCTTGACCAACGAGGCTGTTAATTACCTCGCACAACAAATGTACCTAAGCGTCCTAGCAAATGGATCACATGAATTGGATCCGAATATATTCACAGTATACGCTAAGCTTGAAAGCATTTCAACAAAAGAACTGACATTATTGGCAATACTGTTGAACGACACAGATCATGTCATCCCAATCATCGAAGAGATCAAAAAACGTAGTTGAATTACGGTGTCTGATATGTGGGAAACAGTTTAACGTCATTGTTGCACGTGAATTTACGGCGAAATTTTGTTCGCGACCATGTGCAGGACAAGCTCGAAGAAGTGCTTCTGCGTACAATTGGGCGGGTGATAACATCATTCGAACGTGCGTTGGGTGCAAGAAACAATTCACAGTAAGACCCAAGCATCACGATCAACAATATTGTTCTCGTACGTGTGTAGATAAGTTTGTAAGAAAAGGCGAACGAAAATCACGCATTGAGCAACGTTGTTTGTACTGCAATGCTCAAATTCGTTCTATTAACAGTCATCCGTATTGTGATCGTCAATGTTTAAATCAACATAAGCGTCAAATGCGTATGATGTTGATTTGCCAAAATTTAAAATGCAAAAAGGAATTTTGGGTTCAACCGTGTTTTTCTGCACAAAAATTTTGTTCTGTTAGTTGCAAGTACATGTGCATGCCAAAACGGGCCCAATACACACAACTACAATGTGCAAACACAACGTGTTCAAACGTTTTTACCATTAGCGTAATGAGCAAAAATCATAAAAAGTTTTGCTCACCTAGGTGCTTTTTGCATACTTTGCATGCTGGTACCACGCACGGATTACGTTGGTATTCATATCAAAAGAAGTCTGGTGATCAGATCAGAGTTCAAGGAGGTTATGAATTAGCGCTAGCTGAATATTGGGATCAACACGACATCAACTTTCAAACGCACAAAGATTGGTTCGTGTACATAGATGAGCAAAGTGTCAAGCATCGATACTATCCAGACTTTGTTCGAACCATTGACGGAGCTACAACGTACTACGATACTAAGAATTCATATCTCTTACGAAAGACACAACACAAAATTGTTCTTGTGCGACAACAAAATCCATCGCTGAACCTCATCATCTTAGATGAACAAGATCTAACAAATATGGGCGTGAATTTGCCACGGACGCAAGAACAACGATTAGTTCTGTGCACAAAATCATGAAAATTCACTTTGACAACGTCGATCCGTCTGCCCGAACCGGTCCTAACACTTTCGCTAC
>JAVHOF010000207.1:0-1299 GCA_036169915.1 Candidatus Pacearchaeota archaeon | reverse complement strand
TTTACGCAAACGCATAAGCTGCAGAAAAGTCCATCATGGTTATAAATCATGATGGATTTTGTTTTTTTTAGTTATACAGTTAATATAAGCATCAAGTGGCTGAAAATTTGTATAGTGATTTAAACGAATTATATCTTCTTCTGTTTTTGCTGATGATATAGGAATTATATGGTCAATGTGCCAAAATTTATTTTTTATCATCTTTTCTTTTTTAAATTTACCATTATTCTCCCAATTCATCCATGATTCAAATTTGGATTCTAAATAAATTTTGAAATCTTTAAAAGAACATCCTAAAATTTTTTCAGTTTTTGTGTTCTTTTTAATTCCACTTGTTTTTAATGAACCTCCAATCAAACACCTAATATTACCTTTTAATTTATATAATGAATCAGTTTCTTTTCTTTTTTTAGATAAATTATTATAATATCCTGGATTTTTCTCTTTCCACTTTTTTGTATAATTTTCCATATATTCTGGATGAGTTTCCTTAAATAATACCATCCTTCTTCTCACTTCTCTTTTATTGCTTTCTCTCCATTCTTTTGATTTTTTATTGCTACACTCCTTGCAATAACAAGAAAACCCATCTTTTTTACTTTTACTTTTTACAAAATTTTTTAAAATTTTCTCTTCCTTACAACAAGAACATATTTTAAAACCAAAAATCGTTTTCTTTCTAATTTTTCTTTTTTCTTTTATACATTTTTTACATAAATTTACATACCCACCTTTTTTAGTTTTGTTTTTATAAAATTCACTAACAGCTTTCCTAATACCACAACATTTACAAACCTTAGTTTTCATTTTATTATTTAGTTTTATAAAAATTTTCTATAAATTTACTCACTTCTTTCTCATTCGTATCTAAAAGCCTAGTTCCAAATTCTTTCATAAAAGCATCCTTCATCTCAACTGGTATAAACTTAGTTTTAGACTTACCACCTTCTAAGAAGAAATGTAAATATCCACCAACCTTAGTCTCATCGAAAACAATAGGAAGTGATGCAATTCCGTGAAAATATTCTAAATCTTTTTTTAAATCTTTAAATCCTTCTATTTGCACAATATACTTATCTCTATCTTCAGTTATTAAATCAATAATACATTGAGATATTGTGCTGTTTTTATGTTCAGCTCTCATTCTTAGATGATTTCTTAAATCTTCTGGTAAATTAAAGTTAAATACTCTTGTTGGTGTTTTCATATATAAATCATTTATGGTTCATTTATAAATATACAAAAAAAATTAAAAACAGTCAATAGTTTTATAATTCATGCAACTTTTTAAACTTTTTA
>JAVHOF010000206.1:0-1312 GCA_036169915.1 Candidatus Pacearchaeota archaeon | reverse complement strand
GATTATTTAAGCTTTTTGGAAGCAAGTTCTGTTTCTGATAAAACAGAAGATTCAAAATTTGCTGAGCAAAGCTCAGTAAATAATAAAATAATAATTAATAATGATACAGAAAGAATAAACTCCATCTTTAAAGATGGAGATACTGGAGTTTATTCCTCTGTCTCTCCAAATCCGAAACAAACTCCACACTTTAGTGTGGAGTACAAATCCGAAGGATTTGGTGATGTTAAATGTTACATAAAGAAATTGAAGTATTTTTCTGACTTAAATGGAAGTGAGAAAGTTGTTACACTTAATTCAACTTCTGGAAAAGTTGAATATCAAAATATAATTGAAAATAAGGTTTTTGATAATTCTAAATTAGGCGGGGAGATGTATAATATTAATTTAGAAGATGGAAGTGAGATGGTTGTTAGTGAGAAGCATAAGGTTTATTCTAGTTCTGAAACTTCAAATCTATCTTCATATAATGTAATTAATTTACCTTTAAATTCTTCTGATTTCATTTCATTAAGCAATTTAGAAAATGCAGATATTAATGATTCTGGTTTATCTTGTGGAATTCTTAACCAAACAATTGAAAATATTTTGGATTTTGAATATTGTTTACAATCTATAAAATCCCCGTCATTTGTAACAAATACACGTTTTTCAGATTTTGAAATTTGTGCTAAAATATTATCCGGAGTTCTTTTTGATGAAGTAATTACATCAAATCCTTCTTGCAATAGAAATCTTTCTAATCTTTTCTTAACATTTTCATCTCGCAAGAATTTAAGCTTTGAGCGGGAAACTGAATTGAACATTGTTACTGCCTCGAGTCAAATCTGCAGCATATTGCAAAGCTGCCTTAATATGTTCACTAGTCAAAGAAGGATAATCTTCGATAATTTCATTAATAGTAAGTCCACCTTTGAGCATTTCAAGAACTTGCCAGAGCATAATTCTAGTATCTTTAAAAGTAAGTTTTCCATGACAAATCTCAGTGTCTGCAACAATATAGGGGTTGATTTCAATTCTCATTGCGAGGATTATAGAAATATAAACTATAAAAAACTTTCGGTAGAAGATACTTATAATGTTATAAAAGATAAGAGGTATAGAGTAAGTGATAGAGAGAGGAATGAAATAAATTTAAGTGATTTTTCACTTCAACAAATAACTGAAACTTATGAAGATTTCAATAATGGAAAGGAAATTTATTTCCTTGATTCTGAAAATAAACCTGTTAAAGTTTTGGGAATAGAAAAAGTCCCATATTCTGGAAAAATCTATGATGTTGATGTTGCGAATGATATTGTTCTTGTGAAAA
>JAVHOF010000205.1:0-1319 GCA_036169915.1 Candidatus Pacearchaeota archaeon | reverse complement strand
AAAACAATAAACAGCATGAAATTTAAAATTTCAAAAAAGCTGAAATGTACTAAAGAGAAAGGAGAAAAGATAATTACGCAAGGTTTTGAAGATATTGAAAAAGAAATAGACTATATTATTAATAATGTTAAAAAAATAAGAAAAAAAGAACCTTTGCATGAGATTGCAATATTAGTAAGGACCAATTACATAGGAAAAGACATTGAAAGGGAATTTATAAGAAATAGAATACCTTGCCATCTTTCTAAATCAAAAGGATTTTTCGAAAGAGAAGAGACAAAAGATATTTTATCATATTTAAATTTAATAGTAAATCCAAATTCTTCTGTTGACTTTGAAAGATTAATAAAAATACTTCCTGGAGTGGGAAAGATTTCAATAAACAAAATCCATGAATATGCAACTAGAAATAATCTAAATTATATAGGAATTTTAAAAAAAATTGATTTTATTAATATAAATGATCAAGTTAAATATTCATTAAGAATAATTTTGGATTCAATTAACGAATCTGGAAATCCAATTGAAACATTATTAAAAAATATAAATTATCTAAAAATACTAGAGAATAAGTATAGAAATGAAGAACAAAAACTGGAAGATAAATTTGAAAATATCAAGTTATTATTAGACTTGTATAAAGGGCATTCTTATGACGTTAAAGGCATAAAAGATTTTCTTGATAGCCTGATTGAAATAGAAAAAAAGGAAAAAGATGATAATAAAGTTAAAATATCTACAATTCATTCAGCAAAAGGGCTTGAATGGAAATATGTATTTTTAGCATGTTGCAATGAAAAGATACTGCCTTATTATAAGGAAAAATTAACAAATTTAAAAAGAGATTCTGAATTAAGGCTGTTTTATGTTGCTATTTCAAGAGCAAAAGAACATCTGTGTATAACTCATTCTTTTAGGCATAAATGGCAGAGTCTAGAGCCATCACAATTTTTAGAGGTGATTGGATAAAATGAATATAAAAGAAAAAATAAAAGAAATTGAATCAGATGAAAAACTTCCAGAAATATATATACTTTATTCTCTTCTGGAACTTACAATGAAAATCAGTGGAAGAGGGGATATATCTGACGATTATACAAAAACCATAGAATTTCAGATTGGAGAAATAAATATAATATTAGACGAATATTATGGCAGGCTTACTATTGATACTGAAGAATGCGATTATGATATAAATGAAAGAGATTCTATAATATCTGATTTAATAAAAGAAGTCAAAAAGAGGATTTTAGACTTTGACAAAAAAACAAAAAGTATTAAAGAAAAAATTTCTGAAGAAGTATTTGATAAATCTTTAA
>JAVHOF010000204.1:0-1320 GCA_036169915.1 Candidatus Pacearchaeota archaeon | reverse complement strand
TTTTCGTTCTTCAAATAAAACCTTTATCCCATTGTCAAGTCTTTTTCTATAAAAATTTCTATTCATATCCTAATAAGCAAAAATTCTTTATTAAATCTTTCTCCCTAACTTCAGGATGAAACAAAACTCCATAAATATTCTTGCCCCTATGTTTAACCGCTTGACTAATAACTTTTCCACAATAAACTTCAAATTCTTTTAATTTAGAAAAATCAATATAATTATTATGTAAATGATAAACCCCCATATCCCCAACTAATCCTAAAAAATTTTTATCAAAATTTTCTTTAAAAAATCCAATTTCAGATTTTCTTAAAATTTTTCCCCCAAAAACCTTTCCAATTATCTGCATCCCCCCACATATTCCCAAAAGAGGTTTATCAAAATTAAGAACCCATTTAAAATATCTGATATTTTCATCAGCTATAAACTCATTATCCAATAAAGAAGTTCCACAAATAATAACCTTAGAACATTTACCTAAATCCCTATTGCTAACAGATTTATAATTCTTAACAAAATATTTTATCCTATTACATTCCAAGACATCTAAAATAGGTTTCACAAATTCAAAATAATGTAATTCTTCTTTGCAAATATTAATAACAAGTATCATATCTATTTTACCTTCAACTCTCTTTTCCAAGAGTTTCTCTCTCCAAAATCCTTAAAATCCAGGACTTTCAATTTTCTCCTAAATAATGGACAATCAACAACAAAAGTTTCAGCTTCGCCGCCTTCAAATGCTAAATGAAACTTATATTTTTTGCTTAATCTGATTAATTCTTCTAAATTTATTTTATCAATCTCTTTTCCAATCCATTTTTTGTCCAAACCTTCTGCAGAAACTGAAACTAAAATTATCTTAAAATTGTTCTTAAGCATATCTTTCCAATGCTCAACAGCATCCTTTTGCCAAAGAGGACTAAAACATTCAATCCCAAGCTTATTGCATATTTTCTGAATCCTGGAAGCTTGATAAACACTTTCAACAGTACCTGTAACAACCCCATTTATCCCATATTTTTCAATAGCAGTCTTAATTGCTTTTTCTAAATCCAAAAGTTCTTTTTCCTTTTCACCTTTTGTACTAATCTTAATCAAAGGAATTTCCATAGCTTCTGCCTGATTTTCAACTCTAGAAATAAAAGGTGTATGAAACATATAACTCTCTTTATTTTCGCTGAATATACTTATCAAACAGCATATTTCATAGCCTTCTTTCTTGGCAAGCCAAGCTGCGTAACAACTATCTTTTCCTCCGCTAAACAAAATTCCAACTTTCATTTTTTGATTTTTCTTTAAGTTTTTATTTTTCAT
>JAVHOF010000203.1:0-1325 GCA_036169915.1 Candidatus Pacearchaeota archaeon | reverse complement strand
ATTAGCTTTAGCTTTTGTTTTATATTTTATATAAGTATTACGAGCTTTATCAAATGCATCTGGTTCTTTAGGTGTAATAGGCGGTTCTACTTTTGGAGTAGCTCCTGGTTTACCTATTTGCTTTAGTAACCGCGCTCTTTCATCATTTATACCGTTATTATATATAAGAGATCCTTTTCCAGTAGGAGATACTCCAGGTTTACCTGCATTTGCAGCTATTAAAAATGGGTTATCTGCACCAGGTGCAACTTTCGGAGCTTTGCTAGCCTTAATATCCTCTATTAAATTTTTAGCCCCATCGCCTTTGTGCGCGGCTATTTGATCGAGGGCTGCTTGTGCTTTTTGTTTAGTAGTTTGTATAGTCAATTTCTTATCTTTAAAGTTTTGAACAGCTGGACTAGCTGTAGGAGCTTCTGTTGTTCCAGGTCTAGCTGAACGCATTCTATTAGCAATAGCATTATCCTTATTTGTAAAAGTAGGAGAAGTTACTGCATCGGCAAATGCATTACTGTGCGCATTTGCTACTTGTCCCTTTGCATATGCATCGTAGTACTTACGTTGTGCAACCTGACCAACTTCGTGTGAAAGATTTTTATCAACATAATTATTAATTACCTCTTTGGTCTTACGTTTACTAGATCCTCTGTCAATTGCTTCTAATTTACCTTCTCTTTTTAAAGTGTTTGCAGCTTCAGCAGTGTAGGGACTTTGTTTATACGCATCGGGTGAGCTGCCTAAGGCATGTAAGTCCAGTCCAGTCTGAGAGGACTTAGCTTGGGTACTACTAGCACGATCAGCTAAGATCTTTGCAGTTTGTTCTGTTTTACCGCGACCTACCTGTGTAGATTCAACACGATTCCTGATCATATTAGCTGTGTATGGATTCTCACCTTTTACAGTCTTAAAGCCTTTAGCTATTTCTTCATAGCTCTTACCTGATTCAAATAGTTTAACTGCTTCTTGTGCTAGTCTATTAGCAGCCTCTTTTACAAAATACTTTCCCATTAGTTTATAGTCTCCTATTAATTATTTTTATGTCTACGAGCGGCAGCTATGCCTGACGCAGTAGTGCCTACTAGTATACCACCAACTGCTAATTCTGTATGTAATTTATCTTTTTGTGCAGTTTCTAATACGTTGCCTGCATGTAATTGTGAAGAAATATCTTTACCTTTAAACGCGTCATTGTACAAAGTTTCAGCTTCGCGCACTTTATCACCCTTAAGTGTTTTATGTATATCTTCTACACCTTCGGTAACAGCTTTAAAAAACTTTCCCATTATTTATTTACCTTTGCTAATTGTTTTAATAAAGTAATAGTAGTG
>JAVHOF010000202.1:0-1335 GCA_036169915.1 Candidatus Pacearchaeota archaeon | reverse complement strand
ACGACATAAATTTGGAGATACATTTATTGATACAGAAATTCATTGGGATAAAGATGACCATTATGGAACAGTAAAGCCAATAAAAGAATTAGAAGAAACTCCAAAACATATATTTAATATGTTAAAATATTACACTGATAAAAGTTATGCTACAGGTATAAAAGAAAGATTACATATGGCATTTGTTGTAGTAAGACATTATTTAGAAGGATTTATAAAGTAATAATGGTCGAGTGGCGAAACTGGTAGACGCATAGCGCTTAAAACGCTATATCTCTTTCGAGGTGTGAGAGTTCGAGTCTCTCCTCGACTACAAACACAATAGTTTTTTTTTCTGGAAAGACTGCCAGAAATATATTTTCTCTATATCTATATAGAAAGGAGAAAATATATGTTAAATATTGATAAAGAACAATTTGTAAAAATTGTAAAACAATCTGATAGTATGGCTCAAGCATCAATGAGATTGGGATTACATTTTAATACTTTTAAAAGATATGCTGATTTATTTGAAGTTTATAATCCAAATCAAGGATTAAAAGGAAAAAATAAAAAGAAAAAAGAAGGACGAGGAAAATATTTTTTAAAAGATATAATTTATAATAATAAGCATCCTCAATATCCTACTGACAAATTAAGACGTAGATTGGTTGCCGAAGGAATAAAAAAGGAAGTTTGTGAAATTTGTAATATAACAGAATGGAATAATATGAAGGTTTCGTTTGAGTTGAATCATAAAGATGGAAATAGATTTAATCATTATATAGACAATCTTGAAATTATCTGCCCTAACTGTCATTCGCAAACTAAAAATTACAGAGGAAAAAATAGTATCAAAAGTAGAACGTCATGAAAAAATTATTATTTATATTTTTATTATTTACAGCAGTTTCATATTCGCAAATTGTATATGTAACATCTGATAAATATCATTGTGATAAAAAAGTATATTTGACAGATAGTAAATATGAAGCAGATTTGGTTGTTAAAATAACCAATGATAAGTATAAAGCAAGGAAAAGCAATTCATATTGGTATTTTGAAGATAGTAAATACGAAGCACAGCAAGTAATATATTTCGCACGAGATAAATATGATGCTGACATTATAGTTTATATAGAAGATTAAAATTAGGAGGTTATTATGTCGGATATTATTACGGGATTTCTTTTTATAGCATTGGAGTGGTTGTGTTTACAAATTTAAGTGAATGCATGGAATACTTATTAGAACCAAAAAAAGATTATAAAATTTTTACTGAGAAATACTATAACGGTAATAATTAATGGTTGGACAAAACAAGTATATGGAAAAGTAATAGAAATTTTAAATGAA
>JAVHOF010000201.1:0-25179 GCA_036169915.1 Candidatus Pacearchaeota archaeon | reverse complement strand
AATTAGATTTATTTGTTAAATTATACTTGGGAATTATGAGCAGGATTTTCATGATGGATGATTTAACTTTTTTATAAGAATTTTTATATTTAATTACTTATAAATATTTAGCTTTTTTCAGATACAGAATATTTTTCTAAATCCTTTTTTGATAACCTATCTTTGAGAACCAAAACTGCAATAGGTGCTTCTGGAGTTGTTAAGGTATTTATTGAATTTATTTTAACATAACCTTTTGAAACAAAGAATTCTACTAATTTTTCATTTAAATTTCTATCATCATGTCCATGAGAATCTTGAAGAAAAATTACTGTTGAATTATAAGAAAGAATAGTATTCAAAAGATTATTTAAATCCTGTTTGTAAAAATGATATCCTTCTTTAAAACAAAGAGGTAATTCTTTTGGAGGTTCTTTATTATAATCACAATATAAAAAATTAAATTCAGTTATGCTTATAAAATCAGGATATTCTTTTATTACTTCCCTTAAGGTTTGAAGCCCTTCATAAGATTGATTATCAATTAAGACTCCTGTGGCACAACCTTCTTTAATCTTTTCCATGTTTGGATTTAAATAATTTAGAGTAATAAGGCCATAGGTTGGAATTGGATTTATATTTATAATTAATATCAAAAGGAGCAACATAAACATAAAGAATTTATAATTTTTTTCAAGATATTTTATAGGATCTTTTATAAGCAAATAAATAAAAAATATAAGAATAGGCAAACCCATGACAGAAAGTTGTCTTGTTGAACCTGATAGAGTATTACTTACA
This sequence comes from Candidatus Pacearchaeota archaeon, assembly GCA_036169915.1. Taxonomy (GTDB): domain Archaea; phylum Nanobdellota; class Nanobdellia; order Pacearchaeales; family GW2011-AR1; genus ARS1285. The sequence goes on along the minus strand of JAVHOF010000201.1, from coordinate 24,399 downwards.
AGATGAATTATTGAAAGAATTATAAATAAACTCATTATCTTTTTCTTATAAGCGTCTATTTTTTTAAATAAAATTAAAAAAATGAACAATAAACTTACATAAAAATGCCAGGAACTGACTATCATTATTAGTTTTGTTTGGTCTAAAAATTTAGAAAAATTAGTACTATGCGGAGGCTGGCCATAATTATACCAATAGGTAAAACCATCTAATTTAGATAATCCAAAGAAAGTTCCAAACATAAGTATAAATGCTGGAATTAGATAAAAAAATAGGATTTTCTTCCAGTCTTTATAGTAATGAAAAGAAAAATAAATAAAAAGAAATAAGAGATGAAGTCCTCCTGTGTCCTGCTTTGTATAAAAATCTAAAGTTCCTAGAACTGCACTTAATAAATAAACATAGGATGGAAGAGACTCTTTTTTAATATGATAAAGAAGCAAAAAGAAATTCAGAAAAAGGAAAAAATAAGATGTATAATTGTATAATGGATGAAAAGTAAGCCCAAGAAAAGACAGATAAAAGAAGATAGAAAATGTAAAGCTTACTAGTCTATTAAATTCTTTTCTTAAAAAATAATAGAATATAGGCAATAGTATAATTGTAAGAAAAAAAGAATGCATTATTAATGAAAATACATTTGGGCCAAAAATATACATAAAAAAAGCCTGCATTTCAAAAATTACAGGACCTAAAGGAGTATAAAAATCCTGATAGGGTATCTGTCCTAAAAAAACTCTATAACCTCCTTCAAAAATATGAGTCCAATCTCTCATAAAAGTGGTTCTTCCATTCATACCAAAAATTTCCAAACAAAATATTAAAGCAGCTAAGATTGTTAGAATTGCAAAATCATCACCAGACCATTTTGAATCTGCTTTTTCAGTATCTTGTTCTAAGGTTTTCTCTTCCATTTTAATTAATTATTAAGTCTGAATCCTGACAATATTCACATTTGTATTTTAAAGCAAGATAGGCTTTTTGCAACTCTTTTCCAAGATATGCTGCATGATCTAATAATGAAATGTAATTTTGCTCAATTATTTTATACATTATTTCCTCTGGATTTCTGCCTACAATAACCCTTAAAACTTCATTATTTTTTAAACAATGGGCTACTTCTATTAGTTGTAATTCTTTATTTATGCGAATAAGAAAATATCCTTTTGGATCCTGCAGCCACTTTTGTTTAAAATCAAATGCCTTGATTTCTTCCATAATTATTTAGAAATAAGAAACTTTATAAATCTTTATCGAGAAACCTATATATGCCCGATATAGTACTTTTTCAGCCAAAATGTGGAGTCTGGGATTTAATGGGTGTAAGACCTCCATTGGGATTATTGAATATAGCAGCTGTTCCAGTTGCAAAAGGATATAAAGTTATATTAATTGACCAAAGAATTAATCAAAATTGGAAGGAGGAACTTAAAAATAATATTTCTTCAGGAGCTAAAATAGTCTGTTTAACTTCAATGGTTGGAGAACAGATAAAATATATGATGGAAATTACAGAGCTTATAAAATCTTTTGATTCAAAAGTGATGGTTATTTTAGGGGGAAGCTGGGCACAGACTTGCCCCGAACTTTGTATGGAAGATAAAAATATTGATGCAGTCTGTTATGGTGAAGGAGACTATTTATTAACAGATATTATGAATTATTGTAATGGCAAGAAAAAGATTGATAAGATAGATGGAATTATTTATAGGACAAAAGAAGGTAAAATAAAAAAAACAAAAGAAAGAGAATTAATTAAAAATCTTGATGATTTGCCAAAAATCCCCTATAATCTTGTAAATCTAAAAGAGTATAATTCTATAGGTTATAATCCAGATAATCCTTCAATATCTATGATGTTAAGCAGAGGCTGCCCATTTAGATGTTCTTTTTGTTCAATAGTTTGTTTGTATAAAAGAAAATGGAGAAGTCATTCAATAAAAAGGATAATGGAAGATTTGTATGAACTTGAAACAAAACAGGGGATAAAGGATTTTTTCTTTATGGATGATAATATTGCAGCAAATCCTAAATTTTTTAAAGAATTAGTTATCGCAATTGCAAAAGCTAATAGAGGATATAGTTGGGGGGCTGCTGGAATAAGGGCAGACAGCATATTAAAGTTAGATGAGGAAACTCTTGATAATTTAGCAAAAAGCGGGTGTAAAAATTTGGATATGGGTATGGAATCTGGAAATCAAAAAATACTTGATTTAATTAAAAAAGATACAAGTTTGGATATTTTAAAAGAAGCTAATAAAAAATTAAGCAAATATCCCTTTATATTAAAATGTACATTCATGGCAGGTTTTCCTACTGAGACTGAAGAAGAATTTTTTGATACTTTAAAATTCAGAAAAATAATTGAAAATGAGAATCCTAATGCAGTAACTCCTATATTTTTTTATACTCCTTTTCCTAAAACAGAATTATATCAACTTGCTTTAAAAGAAGGATTTCAGCCTCCAAAAAATCTTGAGGGCTGGGCTGATTTTAATTATAATACTTGGTATAAGCTTTATCCTTCATGGCTAACTAAAAAAAAGATAAAATTAATTGAAGATTCTGTATTTTTATCATATTTTGCCAATAAAAAATTAAGCTATAAATATTCAAATAAGCTTATGAACTTATTATTTAATTTGTATTATCCTATTGCTAAATTCAGATATGAACATGATTTGTATGATTTCATGATTGAGAAAAGAATGGCAGATTTTATTTTAACATTAGATAATAAATTTAACCTGTTTAACAGGTTTAAAAAATTATGATGAAAATTGCTCTAATATGGCCTGAAGGATATGATTTAAAATATGTTCTGCCAATTTCATTGGCATACTTAAAAAGTAATCTTGATAAAAAACATGAGGTTAAAATATTAGATTGCTCTCTGAACAAAATAAATTCAAATTCTGAAAAATTAAGGAAATTTTTCCTAGATTTTAAACCTGATATTGTTGGTGTTTCTTGCTGGTCAAATACATATTTAGAAGGAATTAATTTACTAAAAATTGCAAAAGAAATTAATCCAAAGATAATAACTATTATAGGTGGGGCACATGTAACCTGTTATCCAGAAGAAGCTATTAAGCATGCAGAAATAGATTTTATTTTTAGAGGAGAATCTGAGCTTGCTTTTAATCAATTTATTAAAGAAATTGAAATTAAAGAATTTAAATTTTCAAAAATAAATGGGTTAATCTATAAAAGCAAAAGTGGAAAAATAATTAAAAATGAAATAAAATTTGAAGAAAATCTTGATGAAATAAAATTGCCTGATTATGATGCTATTAATCTTAAAGAATATATAAAAAAGGGCTACAAGTTTAATACCATCCATAAAATGAATGCACCAATATGGGTGACAAGAGGATGTCCTTATGTATGCAAATTCTGTTCTGCATCTATACAAAATGGAAGATTAGTAAGAAAACATTCTGCAGAATATATAATAAATTGGATTAAACAGCTTTATTATAATAAAAATATCCGACAAATAAATATTATAGATGATAATTTTACATTTGATGTTTCCTATGCAAAAGAAATATGCAGAGCTATTATAAGCTTGAATCTTAAAGATCTACATATTGGAACTCCAAATGGAATAAGGATTGAAAGGACAGATAAAGAATTGTTAAAACTAATGAAAATGGCTGGATGGGAGAATGTTATTATTGCTCCTGAAAGTGGTTCTATCAAAACATTAAATAATATGGGCAAGAATTTAGATTTGAATATACTTCCAGAAAAAATTAAAGAAATTAAAAAAATTGGTTTAAAGGTGCACGGTTTTTTTATAATAGGATATCCTGGGGAAACAGAAGAAGATATTAAAAAGACTATTTTATTATTAAGAAAATGCAGGTTAAATTTCTTTTTTTTAAACAACTTTCAGCCATTACCCGGAACTCCTGTTTATGAAGAATTGGTCAAAAATGGAGAAATTGAAAGAGATTTATTGCCTAAAAATTACTCTAATGGTGAAAGAGTTTATACACCTAAAGGTTTAGAAAAATTTAATTTTCCAAAGATTGTTTTAGGAGAATATGCTTATTTAGCATTGACAAATCCCTTGAATATTCCTTATATGTTTAAATTAATAAATCCTGCAATGATTATTCAAAAAGTTTTTGTTAATGTAAAAAATTCATGGATAAAATCATGAATTTTTTATCATGTCAGAAACTTTATGTTTCTGAGCACTATCATGAAATATATTAATGAAGCCTAGAAAATCTCTTTTAAAAGATAAAAGATTTTCTCAGTGTGAAAAACATGTCTAAAAAATAAAGTATATTTCTGCATAAAAATGCTTAAATAACCTGCTATTAAATATATTTATAATGGCAAGAATAATATTTTTACAGCAGATATGGTTTCCACTCGGAGGTGTTATGACTCTTTCAGCTGCTTTAAAGAATGCAGGACATGAAACAAGAGTGGCTATAGGGGATGAACAAAAAATAATTGAAGAAGTAAAAGAGTATAATCCTAATTTAATTTGTTTTCCAATTATAACACCTTTTAGGAGTTTTATGTCTAAAATGAGCAAAAAGTTAAAAGAAGAGGGAATTAAATCTTTAATTGTTGTTGGAGGATATGATGCGTCTTTTTTTCCAGAAATTATTGAGAAAACTCCAATTGATATACTCTGCAGAGGAGAAGGTGAAGATGCACTTGTAGAACTTGCAAATGCTATTGATAAAGGTAAAAATTATTCAAAAATCAAAAATTTATGGATTAAAAAAAACGGGAGAATAATAAAAAATAAAATAAGACCTTTTAAAGATGTAAATAAAAGAGTTTTTGATGATAGAGATATTTACAGAGATTATGACTCTTATTTTAGGGATATTGAATTTGAACAAATAATGGTTGGAAGAGGCTGTCCGTATAAGTGCTCCTATTGCTTTAATCATAAATATAGAGAAATGTATTATCCAGTAAGCAAAAAATATTGTGAGTTAAGAAACATAGATAATGTTATTGAAGAATGTATTATTCTTAGGGATAAATATAAGGTAAAAAATTTATTCTTTAATGACAGTACATTGGGATATAATAAAATCTGGCTTAGAGAATTTTTAAAAAAATATAAAGAACAAGTGAATCTGCCATTCACCATAAATGCTACTGTTAATGAAGTAGATGAGGAATTTTGCATACTACTTGCTGAAACTAAAAAATGTTTTATAGTAAGAATAGGGCTTGAGACTGGGAATGAAAAATTTAGAAAAAATATTTTGAATAAGCCTATAACAAACCAAAAATATATTGATGCTATAAATCTTTTTAGAAAATATAAAATAAAATATTCTCTTTCTGTTATGCTAGGCCTTCCTGGAGAAACATTGGAATACTCTCTTGAAACTCTTAATTTTGCAAGTGAATTAAAAGGAAAAAATGGGGTTGTTGCAGTAAATATATTTAAACCATTTCCAAAACTTGATATCACTAAATATGGTGTTGATATTGGACAATATGATAAAGCTTTAATTGATGATGATAATATGATTGGGGATAATGTTATGACTTTTTATGATTGTTTTAGAAATGATGAAGAAGGTAAAAAAATATTGAATTTATCAAGACTCTCATATATTTATATAAATTTTCCATTTATGAGGGATATGATTGTTAAAAAACTTATTTTTATAAAAGATAATCCAGTTTACAAGATTATATGGAAATATGCAGAAGCATTTTATACAACAAGGCACCATGTTAATGCTTCTTGGAATTATATTTTTAAATATATCTTTAAGTACAGCAATAAAAAATTTAGAGGAACTTATTAATTGCATATTATAAAATATTAATCATTTATTGAAGAATTCTTGAATAAGGATGATGAGAAGCTTTATCAAAATATTCTTGCCAATATATAAATTCTTGATAGTCTTGAATATTTCTTAATGGAATAAACTTGTTGACTTCAAATGCAGCAACTTTTTTCCCTTGTTTAATAAGATGATTAATCGCTGAAAGAGAATATGGATTTTTTTCTTTTATAGACTCTTCCAAACTTGAAAAAAGGTCTTCGGCCTTCTTATATATTGTAGTTGTTATAAGAGCATGATCTTTATATGGACACTCTGAGATAATGTTTTTTCCTACAATCTCTTTAACAATATTTCCATCTAACTTAGCATAGTGAAAATCTTTTGGATTTCTTAATATGCATTCATGATGAGAAAATGCAAAAGTTATTACATCAATATCAGGTCTCTCGAACAAATGAGAGCAAAGACTTTCATTGTAATCTAAAATATAGTTGCATCCAGATACACAAACTGGCTTATCTGGCTCAATATAAGGCTTTGCTGCAAGAATCGTTGCAGTGTTACCTATGCTTTTTTCCTTTAGAAAAATATGTTCTGAATTAAGCCTGAATTCTTTTGGAAGAGTGTATTGATTAAATTCATTTTTATTGTCTTCAAGAGAAATAAATATATTTTTAACTCCTAAAGGAGTTGATTTTAAAGAGTATTCTAAAAGCGGCTTATTCATAATTGGAACTAAAAAACTTAAACAATTTATATTTAAATCCTTAAAATAACGGTCACCTCCTGCTAATGGAAAAATATTTGTGACATTAAGATTTATATTATGAAAGGTTATTGGTGTTGGCGGATGTTTAAGAAAAAATTCTGACCAGAATCTATAAAGCTCATAATCTCTTGGAGTTCCTAAACATATGAATTTTTCAACTTCATGATTGAGAACATTTAATCCTCCTTTTATCATTAAATTATATGGGAGGCTCATGTAAAATTCTCCATTTACAGAATTGTCAGGATTTGAGATAAGGTCTTTTACATATTTTTTAAATAGATTACCAGAAGCAAAATAATATGTTCCTGTTGATGCAAAATCTTTCATCCTGTCTTCTGAAAAACTTTTCTTTTCTCTTACTTCTTCAATTATATTATTTTCATTTACTTTTAAATAAGCATAGTAGGTGTCTCCTAAAGAAGATGGATGAAATCCTCTGAAACTGATTATTGCTCCATGAGGCTTGACTGCTCTAACTTTATTAATAAACTCATAAAAATCCCAAATTTGTATAAAATCACAATAGTTTACAATTACTTCTTCATCATCTCTTATGAAATCAAAAGAGGCAATAGAAGTATAAGCAGGCCCTTTTAAATATTCATCTGGAATAACGATTATCCTTGAATTAGGAGCAAGCCTTTTTAAAATATCTTCCATTAATGTTTTTTCAATATGCTCCTGAGAGCAAAGAAAGATAAATTCTGAATTTTTTGGAAAATAATTTATAACATGCTCTATCATAGGTTTTCCATCAATTTCAATAAGAGGTTTTGGAAACAGGTAATCATTAAATCTTTTTCCTTTTCCAGCCATAGGAATAACTATCTTCATCTTTAATCCCCCCAATTTTCAATATGATCTGTTAATACTGCATCAACAGGATTTTCTTTTAAAATATTTTTAGTGAGTTCTATTTCCTGTCTTTTAAGAAGTTCTGGAGAAACAATGCATATTTTAAAGAATCTTCCTAGTATCTTAAAAGAATTATTTTCAACAGGAAGCTTTGTGAAATTATCAACAAAAATCCAGTCTACTTTGCCTATAAGATTTAGGCATGTGTTTATAGACTCAAATTCAGAGAATCTTACTGCAAATTTCTTTATTCCTTTGTTGATATATTTAATCATAAATGGAAATGTGACATCTAAGAAAAAATAATCCTTTATATAATATTTTTCAACTAAATCCAAAACTCTTTGTTCTATTCCTTCTGACTTAACATTTAATATTAATAATTTGTGATTATAATTTTTTAAAAATTCTTCAAATTCTACTCCTTCTTGAAATGGCTCGTGATGTAAAATTAGTTTATTTCCAAAGGGCCTTATATCTATCTCAACACCACATTCGACAGGGGTTTTTTTCAAATCTTCAAGCGTATTTATTCTATGATTTATTATTATCATTTTATCAATCCAAATCTCATTTTTATTACATCTATTAAAAAACTTTTAATTGTTGAAAATTTAGAAATGGTGGAATATGCCCATTTTGATATTCCAAAAATCCTTTTTTCAAACAGGACTTTAAATGAATAAACCCTATAACCTTTTTTTAAGGCTTTATATTGCACATATAAATCATAGGAAAAGCCTTTTGGAGGTGTTTTGAAAGTTTGAAATAAATTCTGATTAAATATTTTAGGCTGGCCATTTATGTCATTAAAAAACTTTAATAATATAAAAGAAGAATAAACTGCAAGTCCATATGTCAATATAAGAGCTTTTTTATCCCTATTTATCCTGTGACCTTTAACAAGAATTTTAGGATTATTTATTTTTTTATATAATTCATAACCTTTGAAAATATCTGCTGGAGAGCATTGCAAATCTGCGTGTGACCAGCCTATTATTTCAGAATCACATTCTTTTAAGCCTTGATGAATGCCGTTTCCATAACCTATATTTGTTTTGATATTTACTGTTTTAACAAAACTATTTTCTTTTTTTTTAAGTTCTCTGAATAAAAATTCTTCTGTTCCATCACTAGAACCATTATTAACTATTACTAATTGAAAATCAATATTCTTTTTTTCATTCTTATATTTTTCTATAAGCAAAGGCAGACTTTTTAATTCATTATAAGCCGGAACAACTATTGAAAGTTCATATCTTTTTCTTTCCATCTTTTGATATAAAAATACCAAACTTGCTTCCTATGAAATGCAAGATTGCTATTATTCCCAAACTTAGAATATTGGCTATATAAACATTTATATGCAAAAATTCAACAAAAAAAGAAAGGAGCAATAGGCTTAATAATGCAAGAGATATATTCAAGATGTAATATTTAATTATCATTTTCTTGGTTTCTTCATTGCTTTTTATTCCAAATGTAAAATTTTTATTTAAAAAGAAAACAAGCAGAATTCCAATAGCAAACCCTGTTGCTGAAGAAAGAGCATAATGAAGCTTGAAAAAATGATAGAGTATAAAAAAAATAGAATAATTAAGAGTTACCCCAACAATACCTATTAAACCAAATTTAATAAGTTGAATTAATGTAGGAGACTTAGAAACCTCTCTTATTTTATTTATCATTAGATTATTGGTTAATAATGATTAATAAAGATTTGGTTTTTCAAAATACATCTTCCATAAATTCAATAATCTTTTTTCTTCTTCTGACATATCAGATGGAAAAATATTGTATCTGATTATGAATTCCATTCTTTCATAATCATGCAAATCATCTGGCTTTCCCCAGCAGACAAAGAGGTCAACATCAAAAATCAGTGATTTTTTATTTAATTTTTGCATAAATTTTGGAATAGCATCAACATAAAACTCATTGTTTATCCTGTAATTTTCTTTTATCATTAAATTTGAAGAATCTATAAAATCTCTTGCTTTTTTAAAATAAAAAGTAGCAACAACTGCATGGTCATAAAAAGGGGTTTCAGATACTGGGATTTTTACAGAAACATCATTTATTGTTTCATTATCAGGTTCTAATTTATACCACCCCCAGGCATTAGGATTTCTTTTAAGATTTTCTCTTTGACTAAAAGTCCAAACTATTGAGTCAACGTCAGGTCTATTTCTTAAATTGTCGAATTTTTCTTTGTCATATAAAAATCCTACGTCACAAGATGCTATTAACAATTCTTCATCAGGTTCTAGATAAGGTTCTGCTAATTTGCATGTACATGCTTGTCCTTCTGTTGTTTTTTCAACAACAATTATAATGGCATTGGGAATTTCTTTTTTAATTAATTTATCAACACCATATTCTATGTGCTCTTTTCTCATTACAAATATCCATTTTTCTGCTTTAGGCAGGTCTCTTATGACTTTCACAATCATAGGAACTCCTGAAACATTAATCAATGGCTTGGATAATTTATAGCCTTCTTGTGAGAATCTTGTTCCCAAACCTGCCATTGGAATTAGGTTTATCATGGGATATCTTATAAAAAATAATATTTATATTTTGTTGTTTTGCAAAATATCTTTAACTATAAAGCCTTATAATCTTTTTTAATTCTTTGGAATATTCTTGTTCCAGCAAAGGAAATGCTTTTTCTCCAAATTTGTAAAACATTGTGTTTGCAAAATCTAATCTAGCTATTTGAATTCCAATTTCTCCTAAATGAGTTCTTTCTCCTTTTAAACAAGTCTTTTCTATCATCTGAAGAATTTCTTCAGGCTCCAGGTTAGCCATATATATTTGAGCTTGAGGATAACTTGTCCTCCAAAGTAAATCTGCAGTTCTCATAATTTTTCCATTTACTGTTGTTGGATGTTTCCTTATGTCATGATCTCCAATAATATATTCACTTTCTAAATAATATTCTTTAGGTGGATAACCAGCTATTTGAAATAATTCTCTTGATAAAAAACAACCTCTATTTTGATGAGGGCGCCTTCTTACTTCATCATCTAAACCTTTTAAATTTCCTTTTGCTCTTGCTTCTGCAACAAGTTTTTGCCATGAACTCGGATCTTCACCATAAAATCCCATATCATGAACCCAAACAGTTGGAACAACTACTTCTCTTTTTGCATTTGGATAATAAGGCAATAATCTTAGTGCAGAGTAGGTTGCAAATTCTCCATGTCCTGGATCATTTCTGCAGTCCTGATATTTTGAAGAAATTTCTATAAGACTAATTTCACGATCATTTAGCATGTTTAATCTTTTCAAATTTACAGCTTTCCTGCATTCATCTCCTAAAATCCATTCCCTATAATCTATTGGCTGATAAGAATCTAAATTAAATTCCATTGTTTTTGAGAAAAAACATAGTTAAAAAATAGATGTAAACTATAAAATATATTTTAGATAGACTATTTTAGAAAAATAAAAGGTTTTTAGGGGATAGTTAATACTAAAAATTGAAAGAATGGCACAGGTAAAAATTTATAGAAAGAATTTTAGTAATGGGGCATATTTAGATGCATTTTCCTTAGACCCTCAATTATCAGATAATGATTTAGAAAATCTTATTGAAAAAGAACAAGCAAAACCTATGCCTGATTTAGAAAAAGTTGCTTTTGCAATAACTAGAATAGGAAGATTTTCTTCATTTGATGAAATGGATGTAAAGATATTTCCTCATTCATATTCTGTTCCAGAACCTCTTCAACCTTATAGAGAAGCTTTTGGAAATAGACTTGATGCTCTAAGAAAATTAGGGGCTGAAATGCCTAAAAATGGGCCTGTTGCAATTATTGTTGGAGAAGTTGGTTTACCTTTAGTTCTTGTTCAAGGAGGTTATTATGATTTTAAAGCAACTGAAACTCAAGCAGTTCCTTCAAAACTTGAAGAAGATTTAGAAATTGCTCCTAAAATTTTAAATGGTTTAATAAAATTAAAAGAATCTACTGGTGGAAATTTATTAGCACCAACTATCGATGCATTTACAAGACTTGCAGATTCCTATGAAAAAATAAAAGGAATTTATGGTAAAGGAAAAACTATTAGAGTATTATTTGATGAATGGAAAATTCCTGAAACTAAAAGAGCAAGATATTTAGGATGTGCTCATATGCTTTTTGCAGATGATGATAGAGAACTGCTTTTTGTTCAAAGGGCAAGACATTTAGGTGTTGCTGCAGATTGTATTTCATCTCCTGGTTCAACTCCTGATCCAAAATTAAAAAAAGGATTTAATTTAGGCAATTTTATGAAGAAACACCTTGATCAAGAAATGGAAGAGGAATTTGGATTAGAACCTGAAGAATTTAAAATTTCAGGATATACATTTTATGATGACAGAGATAATATGCCTTTTATGGCAGTAAGAATATCAACTGATTTGTCTACAAAACAAATTGCAGAAAGATGTTTTGGAAATCTCGAAGTATTAAAAGAACATTATGTTTTGTATGCAATTCCAAGCAACAATATTGCAGAAGTTTTAGAAAGTGTTTCAACATTTCCTACTATTGCTTATATAACAAATGATTTTTTAAGAAAATAATCATATTTTAAAATCTGGTTTATTCTTGTTCTTAAAATACACATATGTTTGTGAGAATTTTGAATAAAAGGGCATTTTAAAATAATAAAGTTCTATGAAGTCTAAGAGCATATGGAACATAATTCCTAAAATTATTCCAAGAAAAATTTTATTTAAAAAATAAAATAAAAGCAAAATTATGAAAAATTCAAGTCCATGAAAAATAAAAATTGGAAATTTGAATTTGCTTCTTTGCTCTTTTGAAAGAGCTATCCAATTATATCTTTTTTTAACAAACCATCTATGAGCTCTTTTTAAATTAAAATCCTTTTTTATGAAAATATAATAAAGATAATGGTCAAAGTCAATTAAGAAAGAAGATAAAAATATTAAAGAGGCTTGAAAAAAAGTTATGTGAAAAGTAAAATAGATTATGATTGAAAAAATTCCTCCGAGTATTATATGAATTTTTGGCAACATCTTATTATAAAGAAAATAGTATTTAAAAAGTAATTGAAATGATAATCAAGCTATATTTTTCAATTTATATTAATAATCTTATTAAAACAAAAGTTAATTTCATTTTCTCAATCTCGCTTAAGTTATTGTGGAATTATAAGATAAAGGATATAATAATTATCTATAATCTATGATTTAAGAACAGAACTATTAGTTTCAAGATATCAAACTAAGCAGATATTCGCCATAACCTGATTTTTTAAAGAATTCTGCTGTTTCTCTTAGCTGTTCTTTTGTTATATAGCCCATTTTATAGGCAATTTCTTCTGGACAATCTACCATTGAACCTTGTCTTTTTTGTATAACTCTTACAAATTCAGAGGCTTCTGCAAGAGAATCAAAAGTTCCTGTGTCAAGCCATGCAAATCCTCTTGCCATTAATTTAACATCAAGTTCTCTTATTTCAAGATATTTTTTATTTAAATCAGTTATTTCAATTTCTCCTCTTTTTGAGGGAGTTAGTGATTTGGCAAAATCAATTACTCTATTATCATAAAAATATAATCCTACAACTGCATATTTGGATTTTGGAAATTCTGGTTTTTCTTCTATAGATAAGACTTTTTTGTCAGAATTAAATTCAATAACTCCGTATCTTGCAGGATCTTTTACTTCATAGCCAAATACTGTTGCACCTTGATCTTTTTCAGCAGCTTGCTTTAGCATTTCTTGAAGTCCTGAACCATAAAAAATATTATCACCTAGAATAAGACAGCATTTATCATTTCCTATGAATTTTTCTCCAATTATAAATGCATCTGCAAGACCTCTTGGTTTAGTTTGCTCTTTATAGGAAAATTTCAATCCTATTCTTGAACCATCTCCTAATAATTCTTTAAATCTTGGCAAATCTTCAGGAGTAGATATTATTAAGATTTCTCTTATTCCTGCTAGCATAAGTGTTGATAAAGGATAATAAATCATTGGTTTGTCATAAATAGGAAGAAGCTGTTTACTAACTACATTTGTTGCTGGATAAAGCCTTGTTGCTTTTCCTCCTGCTAAAATTATTCCTTTCATTTTAATCTCTCTTTGTATACTAATAAACATTCTTTTACTGCCTGGTGAATTTCTGGAAGCTCTATTCCCTCTGAAATTAGTTTACCTGTATTTAGATAGCAATTAGATCTTCTTCCAGAAGTTATTGCATCAAGTTCTTCCAAAGACATTACTCTAAATTTATGGTTTGGATCAACTATCTCCTGATAAAGTTTTATTATTTCTGAAGCTGAAATAGTTCCCGGATTTACTAAATTATAAATCCCGGTTTTTCTCTTTTCAATAAGAGTTTTTATGGCATCAATCATATGCGGGACTGTTGTCATTGAATTTTGCACTTCAATTACTTTGTCATAGGATAGAAGTTTATTTATCAAATTTCTTTCATGAGGCCTGTCATCTACTGGCATCCTTATTCTTAAAATTAATCCTGGAAATAATTTTATAGTTTTTTCAGCTAAAATCTTTGATTTTGCATAAAACTGCGGGCCATAAAAATTCGGCTCGTCTTCTTCTGTAAAACCCTTTTTATTATTATCTCCATAATAAATACATCCGCTTCCTAAATGAACAAAATAAATCCCTCTTTCTGAACATTTAATGCAAAGATTTACAGCTGCAACTACATTTGATTCTATTGTTTCTCTTTTATGAGTCTCACACCAATCAATATTAGGCCTTCCTGTTTTTCCTATTGCATTTATTACAATATCTGGATTTTCAGCATCTAAAAATCTTTCAAGTTCTTTAATATCTAAAGGATTTGTTTTAGTTGTGTTATAGTCTAAAGCCTCAGCAATTCTTTTTCCTAAAAATCCTTCACCAAACACAATTCCTCTATCTTTCATTTTTTAAAGGTCTCCACCAGTTTTCATTATTTTTATACCAATCAATAAGATTTTTTAATTCATCTTCAAAAATTTTTATGTGTTTAAAACCTAATTTTTTTATTTTTTCTCCATTAATTGAATATCTAAAATCATGAGATTTTCTATGCTGCACTTTTTCAATCATTTCTTCTCCATAACCTAAATTTTTTAAAAGCTTTCTTGTAACCTCTATGTTTGTTTTTTCGTTTTCACCCGGAATATTATAAGTTTCTCCAATTTCTCCATTTTTAGAGACAAACCATATTGCTCTGCAGTTATCTTCAACATTAAGCCAGTCCCTTATATTTAATCCTGGATTTTCATCGCTCCACATCAGAGGGACTTTTTTTCCTTCTAAGAGGTTTGTTATAAAAAGAGGCAATAGTTTTTCAGGAAATTGGTAAGGACCATAATTATTTGCACTTCTTGTTATTATTAAAGGAAATTTGTAAGTTTTAAAATAGGAAAAAAGCTGAAGTTCTGCAGCAGCTTTGCTTGCTGAATATGGATTAGTTGGATTTAGTCTAGCTGTTTCATCAAAACTTCCATTTTCTATGCTTCCATAAACTTCATCTGTTGAAATTTGAATAAATTTTTTAACAGAAGACCTCCTTGCACAGTCTGCTAAATTAACTGAACCAAGAAAATTAGACATTATAAAATCATTGGAATTTTCTATGCTCCTGTCCACATGACTTTCTGCTGCAAAATTAAAAACAACATCTGGTTTTTCTTTTTCAAAAATGTATTTAATCAAGTTTTTATCAGCAATATCTACTAAAATAAAAGAGTATCTTGAATCTTTATCAAGACTTAAGTGTTCTATATTTTTGCCTTGCCCTGCATAAGTTTGTTTGTCTAGATTAATAATTTCTATATCTTCCTGAACTTCTGAACTTGTTAAAAGGTAATTAATAAAATTAGTTCCTATAAATCCGCAACCTCCTGTAACTACCACTTTCATGAGTTTATGAGAAAAAGAATATTTTTAAAGATTGTCAATATTTATTATATCTATGGAAATTAGATAATCATTCTTTTATTATCATTTTTACTATATCTGCAAATGCAGGCCTTGTTATTAGGATTCCTACGCTAACTCCTAAAATAGTTGTCAGTGCAAAACCTTTTAACATTCCTGCTCCTGCCCAGAATAATGGAATCATAGCAACAACAGTTAATGAGAATGCACTTAAAATAACAAAAAAAGCATTTTTGATTCTTTCTTTTAAGCTTGATTTTGTATCAGAAACAGCTTCATCTAATATAACTATCTGGTCATCAACTCCTGTCCCCATACCTGCTATTATTCCTGCAATTGATGGAGCATCTAAATTCCATTTTATTAAAGCAGCAATTGCAAGAGTTATGAATGCTTCAGAAAACATTGTTAAAATAACTGAAAGTGTTATTTTTATTCGTCTGTATTTTATAAACAAGAAAATAGAAACTGCTAAAAATACTATTCCTGCTAGAATCGCTATATTTTTTGCGAATTCTTTTCCTAGTACTGGAGAAATTGTATCTATTTTAACTATTTCTAGTTTATATGGCAAACTTCCTGTTATTAATATGGTCTGTAATTTTTTCATATTATTCGCTGCATCGTCATAGGCTTCTTGCTGTGTAGTTCCTTTTCCAGAGCCTTGAATTGATATCTCTGTTGTTTCTCTGCCTTTGAGATCTTTTGCTATTGCCAAAGAATCAACTAGTTTATCATCTAAATAAAGGTCTAATTTTTTAGATAAATATCCTGGATCTGAAGGATCAACAGATAGATTTTTTGTAATTGCTGCTTGTCTTTTTGCAGCTTTTTCACTTAATGTAATTGCAAATCTAAAGCTACAAGCTTGTCCTCCTTGATAGGCATCACATGCATATATTCCTGATTGTTCTCCTGTTCTTGCAACATAGGTTATATCTTCTTTTCCACCTATGAATACACTGTCATTTCCAATTTTTGCTTCAAATTTTCCTTGTTTTGAAACTAATTCACTTAAATCAGAAGGAGTTGCTCCTGCAATTTCTATTAGCATGAAATTATTTCCTTGTAAATCTGAAACTGCTCTTACTGAAACATCTGAAATTCCAAATTCGTTAAGACGATTACTTGTTACAGAGATTAAATCATTTAATTCAGCCATTGAAAGAGGTTTTTCTGCTTTTACCAAAGCTCTTGCTCCTCCGCTTAAGTCAAGTCCGGTTTTAATTTTTGTTTTAGGAATATTTGCAACTGTAAGGTCAGGAGCTTTATCTACAAGAATTATTATTTCAGAATCTTTGGTTGTTATTGTTAATTTTTTAGTATTTTTTGAGATAACAGCAGTTGAATTTGTTGAATTAAGATTTGTTTCTTTTATTTCTGTTTTTTGGGTTGTTTCATTTGTGAAAATAGAACCCATTATTCTTGTATAATCATCCATGTTGTTAACAATCTCTCCATTGATTGATTTGATTATCATTCCAGACCTTAATCCTTCTTCAAAGGCACTTGAATTTTTTTCTATGCTTTTGACAACAACTCCTTTTTCAAATCTTGGTGAGATAATTATTGCTGCACATACTAATACTATTATCAAAAGCCAGATTTTCCAAGTTAGTTTCATCTTATACCCTTCCTGTCACAATACCATTTAATTATGCTTGCGTTTGTAAGCCAAGTGTTAATAATATCTGCGAATAGTCCTAACATTAAAATAAAAAATATTTGCCTAAATGAATCTGGAAGATTTGTTATTAGAAAAAAAGAGGGAATTACTGATACTAAGGCTGTAGATGTCATAAATATTCCTGTTTTAAATGCCCTAAAAATCCTTTGATTTAAAGTTCCTTCTTTTGTTCTTAGCGCTCTTGAAGTTAACAAAACATCTGTATCAACAGAATATCCTATTAACATTAAAAATGCTGCAATTCCTGCTGCAGACAGTCTTATTCCTAAGAAGTCAATTAATGTTAAAGGAATAATAATATCTCCAAATGCTGCAAATATTACAGCCATGCTTGGAACAAAAGTTCTGAATATAACAAAAATAGTTATGGACATTAAAATAAAAGATATGATCAAAGAAATTATCAATTGCTTATAAAAACTTTGACTTAAAGAAGGACCTGTGAATTCTATGTTTGAATTTTGTTCAGTCAATTTATATCCTAAAATTTTTTCAAGGGCAGGTTTTATTTCTTCGGGTTTTGCAGAAGTTTCAATAATTATTGAAACTGGCTTTCCTGTTGTTAAATCAGTAAGTTTTCTTGTGCTTATATCTGAAATTTCATTTTTTAACTGAGATTCAACTGAAGAATTAATATCTCCTTGAATAGTAACTGTAGTTCCTCCTGATAAAGAAGAATCTTTCAGCATTATATCTCCATGCTGATAGAAAAAATAACCTAAATAAGCCAAAGATAAAATCATTATTATTACTGGAAGAACTAGAATAGTTTTATACCATTTATTATACCAGTCTTGATTTTTTGTTTCTGTATTTAAAGATTCAGTTAGTTCCATTATTTATTTTAAAAGAAAGGTGTTTTAAAAGCTTTTGGAAAAGCTTTTAGATGAGTTTTTGGATTATGCGCCGGCCGGGAATTGAACCCGGATCAACTGGTCTCTTCAATTTTATAGGTTTTGGAAGCCAATCGTTCTACCATTAAACTACCAGCGCTTCTGAATTTAGATAGATTTGGAACTTTTTTAAATGTTTTGTATTAGCAGGTTTAACAATTTTAAAAAATTTCTTTATATCCTCTTTATTATAAATAGAAACATGGGTACTATTCACATTAGCATGAAATCCTAAAAAAATTAACGCTTCTCTTATTTGTTTTAAAAAATTATTGTCTGCACTAGAAATTTCTATTACAGGATCTTTTTTTCTCCGGATATAAAATGTACCGTCAGTATCATATAACCCCCTTATATAAGATACTAAAAATCTCCTTGAATTTATAATTTGATTGGGGATATTTAGTTTACCTAATTTATTTCCTTTAGGTAAGTTATATTCTTTTACTAGAAAATCTACCATATTTTTAGAATAGGTTCTTAATTTATATCTAGTTTTATCTAAGGATATTATAAATTTTAAATTTAAATATTTTTCAAATAATTCTTTTAAATAATTAGAATAATCCATTTCTAAAAAACTACCTACTACGCTTATTTCATAATTAATTGATGAAAGATGTCCATCTCCATTTAATACCCCTAATATTTCTGCCATTGAATTATTAAGTTCTGGTTTTTTAATTTTCTTTTCAAGATATTTTTGTATTTCTATTTCTGAAAAATCCGTGATTTTTATATTAGCAATTGATTGTAATTCTAAAAAAATATTCTTTGGAATATAATATCTTCCAGCAAGATAATGAAAAAACATCGTTCTGCTTATCTTAAATCTTAAATACATTTGGTTAAAAGAAGTATTTAAATTACTTCTTGCTTGATGAAATAGGTTATTTCTATCATATTTGTTAATGTTAATAAATGTAGGCATAAAACATAAAGCGTTATTCAGTTTATAAAACTTATCTTTTTGTACTACTGCTATACTACCCACGCTTTATTTTACATAGTTTTAGGAGTTTTTTAAATCTTTGTTACTAACGCCCGGGGCAGGACTTGAACCTGCGACCTAATCATTAGGAGTGATTCGCTCTAATCCAAACTGAGCTACCCAGGCATGAAAAAAATAGAGAAAGATAGTTTATAGATTTTTTTAAAGTAACACTACCTTATGTATTAAATATGAACTTCCTCAATAGTCTTACTTATCCTTAGATTAATTAAAATAGCCAAAGTTATTAAGTAATTATCTTATGGATGTTAGTTGCTATCTTAGAATAAAACATTTTTTATTTCAATATCTATAGTGCTCTGGCTTATAAGGGCCATTTATTGGAACACCAATATAATCTGCCTGTTTTTGAGAAAGTCTTGTTAACTTAACTCCTAGTTTTTTAAGATGCAATCTTGCAACTTCTTCATCAAGTTCTTTAGGTAATCTGTAAACTCCTATTTCATGAGATTCATTCCAGAGTTTTATTTGCGCTAAACATTGATTTGTAAAAGAATTACTCATTACAAAACTTGGATGTCCTGTTGCACAACCAAGATTAACTAAACGTCCTTCTGCTAGAATAAATATTTCATGTCCATCTTCAAAAAAATATTTGTCAACTTGTGGTTTGATATTTATTTTTCTTGCACACTCATAGTTATTAAGTTCATTCATTTGAATTTCATTGTCAAAATGTCCAATATTACAGACTATTGCCTGATCTTTCATTTTCTTCATATGTTCTAAATTAATTATATTGCAATTTCCTGTTGCAGTTACAAAAATATTTGCTTCATCTAAAGAATCTTCAATTGTTTTAACTTCATAACCTTCCATTGAAGCTTGCAGAGCACAAATAGGGTCTATTTCTGTTACAATAACTCTTGCTCCAAAACCTCTCATTGATTGACAGCATCCTTTTCCAACATCACCATAACCACAAACAAGAACTGTTTTTCCTGCAACCATAACTCCTGTTGCTCTTTTTAATCCATCTGCTAAACTTTCTCTGCAACCATAGAGATTATCAAATTTAGATTTTGTTACAGAATCATTTACATTTATTGCAGGAAATAATAATTTATTTTGTTCTTTCATCTGATATAATCTATGAACTCCAGTAGTTGTTTCTTCAGAAACTCCTTTAATTTGATTTATCCTTTTATGCCAAAATCGTTTATCCTCCTGATAAATTTCTTTTAAAACAATCATTAGTTCTTTGAAATCTTCTCCTTCATTTGAATAATCTTTTTCTAATAAATTTGGATTATTTTCTATTTCTATTCCTTTATGAACCATTAAAGTTGCATCTCCTCCATCATCAACAATAAGTGTTGGACCTAGGTCATTTTTAAAATCAAGTGCTTTTTTAGTGCATTGCCAATATCCCCTTAAAGTTTCTCCTTTCCATGCAAAGACAGGAATTCCTGCTTTTGCAATTGCAGCTGCTGCTTCGTCTTGCGTTGAGAAAATATTGCATGAAGCCCATCTTATTTCTGCGCCAAGTTTTACAAGAGTTTCTATTAAAACTGCAGTTTCTATTGTCATATGCAAACTGCCTGTAATTCTTGCGCCTCTTAATGGTTTTGACAAATCATATTTTTCCCTTAGGGACATTAGTCCTGGCATTTCTTTTTCAGAAATTTCTATTTCTTTTCTTCCTAGTTCTGCTAGAGAAATATCTTTTACCTCATAGTCATTTGTTTTTTCCATCTTCTTTTCAAATATCTCAGATTTGTATTTATTTAATTGAGTTATTAAAGGTTTCTCAAGCCTTGCTCCCGGACTTGCAACAATTAAAGATGCTGCATAACTTGCTAATTCTCCTGCTTTTTTTAAATCAAAGTTATTTGAAACACTATATAAAATTCCTGATGCATACATATCTCCTGCACCATTTGTATTAATTATGTTTGTTTCAAATGCAGGAATTTCATATAAATTGTTTTTATTTTTTATCAAACTGCCTTTTTCACCTAATTTTACAATTGTTATTTCACACAATTCTGAAATCTCATCAATTGCTTTTTCTGGAGATTTTCCTGTAAAAACCTCTGCTTCATTTTCATTTAAAAAAACAATATCTATTTTTTCTTTAATTAATTCTTTTAAAAATGGTAAGTTTCTTTTAACTAATGCAGAATCTGAAACATCCAAAGATATTTTAAGATTATGTTTTTTTGCTAAGTCTATTGCATATAAACATGAATCTCTTAAGTCAGGTGATTCAAGACAATATCCTTCTATATGCAATATTTTACTGTCTTTTATTAATTCTTCTGAAACATGTTCTTCTTTAAAAAATAAAGAGGCTCCAAGATGAACTGCAAAAGTCCTTTCTTTATCAGGAGTTATAAAAGTTATTGCATAGCCCGTTATTTCATCTTTATTTTTTGAGAAATTTGTTAAAACTCCTGCTTCTTTTGTTTTTGATTCATATAATTCGCCATAGAAATCATTTCCAATCATTCCTGAAAAAACAGAATTTCCCCCTAAAATACTTACTCCTGCAATTGTATTTGAAGAACTGCCTCCTGGAAAAATTTTAGGATTAATGTGCTCTAATTTTTTTAATATTTCCCTGCTTTTTTCTCTATCTATCAAATGCATCTCACCTTTTTTAAATCCTAATTCATTTAAGAGAGATTCATTTATTTCAAAGGTAATGTCTAAAAGAGAATTTCCTATTCCAATCACATCATATTTTTTCATGAGCTTAAGAAAAAATTGGGATTTATAATTATTATTGTGGTTGATAGAATGAATGCAATCAAGTTTTATGAACCTCTTTAAAATTATCAATAATCTTACAAATTAAAGCTTAATCAATCATCATAAGCGAGGCAATCATTTCTCTTTTATCTTTTAATATAAAAAAACTATAAAAACTAATTAACTTCGCAAAAGTTATAGTAAATAAAATTAATAATTAAATATTAATTTTATCTCCTAAATATAAAAGAAATAAATTTATCTGAAAATTTATTTCATTTCATATAATAATTAAGTTTAAAAATAGTGATTATTTAAAGAAATTTATGATAATAAAAATCCTTGGAATTTTGGATATATTTATAGCCCTTTGTTTTTGGGTATTTGGGATATTTCATTTAAGCTTTATGAGTCATTTTATTTTTATTTTAGGATGTATATTATTAGTTAAAGGTATTATTTTTTTAACAGGATTAAGTATTGCAAGTGTTCTTGATATAATTGCGTCATTTGCATTAATAGGCGGAGCTTCAACCTTTTTGCCAAATATAGTTGTAATAATTGTTACTTTATTCTTGATTCAGAAGGGTGCATTTAGTTTATTGAGTTAAGATTACAGAAATCTTATCTTGAATAAGATTATGCGGGGAACAGGTCCTCAAAAATTAATAATTTTTGGGAACTTCCATTCTTACGAATGTAAGTATTCGAAGAATCCTGTTCCAAAATAAATAATATGCGGGGAACAGGATTCGAACCTGTGAAGCACTAAGCAACAGATTTTGAGTCTGTCCCGTTTGACCGCTCCGGCATCCCCGCAAACATAAAGCATTTAAGCACCTATAATTTATTTTATAAATGCTTTTTGTTTCATAAAAATTCTAATTACTATCCATATAAAAACCTTTATAAACTCGCTTTTTTAAGTATAATTGGACGGCCATAGTAACTAGGCCACACCTGATCCCATTCCGAACTCAGATAGTTAAGCTGGTTACGTCAACTGTTCTAGTTTCCGAAAGGAAGCGAAGCTTTGATGCTGTCCACCTAAAATTATAAAAACCTAAATAAATTAAATATAAAATGATTATACCGGTTCGTTGTTTCAGCTGTGGAAAGCCAATAGGGCATTTATGGAATGAATTCAAAGACAGAGTTGAAAATAAAAAAGAAGATTCAAAAAAAGTTTTTGATGAATTAGGTTTGAAAAGATATTGCTGCAGATCTGTTTTTTTAGGACAAGTTGATACACTTGAACTTGTGAATAAATTCAAGAAGTTTTAATGAGGTTAAAGGATTCGCGGGGTAATCAAACCTTAGGTTCAAGTCTCCAAAGTCTTATCGAGGCTGATGTCTGGGGAGCACTTAACTATGTGTTTTGGGGAGCGTGTAACTGGCTGTTTTTAGAGAAAAATTGGGGGGCACTTAACTGATATTCAAACCTGCTTGAACTCTACGGAAGCTTTAAATAAAAATAGCTACCCTTAAAATGGATGAAAAATATAAGATATCTGCTATCTGGAATCCTTATAATCATTTATGTGGGCTCATTACTTACTATGTTTTCTTATGCTAAAGCTCCATTTATTTTCAATGGAGAGATATTTTTTAGTATATTAAGTTCTATTATAATCTTAATTCTAATAGGGATTTGGTATTGGATGAAAATAAGCAAGAAGAGCGTAAATAAGAAATTTGTTTATTTGATAATAATTGAATTAGTTTTTATTGCAATTTTCTATGTCTTACAAATGGCTTGGTCTACTCCATGTGATACTCCAGACTTCTTTCATCCATTTGGAAAGATGTTGGAATCTGGACATCTTTGTATTCAGGTTATTGCAAGAGCTCCAAGCCCCTTTTTCTATTTGGGACTATACTCCTTAATATTAACGATAGTCATATATGCCTGCTTTCTACTTCACAATAAATCAAAAAAGCCTAGAAAATGAAAAGCAAAACAATTGGAAGATTAATAGTAATCGGGATAGTCTTTTGTTTATCTATTACTCCTATTTTTGCGTGTAGTATAGACCCAACACCCCTCTTTGAATTAAAAACTTCAAATGTAGAAAGATGCTTTTTTAAGTCATATAATGAAACCATCTCCGTAGATGTTGTAGATTTCATTAAAGAAAGAGACAGCCCATATTATCAAGATTGCAAAAATTTAACTCTTTCGCAGAACGATAAAGCAATTTTTAAACAAACTATAGAACGATTCAACAAAGAATTCTATCTCTGGGAGCATGTTTATATTCAAGAACAATCTAATCAAGAATATATCAATTTTTTAAATGTGACAGAAGAAAAGAATGCTAATAGGTGCGATTGCGATAAGTTTAGTAACATTAGCAGAGAAGGTAACTGGACAATCTACAAAAGAGGCTCTGCATGTAGTAGTATTTGCGGACCTTCTCCCCCAGATGGTTGTTTTATAGAAAACATAGCAGTCCATAACTCCACAAGTCCTATCGTAATAATAATCATCGGATTATGTATATTTGTTGGGCTATGCATTGGATTAATATTTTTAGTCAGATTTTTTGTTAAAACTCCCAAAAAGAAATAGATTTTTATACCAAGTCAGGGGAGCACTTAACTGTCCATTTTTGCAGAGTTTAACTACAACTATTCTTAACCCTCAACTTTTTTAGTCAATTTTTCTTATCGTCGATAAAAATCTTAAATTTAGCGGGAGAACCTTAACCTAAGGTTCATCATCTCGTGGGGGCGTGTTTACCTTAATTTTATATAATCTCTTTCTCTCATATTT
>JAVHOF010000200.1:0-1351 GCA_036169915.1 Candidatus Pacearchaeota archaeon | reverse complement strand
CCACAAGAGGTACAAACTAATTTATCTCCAACGATATTTGATTTCTCCCCACATTTCGGGCAAGGAAAAATATACTTATTACCTACATGATAACCACCACAGTATTTACATTCATACACCACCAACTTTACTCCAGTTTTCTTTTCGTGATTCACTCTTTTTTTGCCGATTTTTCAGTAGCATATCTTACCTTATTAGAACAACTCCTTAAATAGTGTAAGTAATCATCTACGTCAGATTCGGCAGGTGTATTTTCATTCTTCATCAAAATATTTACAAGAAAGGATAGGACAGTCTAAGTCAAACATACCCTCAAACTCTTCTAATTCACACTCATTACAATCCTGGGAACAAAAAAGACAAATACAATTTTCTGGGCAGTCTTCCCATTCATCCATTATTCCTCCTCAAATATTTCTTCTGTTAGTTTACGCTTATAGTATTCTGGTAGACCAGAAGTTAGAGTCCTACTTAAGTTCTTCCAAGCCCATTTGAAAAGCATTTCTTTTATGTTTTCTGATTCTTCCTCATAGATATCCTGCATAACTGCTTTCATTAGAGGACCAATATCCTTTGGTTCTCCGAGCAACTCCCCCGATTCTTTCATGTGTTGGATAGCCTTTTCCCAACGTGCCTCTGTTTTATAGATTGCTGTTAGGTTCTCAATAATATCTTTATTGCCGGGGTTACTACCTTTCCATGCTACTTTATGTTTCTCTTTGAAATCTTCCGCCACTATTTTCGCCATACACAAAGTCCCAAATTCCGTGGCGATATTATAATTTTTGATTACCATTCCCTCTATCATAGAACCACCTAATAAAGGTTTGGCTTCTAAAAGATGAAGACAGTCTTCTATTGAATGCATTTCTCCTTCATATAGAAGTGGCACTACTTCAAATCCACAGTGTTGTGCTTCTTCTAGCATTTTATAGTAGTCACTTATGTACTCGTAAGGAGCATGTTCAATATCAAAGATTACTATGTTTCTATCGGGTACTCTATCATAGGCCAAAGTATTGTGCTTTGGTTTTGATAGATACTCTCCCCTGTAAATCCACCTAGGAGTTAGGCTGTACTCAACAGATTTAATACTATCTACAGCTTTTTGAAAAAGATTATCTGGAGCATCTAAATCAATTTGTTGTCCACGACTTCTGGCACAAAGAATTCCATTAATAATTCCAAATGAAAACTGGCTACCATCAATTTTTTCTGTAATTTGTACTACTCCATCTAGTACATTTTTATTATAGCGATGGCCTACAGCATTCACTTTCCCGTATGAAGGAATCATTTATTATCTCCTTACAAATACCTTCTTTGTATTTTACCACACTTTTCACATATT
>JAVHOF010000199.1:0-1355 GCA_036169915.1 Candidatus Pacearchaeota archaeon | reverse complement strand
TTGATGAAGATAATCTTATAATATTAATAAATGACAGATTTGTTGGAGAAGAGCATTTCTCGCTTAATGAAATGATTGAGCATTGTTGATTTTGATAAAATTAATAATCTTTATCTAAAATAAGATATAGGGAGTAGATTAAGTCTATAGTATTAATAATATCTATTCAAGGTAAGATATAAAGGTAGATTAAGCGCATAGTAGATGTTAAGATTTGTTGGAGAAGAGCATTTTCGCTTGATAAGATAAAAGCATTCGCAAAATAAAGTTTCAAGTTTATCAAAAAGATTTATAAACAATAAAAAACTATTTTATATGAAAGAGGGGAAAATGGATAAAAGATTTTTATTTTTAATTGGATTGATAATTATAGTTGCAATTCTGCCATTTATCTATGCAGCATTAATTGAAGATACAGTAAAACAACAGATAGGGGCTAATGCAATCAGTTATAGTCTTCCAAGTGATGTTGATGCACAGAAGATACTTACAGAATCATTAAAAAATAATCCTGAGCTTCAAACTAATATAAGAAATGCTTTATTGGTGATTATTATCTTGACTATTTTTTTGATAATTGATATAATTTTAAAGGGTTTTGCAATGTGGAGAGCTTCAAAAAAGAATTCAAGAGTTTGGTTTTGGGTTTTGTTATTGGTAAACAGTTTGGGAATTCTTCCATTATTGTATCTTATTTTTTCAAAAAAGCTAGGATTGGAAAATAAGAAGAAATAAAATATAATAAAATAATTCATAATGAAAAAGAAGTTAAAGCATTTAAAGCTGAAATTAAAGGGTTTGAAGAGTGAGAAGATAAAGAAAAAAGATAAAAATATGGTTCGTATGAAACCTAAAAATAGTTTTCTTAATATTAAAAGTAATTTAATAAAACCTTTGAATGATAAATTTAATCCCCAAAATAAAGTAAGTGGATTTTTGTTTTGGACTCCAAGAATTGTTTCAATCTTATTTATACTTTTTTTAAGCATATTTAGTTTTGATGTGTTTGATAGCTGCAAAGGATTTTTTCAATGTGCAGGTGCATTGTTTATGCATTCTATTCCTAGTCTTTTATTATTAGTATTCTTAGTTGTTGCATGGAAATATGAACTTGTTGGTGCAATAGGTTTTTTTGGATTTGGCTTATTTTATATAATAACAATGGCATTTAATGCACCTTCTATTTTAATTGGAATAAGCTGGGCTTTGATAATTGCAGGACCTGCAATTATTGTTGGAGCTTTGTTTTTCTGGAATTGGATGAAGAAGAGAGGATAAAACTTCTATTTTTGAAAACCCCGGCTTTGGTGAATCCCTATGATCACCAAAGATAATATTAGTTTTCTATCTATATT
>JAVHOF010000198.1:0-1383 GCA_036169915.1 Candidatus Pacearchaeota archaeon | reverse complement strand
CGAAGCCGTAGGCGAGCAAAAATATAGACTTTATACTATATTTGCGCGTGTATGTATATAAAATATACTTTTATTAAATCAAAATTAAGTATATAAAGATGGCGATTACTAACAGCCACCAGAAGTATGAAACAAAAAGTGTAATTGCAGTAATAGCTATAAATAACACTATTATAATTACTGGTATGGCACACATTATTAAAAATACTGTGAGAAGCCATCCCCATTCATTCTGTTGATTTGACATTAATCTTCTACTCTCTACGAGTGCATTGATTGTCTTTTGCTCTTGGTTGGTATTCTAATCTCTATTCGATGCAGAGACTACCGAATTTTCCAATTGAAACAAAATTTATACAGTTAGAATAATTTCCCATTCTCTCATAATGAGAACAATCATGATTTTTTATATCAGTATTAATTGGTACCATACAATGTGGGCAATATGTTTTCTTAAATGCAATCATATTTGAATCATGTGATCTTATATATGCATAAGCTTGAGGTACTCCTGTCGGAGGTTTCATTGGTGATTGAGGAATAATAGTTCTTGATGGAACTCTTTTTTTATTCATGATCTCTGGTAACAAGTATACTTAAGAGTCTATTGGTGATTTTTTGATTGAATGAAAGCCACCACCATTTTCTTGATTCTTGAAGTTCTTCTATATAATCACAAAGACCATTGAGAAGACTAGTTTGGCTTGTAACTGCTTTGATGTATTTGAGTTGTAGCTGATTAAATTCATCTAGAAGTCTATTGTATTTGGTTAAATCTTTTATATTTCTTTGTAGTGCTTCATTTAGTATTGCTACTGGAATGAATGAATCTTGTTGCTGCATTATTCCTTCTTTCTTTTAAAGGGGAATGGATAATAGATATACCTCGGCTGGGAATCGAACCCAAATAGTCGGTTTAAAAGACCGATACTCTAGCCATTGAGTTACCGAGGCAAGGTATTAATTAAATAATGATCTCGCCTGGAACATCTTCCCAACGTTGTTTCATTCTATTAACAGTTTCTTTAGGAACTCCATGAGCAGAACCAAAGTTACTTGTTAAGGTAATGATTTGATAATCACAATCATATAACTCAGCAAAAGTTATATATTGTTCTATTTCTTTTTTAGTGGTAAATGTATTTGAAACAACAACATCTAGGAGATTTACTATTGCCTCAGTAAAGGTTTCATAGCACCAAGAATGTGCATATCCTATATCTTCGCGGTTATATGTATATTTCCCATTACGTATAAAATACATATCAGCTTCTACATGGAATATATTAAGTGATTTAGCATATGTAGATTTACCACTGCCAGGTAGTCCTCTAACCAAAGTCAGCATTAAAATCTTCCTAGTTTAGAATTATTGATATATTG
>JAVHOF010000197.1:0-1388 GCA_036169915.1 Candidatus Pacearchaeota archaeon | reverse complement strand
TGAAGGTAAAACATACGATTCTGTTAATCGTGGAGTTCTACGCAAAGAATGGGAAGCCGGGAAACTTGTTGCTGGTATGCACAGACGATTTAATGGAATGACTGATGGTTATGACTATATTAAAGATTTAGATATTATTTATTCTGCTAAAGGTGAAGACAAACAAGTTGATGAAGGTATTAGTAGAACATTGTTAAATGATTATCATAAACCGTATGCAAATGGCAATACTAAAACAATAACTTTAGATGATTATTATTTCAAATACAAACCCGAAATTACTATTGTTGAAGTTAAAAAACCAAAAGGTTATTTTGCCGAAAACTACTTTGTTGATTTAGATTCAGACAAAGATGTTAAAAGCAACACACATACACAGCCAAGCCATGATAAAGACTTAAATATTGAAATAGGAACAAGGGTAAGAGTAGAAGTTGATGGTAGTTATTATTGTGGACTTGTTTCTGATAGAAAAATAAATTCGTTTACTTCTACTACGAGATTTCTATTTGGTTCTGAACCAGCAAAAACAGAAACAACAACCTATGCACGTTATAAAATTAAACTTGACAACGGAATTGAATTTGATAGAGATAATTTTGATGTTAAAGAAGATTGTGGCGAAATAGAACAACCACCGATAAAATTTGATAGTGAAATTAAATTTCCTCAAACAATTTGGGGTAACATAAAAAGTGGAGTAACTCATATTAAAAACGGTAAAAAGAGTTTAGCTTCACGTAAAGCAGAAAAATATCGTGTTACAGACCAAAAATATATTAAAACTCATATAACATCATTACGTAAATTTATGAGTGCATTTTTAGGTTGGGAACTTGCAAACAAAGAATATGTTGAAAATATTACAGGCGAAAATGCAGATGCTCAAACCGAAAGACGTAATTTATGGCAACAAAAATTAAATATCGAACCTGATAATAGTGCAGTAGTAACTCCTATAACAAAAGAAAGTGCTGAAACTAATAAGGAACAAATAATTGAAAAACAAACTCAAAAAAAGGAACAATCCGAGCAATTAAAAGAAAGGATTAATTCAATTAAATATCCGAATGACACAATGAAAGGTTTTGTTTCTATTTATTTATCTGGGGAAGACGATTGGGAAGGAAAAAGAAATTTAGATAGAACTATATTTATGACGTTGAGTGGCGACAGACAAAAAGATAAAAGACAAAAAATATTAAGCGAACTTTTAGGCAAAGAAGTTCCAAAGGCAAATGCTGGAGTAAACGCTATCAAAGATGCTGTTTACGATTTTATTGGTAAAAACATAAACAAACCTAAACCCAAAAAAGACGATACGTTAATAAATGACTATAATGCAGGGTTAGAAGCGTCTAAAAGAAATTGGAAAGAAAACACTCCGA
>JAVHOF010000196.1:0-6212 GCA_036169915.1 Candidatus Pacearchaeota archaeon | reverse complement strand
CCTGTCACAAACCACACACTTTAGTGTGTGGTGGCACATTGTTTTTTTGATAATATTGATTAATAAATTAGAAAACCATTGCTATCAATTCTTGTTTTTGCTACTCATTCTTAACTTAATTATCATAACAATTTAAGTTTCAGAAAACATATTTAATTCATTACAAATTCAGCTTTAGCTATAATGCCATTATTCTCTTTTATTATTTCATAGATTCCTATGAATCTATTTTTACAGAAAACAGCAATCTTGGAATTTTCATCAGGTAATCCAGATGAATTTGCTTTATCATCTTTCATTAAAGGTTTTCCATTTAATAAACCATTTACAGATTCTTCATTTACATCCACTCTTGTGATTATTCTCTGGATAATTTCAGCAGGAATAAGAATTTTCCTCAATTCATTTTCATCATCAAGTCCTTTAGACTTATATCCTTTATTAGTTTGTCTTAGACTTGGTGAGACCGAACAAAAGCAATTTTGCATTTTATTTTTAGTTTTAAAATTGCTTTTGGGAGAGGGGGAAACAAAATCCTTAGGTCTATAATTTGAAGATAAGATTTTGTTTCTTTCTGTATCATTTTGCCTGTATTTTGAAAAAGCTCTTTCAACTTGTTCAATAGTATATGATTCATCAATTTTAAAGATTCCAGCACGAACTCTTCTTAATTCAATCATATGTGCACCTCCAATCTTCTCGCCTAAATCACTTATAAGTTTTCTAATGTAAGTTCCAGCCTGAACATCACTTTCAAAACTTACAATTTTGCCCTCTTTTTTTATAATCTTGAATTTATTTACAATCCTTTCTCTTGAAACTCTTTTTACACTAGAACGAACAGGAGGTTTTTGCATTATTCTTCCAATAAATCTCTCCATCTCTTCTCTTAATTTATCTTCCCCAATATCTGAATGCAAATACATTTTCCCAATATATTCCTTATCTTTTTTCATAAAATAAGTTGATAATTTGCATGCTCTGTTAACTAAAAGAGGAAGAACTCCAGTTACCTGGAGATCAAGAGTGCCAGCATGCCCAACTTTTTTAGCATTTAAAATTTTTTTTATTTTTTCACAGACTTGAAAACTAGTTAAGCCTGAAGGCTTATCAAGATTAATCATACAGAACTCTAAGAGTTCTGCAATAGGTTTTTCTTGGTTCATATTAATCTCCTTAGGAATATTAAAAATTAAAAGTTTAAATAATCTGCTTTTTGATTTTTATATGATTATTCTATTTTGTTTCATATATTCATAAGCTATAATAGTAAAAGCACAGCTAAGATTCAATGAGTTTATACTCTTTTGCATAGGGATTCTTAGTCTTTGAAAATCTTCTCTTTCTGCAATATCTTTTGGAAGTCCATCTCTTTCATTACCAAATAATACAAGATCATTTTCTTGACATATAAAATGAGGCAAGTCTATTGAGTCTTCACTATCACAAACAGTAGTAATTTTTCTGCCATTATATTCTTCAAGAAATTTTTGTAATAAAATGGAATTATTTATAGGATTAGTCTCAACTAAGCTGCAAGTACCCATAGATGCTCTTTTAATTTCACAAAAACTTCTACTACGTCTTTCAAGAAGTCCATGAATGTCATAAACCCAAATTTTTTTAACACCTAAGGCTACAGCTGATCTTATTATAGTTCCAAGATTTCCAGGATTTGCTGGCCCATATATGAGAGATTCCATATTGCATTTTCCAAAAAGGATTATTTAAATTTTTCTATTTTAGGAGTTCTAGTTCTTTTAAAATTTTTTAGATAAATAACTTTTTATCATCTCCTATGACTTTGTTAAGAAAATTTTCAAAATCTTTAAAACTTCAAAACTTTCTCAAGCCCTGAACTTTTTAATCTTTCTTGAATTAATATTTTAAGTTTAATGTCTTGAACATCATCAGCTTTCAAATCTTTAGGCAATACAACTCTATAATCTTTTCCCCAAACATCAATTTTAACTTGTTGATATTGTGAAATAGGAATTATTCCAATAATAGCGACACTAGAAGGCTCTAAGAATTTATCACTTTTTTTATGGGCTGCAAAACATTGTCCATTAAGCAATTCTAGACTAGGATAATCAGGTGCAGTATTTAATATATCTTTAATTCTAGAAAATATTTTCTTCATAGAATCATAATCTTCAATCCTTTTTTCATCATTTTTTCCACCATATCTAGTAAAATAATAAGAAATTCCAGAATGGCACACTTTTAATTTATTACGGCCATTAATTTCAGAATATCTGACTAATAAAATCTCTTCTGGATTTTCAAAAAGATTAGTCCCATTTACTATCCCAACTGAACATTCTCCTGATTTTCTTGCTAAAGTTAAATATCCTAGCCCCATAAAAGTTATTAATAATAAGGTTTTTTAAATCTTATCATATTTTTCCATCCAAATATTTTCTTCTTCTTCCATTTATTAGGTTAGTTACAATCCCAGATGTTCTATTCCAACCATCAACTTTCTGTAAAAATAAGATAATTCTTTATTAGTAACCGGAACCCTCATAAATCTTGCCGCAGTTTTAGTTTCTAAAGGAACCACTATTTGAGAAGCCTCCAAGGTTGTTACAATATCCCCTCTAGAAACTCTTAGATCAGAATCACTTCTTTCAACACATTTTCTTATAAGACCCTCTATATTTTGATCTGCTGCTCGTGCTCTATTACTCCCTTCAAAAACATAGCATGCAGGATAATCATTAATAGGTTTAATTGCCTCTTCTTTATAAAACCTATACAGATTTACCATAAACTGATTTATGAAAGTTTATATTTAAGAATTTATATAATATAAAATATATGATGGTGATTTCTCAGATTTAGATTATTGATTCAGATTTCCCCATTCAAATATTTCTCCCTTTTTTCTTCAGGAAACTTCTCTATTGCATATCTCAGCATTGTCCTTGGCATCTTAAGATATAGTCTAATGTTTGATTTGTCTTTTACATTAGACTGGACTGAGAATCTAGTAGATTCTCTGTAATATTTTTTCAAAAATTCATCTAGAACTATGATATCTCTTTTTCCAATCTCCCGAAGCATCCATCCAACTGCCTTGTGAATCAAATCATGGGAATCATTAAGCAAGATTTCAGCTAGTCTTAAACTATCATCAAATTGATTTTGTCTTATGAATTCAAAAGTTCCAATTATTGCAATTCTTCTTTCCCATAAATTTGAAGAATTAGCAAGTTTGTAAAGAATTTCTCTATCTTTATCAATCAAATAACCTCCAACTATTTGATGAGCAGACAAATCAACCAAATCCCAGTTATTTATTCTGTTTTTTTTTGCGCAATCAAGATAAAAATCAAAAATTTCCTTTTTGATATTATCATTACTTTTTTTAAATTTCTCAATCAATATCAGCAGTCCAATAAGTCTTTTTTCATGAATTTCAGAATTCAAAAGCTCTTGAATATCATTAAAACTTATATCTTTAAATTCTTTTGCAATTTTTCTTTGTTCAGGAACAATTATTCCTAGAAAGATATCTCCTTCACCATATTCCCCTTTTCCAGTTTTAAAAAATCTCTGCAAATCTTTTGCTTTTTTTAAATCTGCTTTTTGCCTTATTCTTTCATCTAACTCTTTCATCTTAAATATTTTTCCAAAAAAATAATCTGCTTACACCATTTTGATCCAATTTTTTCATATCCCTTAATTTTCTTATGTCTTTCATATTTTCTGTAGCAATATTAAAGCTTATCAAAGGCATGTGAATATTTTTCAAGATAAACTTTTTTGCAAGAGAAGGTTTTTTGTCACCAATTTCCTTTAAAACAAGTCCTGTTGCTTCTTGGACAGGTTTCAGTTTATTCTCTAAATTTATCTTTGCAATTTCAACTGCAAAATCAACATCATTGTTTCTAATAAGAGGAACCAAAGACATTAAAGCCATTCTTTTAACCCATGCATTTTTAGCCCTCGCCATCTTTATGATTTCTTCTCTTAACTCAGGATTTTTTAAAAGAACTTCTCCGATAATACTAAATGAAATAATATCTGCTTTATCCCAGCTTTTAATATCTTTTAATTTAGGTTTAAGAAATCTCCAAGTATCTAAGTTAAATTCTTCTTTATACATCTGAAGAGTTGAAATAGCCAGGCTTCTTTCGCTGTGATAGCCTGATTTCCAGAATCTGTTAAAAACTTTATAAAATTCATTTAAATCATATTCGTCATGAAGTTTTTTTGCTAGAATTTTTATTTCAGGAACTTTTGTTTCATAAAAAGTATGGGAAGATTTTATGTATTTTTTTATGTCTTCTGCAATTTCTTTGTTGCTAAGCTTCTTTAGCTTTTTTTTTGATTTGTAAACCATCTTAAATGGTTTTATCTCCCTCTTTGAGATCTTTTTC
Organism: Candidatus Pacearchaeota archaeon; assembly: GCA_036169915.1. Lineage (GTDB taxonomy): Archaea > Nanobdellota > Nanobdellia > Pacearchaeales > GW2011-AR1 > ARS1285. The sequence goes on along the minus strand of JAVHOF010000196.1, from coordinate 1,824 downwards.
CTCCAATGTTCTGTTTAGCCTGCATATCTCTTTCTTTTGAGACATGCTTCTGCTGTTTTGCTTCATCTTCTGATATTTTCATAGAAGCTTCTTTTGACGCTTCTTCTTTTTCTTTTGCTTCTCCGGATTCTTTTTTCTCCGAGGTCTTTTTTAAAGAGCTCTCTTCATCTTCTTTTTTTATTTCTGTGTCTTTGTTTTCTTCAGTTTTTTGTTCTTCTTTTTTCTCTTCAATCTTTTCTACCTTCTTTTCTACTTCTTTCTTTATTTTTGCTTCTCTTAATCTTGCATATTTTATATGTTCGGGAATATCAACAAGATATGCTTTTACAATTCCATCATCAAATTTTTTAGCAAGAACCCTGATTTTTGCAGGAGGTTTTCTCATCCCTCTGAATCTCAATTCATTATTTAAAACATTATCAATCTTAACCTTTCTTAAATCTCTATCATAAATTTTCATATGCTTGACTAAAAATTTTTTTAATTCTTTTACAGCCCTGTTTGCTCTTTTAAATTCAGCAACTTTCAGCCATCCTCTTCTAAGTGGAACAATATATTCTCTTTCCAAAATCATTTTTGGTTCTTTTTGTTTTTCTTTTGCCATTTTATTTATATTCTACAATTCCTAAATTTAATCTATTCAATGAAGCTAATGTTTCTTCAATTGCTCTTTCTAAACCTCTTATCAGCATAATAGCATTATTTTTATCAACTTCTTGATTATATTTTACAACTAATAAAGCTCCAGAATCATGATGATGATAAGCTACCCAATTTTCTTCATCATCTGTATGATAACCCATATGTGCTAAACCATGTTTAGCAAGCTCCCCTTGAAATACCCTTGCTTTTAGTTCAGATAATTTATAATGTTTTAATTTAGAGTTCATTTTATCCCAAATGCTGTTTTCTTTGTCTCCTTGGTTTTATTTTTAATTTAGTTCTTCTCCAGCTTCTTTTAACATGAGTGACTGCTGATGGATGGACTCTTTTTCCTTTCCCTAATTTTTTAACAACAACCCAAACAGGAGCCCATCTGGTTTGTCTTGCTGCCTTTCCAAGCTTTAACTTTTTCTGATATATTCTTTTTTGTGTTGTCATATTATTGCTCCTAAAAAGAATAGACTAAAAATTCTTAATTTTTTGGATTGTCTTTTTTGTGTTGTCATATTATTGCTCCTAAAAAGAATAGACTAAAAATTCTTAATTTTTTGGATTGTCTATTATTAGTTGCCATTTTATTTTATACCTTCCAATAATTCTTTTCCTTTATCTGTAAGTTTTCTTCCTGCTCTTTTTCCTCTTTCATTAAATTTTTCCAGTAAACCTGCTTTTTCAGCCTGCTGTAAAATAATTCTTATTATTTTCCCGCTTGCTCTATGGAATTTTTCAGGTTTCATTCCTCTGTTTTTTTTGCTCCCATATTTTGTTTTCATTCTATTGACTCCAACAACTTTTTTAATGTAAATCTGGCGAAGAATACTTGCAGCTCTTTTAAACCAAAAATTATCATCTTGAGGAGGCCTTACTTTTGAAACTCCTGATTTTACAAAAAAAGCCCAATGAGGTATTTGAAATTCAGGAATATTTTTCAAAGCTTCAGCTAATTTAGTATTATATTCACTTGAAATCATTTCATAAACTGGATTTTCCATTCTGTTTTTGACTTTTAATTTATTAGGCCATGCTTTGCAGCATTAGAATGGTTAATCAATAACCATCAAACCTAAAAATATTTAATGAAAGGGGTTTATAAATCCTTCTGAGAGAAGATACTGTATACTAATCATCAGTTCTCTCGTTAGCTAAATATCTCGCCAATCC
>JAVHOF010000195.1:0-1417 GCA_036169915.1 Candidatus Pacearchaeota archaeon | reverse complement strand
CCCCGAAAACCTAAGAAGAAATAGTGTGTAAAGAATATAAGGCAAAAGAGTACAATGATGTAATCCCTTATAACAAGAATTGTGGTACTTGCTTGAACTTTACTGATAAATGTGCTATAATTCAACTAATACTAGAAAAGGAGAAACATGAATCTTCCTCCCCCCCAAGTTTGCTCGAAATGTGGAAGTAAGGATATGATTACAACTTCTAAAGGTCCCAGATGTAGGGAATGTGGGGAACCTTATACTCCCCCAAAGGAGTAACTAATAAACATTATTATAAATGGTGCTACAGCAGGAGCAGAGGGGTATTCTGAAATTACTCATCAGTTAGCTAGAGCATTAGCTAAAAATCATAATATCTCAATTACTCCCAACATGGCATGGCATGATTTCAATTTTATGAAGTCGGATATTAGGGAATTAATAAATAAACCCATTAAAAGTGTAGACTTTGAGTTATTTATATTCTACCCAAATGATGGATTACAAAGTAATTATCCTCATGGAATCTTAAGCATGTGGGAAGGTGACATTCTTCCCACACCTTGGATTACAGGATTAAATAGATTTGAACATGTGTTTGCGCCTTCTGAGTTTGTAGCTAAGGTGTTCAGAGATAGTGGTATAACCTCAAATATCTATGTATTACCTTTAGGTATTGACACCCAGCTTTACAAAACTAAGAAAAGAACTTTCCCCCAAAATCGGCCTTTTAGGTTTTTTACTCTCGGCAAGATGGAACCTAGAAAGAACGTAGAGTGTTTGGTGAATGCTTTTCAAAATGAATTTCAAACAGGGGATGTAGAACTATGGATAAAAACTAGAGAAAGATTTCTTCCAGAGTCTGTGAAAATCGCGGCGATGAATGATAAACGAATAAAGATTATAGAGAAGACACTAACTGAAGATGGACTTCTGAAACTTTACTTAGAGACAGATGCTTTCATATATTGTTCAAGAAGCGAGGGGTTCGCTTTTACACCACGTAACGCTATATCCACAGGTATGCCTACAGCAGTCACGGATTATTCCGCTTTAGCCGAAATAGAAGGGGCTGTAAAGATTCCTATAAAAGGACTATCACCAATGCCCGCATGTGGTTTCAGTTTTAATGAGGAAAAATCTATCCTAATGGCAGACATAAATCCAAAAACTGTGGGAAAGATTATGTCTGATATTTACACAAGGTATGATGGGTATGTAAAATGGACGTTAGATAATAGAAACCCCCCTTCCTGGGAAAACACGGCTAGAGTATTCGTCGATATAATAAAGGAAATTATTTGAAAATAACTGCTAATATTTTATCTGGCCCGTGGCCTGAACCTTTTGCTGAAGCATCTTTTCAGAGTATTCAGGGCTTAGTAGATGAGATTATTGTTGTTGATACTAGTCCTGGTTCAAACCCTAACGA
>JAVHOF010000194.1:25092-26536 GCA_036169915.1 Candidatus Pacearchaeota archaeon | reverse complement strand
TCATATTCGCAATCTTTAAATACATTATTTTTTTCTTTTCTATATGAAAAAATCCACAATCTTTATAATCCTTGGAATTGTCCTAATTTTAATAATTGCAGTAGTTTTATACAAAACAAAAATGACCGGAAATATAATAAAATCAGCTAATAACGTTGTTCTTCTTAAAACAACTATGGGTGATATTAAAATAGAATTATACAATGATATGCCAATAACAACTGAAAATTTTAAATCTCTTGTTGAAAAAGGATTTTACAATGGAGTAATTTTCCACAGGGTAATTGATAGATTTATGATTCAAGGTGGAGACCCTCAAGGAACAGGAATGGGTGGGCCAGGTTATACAATAAAAGATGAATTTACTCATAAAGGCGGAAATAAAAATGACAGAGGAACTATTTCAATGGCAAATGCAGGCCCTAATACTGGAGGAAGCCAATTCTTCATCAACTTAGTTAACAATAATTTCTTAGATACAAAACATCCTGCCTTTGGAAAAGTAATCGAAGGAATGGATGTTGTAGATAAAATAGGAAAAACTCAAACAGGAGCAAATGACAGGCCTGTTAAAGAAGTTAAAATTTTAGAAGCAAAACTAGTCTAAATTTTATATTCTAATATTTTTTTGTTCAAGTATATCTTCTTATCATCATTTAATGAATAAATTAAACATCTAAACCTAGAATTTTATTAATAACTGATAAATCTTTCAAAAACAAAGTTTTTATAGCTAATAATCCTTATAATATTATGGGAATAAAAAAGTGGTTTGTAAGATTATTAGGAATTTCTTTTATATTCATAGGATTATTTGTAAGTTTCACAGATAGATTAATAACAGGATATGCAATTTCTTCACAAGTTCAGAATTATTTTTCTTTTTTCAACTATTTTGGAATTGTAATTTTTTTGTTTGGAATTTTTATCCTATTATCTTCAAAACAAAAAGAACTTGAAAAAAGAGTTGAAGTTTTTTCTCAGCCTAATATAAGAAGCAGCAATAATGCATATCATATAACAGATCCTGAATTATACTTTAGCAATACAGGTTTTGTAAGTTTAGAAGATTTTAAAAAAGGGATTGAAAAAATTAAAGATGACCGAGAACTAATTATAATTGTTAGAGACACTTATAGTCCCGATCTCCATAAAATGTTAAAAGATACATCAAATCCAGACAAGCAAATGATTGCAAGGGAATTTTGGAAAGCTCTTTATGGAGAAGAAATATCTGCTGCAGAACCAGGAGAAGTATTAGATGAAGATGAAAAAAAAAGAATAATGATTACATTTAGAAGCGGTTGGAAAAATGCACCTAATTCACATCAAAGAGAAGTTCTATCGCACTACAATTTGGATTATAAAATAAGAAGAGGAAGCACGCACGGAGAAATTTATTCAATTCCCAATCCTCATTTTAATATAATAACTTCTGTAAGCC
>JAVHOF010000194.1:0-24992 GCA_036169915.1 Candidatus Pacearchaeota archaeon | reverse complement strand
GGAGAAATTTATTCAATTCCCAATCCTCATTTTAATATAATAACTTCTGTAAGCCCTAGTGATATCAATGCAGGAAGAGCAATAGCAAGAGATTTGATTCATATGTTAGAAAGAATAAAAAAAGAAGAAAAATGATTAATGTACTACTTCATTTTCTCATATTGATTTTGCCTCTACTTTTTATTACTCTAGCTTCTTCTTTTACTATCTAACTATTATAATAATATTATAAATAAACATTCAAATATTGTAATAAATAATATAAGCCTTTCAAAACAAAAAAGTATACTCTAAAATAATTTTAAACAACCACGCTTTCAACATCAAAATTTGTTTTTTTAAATAAATCTTCAAGTTTTTCACCTTCTGAAATTCTTTCAAGAGTCACAGCTCTTCTTATATTTCTATGCTCTTGAAGATAAGAAAAGATTCTTAAAAAATAATCAGTAGGACTTTCACAGTTTGATTTTTTTACTGCAATAGCAGAGGTTTCATTTGAAAAACAATAATTTTCAACACTAGGATAATAATCTCCAGAATCCATAAAAACTACATCCACAGGACTTTCTCTATTAAGCTCTGCAATTCTATGAGTATAATAGATATCTCTGGTAAATTTTTCAGATTCTGAAGCTAAAATATAAATTTGAGGTGACATTTTATTCTCTTCCAGCACCCCAATTATACTCTTTAACTCTGCCATCTCTTGCTCTATCTGAATAAAAAGTTTTGTCATGTCTTAATTCCTTTACCCATGCCCAAAGCATTAATTCAATATCTGCTTTATTTGGTTTTCTTAATTTATCTTTTGCTTTTATGTTTTCATCTCTAATAAGGGTATTATTCAGAATCTTTAAGTAATAATCAACTGTTTTTTGAGAAGGAATTGCAAACTCGCACATTTCCAGGGGAATAAAATTACCTTCTTGTTTTTCTTGTTCTATTAATTTTAAATAAGCAGCAATTTCATGAGAACAGAAATTAAAAACTTTTGACGTTTCCTTGTCATCAATATACATATATCTTATTGAGAATCTTTTAGCTGAACATGAATGATCACTTCCAATTGATGGTGCAATTGCGAATTTTTCAGGAGCATCAATTATAGGAACAGAAACAAGTTTTCCCTGATATCTTCTTATTTCTTCTCTTCTTGATGGAACTTCAAAAGCAACTTCTGCTCCTTCAATCTCGACTCTTTTTGCATCAGAATAAGCTTTTACTCTTGCAAAAGTTCCAGGAACCTGATGCATATAAGCATATAATCTTGCTCCTTCCAAGCATTCTACAAGAGGAACTTTTCTTTTTCTTGCATCATTTCCAACAAGAGGAATAAAACTATAAGAACAATATTTATGGCTGTATAATCCATTAAACTTTTGTCTTCTAAGTTGAACAGGTGTTTTTGCTTCTACAATAGCATCCTCAACAGTCCGATATCTTTTTAATTTGACTTCATCACCATGTGTCTTGAATTTTCTTCCTGATTCATAATTATCAGGAACAGGAATAATTGTGTATTCATCTGGAGATAAATTTGCAATCGCAAGAACTCTTTGAGAAATTGTTTCATTTCCAAATACATCAACTAAATGTTTTGCTTTGATTTCTCCTTTTGTTGCTTGCTGAAAAAATTGTTTATGTACCATTTTAATATCTCTCATTCATATTTAGCATTTTTAAATCTTGCTTTTTTATCTCTCTCCTCCATTAATCCATAAATCTCTAACTAATTCTCTCCATTCGCTTAATTCTTTTTCTTTACCCAATTTTTTTGCAAGTTCTCTTTCTTTTTTTAATGCATATTCATGATATCCTCCACTGCAGAATCTTTCATGATATGCAACAATTTGTTCTTTCCAAGGTTCATTTGCAATATCTGTTGAAACAAAATATAAACCACCAAAAGCTCTACCTACATCTCCAAAATCATCAAAAGTTGTTCTTACATAAGGGAATTTTTCACCAAGTATATCTGCCCAATTTAATCTGCCATCTCTTATTAACTCTCCATAATGTACACCAACTGTATCTTCAAATGTATTTGGTTTGTAGGCATCTCTTCTTGCATCTCTTTCAGATTGAGAAAAATTATTTAAAAAATTTGAAAGTAATTGTAGTTCATCATATTGTCTATCTATTCTTTCTGGAATATCTTTCCATTCTTCAGGTTCTAGAGGATTCCACATAGAATCATGATCACAATTATAATCAAAAAATCTTAATCCCTCTATTTTAGCTATGCTGTTTCTTACTATATCTTCAAGTTCAATATTTTGATTATAAGAAAGACTAAAAGAAGCCATTAAGCCAACTCCGTAATTAATATCTTCTATTCCTTCATTTACTAGAATAGCATCCCAAGAATCATCATCACGATTATATTCAAATTTTGGAAGAACAAATCCTTTTTCTTTCAATCTTCTCACAGTTTCTAAAAATTGTTCTTGATTTTCCATTTTATTTTCCTCCAACTAAAAAATCCAATTCTTCTTGAAATTCATCCAAAGACCTTGGTTTTACAGGAGTTGATAATGTTATTTTTTCAAACAAATCAAAATGTTTATTTCTTCTAATATAAATTTCAGTTGCATTGTCTAATTCCCTTAAAACATAGCTCGGATTAGAATAACTAACTGCAATCTGGCCTGCTCTAATTAATTGCATTTTGACGAATCCATATTCTTTAGGATATGATTCTTCTAATTGAAAGGCAAGACTATCCAAATAAGCATCAGCTTTTATTGGATCAAATCTATGTCCAATCAATATTCTAGAGATAACTTCTTCAAAAGGTCTTTTCATTTTTTATCTCCTGAATTATATCTTTGACTAAATCTTTGAATAACTTCAGATGTTAGAATAGCTTGATAAACGAAAGACCCAATATCCTCGTATAAAAAAAATCCGTTTGGTTTTACAATCCTATCAACTTGTGGAAGTAAAGATTTTGTTATAAAATTATGATATATTAAACTTGGTGAACTAAAAAATGCTCTTTCAACTGCAACATCAACTGAATCTGATGCAAAATTATCAAGACAATTGGTTTCTGTTAAATCTTTTTTATAATGTTCAAAAGGTTCATCAGATAAATTGCCAAAATCAATTCCTATTGCACGACCACCCATCAAATGAATAGCTCTGCAGAGATATGGTTGGAAACTATCAAATACTCCTTTTCCTTCATCTTCTTTTCGATAAGCTGTTGGAGGACTATTTCTTTTTGCCCCACATCCTAAATCCAATACAGTAAGGTCTTCAATCTTTTTTCCTGAAACATCTTCAATTGCAGCTAAATACCATTTCCAATAATCCAGATTATATTGATCCAATCTTTTGAACTTTCTTTTTTGTTCATAAGAAGGTCTAAATTTTTTTACATCAAATAATTCTTTTAAGCATACAATTTTCATTTTCCTTTCTCCTTCAATTCATCTTCCATTAATTTCTTTACACCATATTCAACAACATGGCTTCTATTTCTGAATTTGCCAGAACTAATTACATCCTCAACTAATTCAAGAACTTCTCTGTCAATTGTTATGGATATTTTTGATTTCGTCATTTTACATAGCATATAACCTAGTTTCCAAACTAGCTTTTAATTCTTCTAATTCAACTTTTTTCTCTGGAGTCATTCCAGCATATATCTCTTGAATCCTTTCTTTAAAATACTGAATAAATTCTTCACGAAGTTTCCCTGTAGAAGTAGTTTCATTATTATGACAAGTCATACACAAAGTTACTAAATTAAATTCAGAATCATCTTTTTTATCATGATTAACATGATGAACAGCATGCATTTTTCCATTTTGAGGAGCATTACAAAATTGGCATTGATAATTATCTCTTGCTCTAACATATTCCTTCATAACATTTACAAATTCAGGAGAATATGGTAAAAATGATGTTCCGCCATTCCAATTTGAATTACTTTTTCCAGATTTACCCTTCCTTCCAGTTAAAGCTTTAGATATTCTTCTTTTATGTTCTTCTGAAAACTTTTTCCCATAATTAGGATTATTTTCTCCAGATATACATTGATGTCTCAAGGGCCCAGTTCTATATTTTAAATCGTTTTTTGGAATTAACTTGCGAAGGTAACTTTGAACAGCTTTTTTGCCTATCTTAAACATCTTAGCTAATTGCGAGTTTGTAGTAAATTGAACAGGTACATTTCTTCTATGTTGTTCAATTTCTACAGCTACAATCTCTTGCAAATCTATTTGCTGTACTTGTGAAATTTTTCTTTTTCCCATTCATTTATCCTATCACCCTGTATTATTTTATCCTACTGAGTAGGACTTTTAAACCTTTCTCTTTGTAACTACTTTAAAGTAACTTTAAACAAAGATTTAAAAAGCAGTTTATTCTTGCCTCAGCGTAAATCAGTTTTTAAATTTTAAACAATAAGCAAAATTTAAAAACAAGGTTTTTATAGTCTAAATATAATCTAACAAAATGGCAAACAAAACAGAAAAAAATAACGAGACTTCTAATACAGAGCATTCTGAGAATGAAAAGCATATTGAAACAACTTTGGATGACCGAAAATACCAAAATCCAGATTTAAGAGGCCCAGTTTCAGGAATAACTCCTGAACAGGAAAAAGAAATGCAAAAAACAAGAGAAGAATTGGAATCTTTAAAAAAATCAATCATAACTAAATACAAGTTTATTGAAGCAATTGGAATAATTCCGCCTCAGGCTGCGCAGATTTTTGATGATGAAAATGAACTTAATGAAGCTGAAAGAAAAGAAAAGCCAATACATCTCCTTGTAATCATGCCAGATGACAAAGAAAAAGAATTTAATGAAATAAGAAAAGAAATAATAAAAATAACTCAAGGGGGAAAACAAAAACTCTGGCTTAATTTATTCTTGCAAAAAGATTTATGGGAAATCTGCATGGATTCAAAATATGATATTATTGAAGCAATTGGAATGGCTTTCCCATTGTACGACAAGGGAATACTTGGTTCTTTAAGAGTTGCGCAGATTCACAAATCTCTTGCTTTAAAGAAATTTGAAAAATATGTTTACAGTTATGTTGTTGGAGGAAGTCTAGTAAGAGGTAATGTTATCAAAACAAGTGATGTTGATATTTATATTATAATAGATGATACAGATGTTAAAAGAATGCCTAGGCTGGAGCTAAAGGAAAAATTAAGGAATATTATTTATAGCTATATAATGCAGGCAGAAGAATTAGCAGGAGTTAAAAATAAATTAAGTCCTCAAGTTTATCTTTTAACTGAATTTTGGGAAGGAGTTAAAGATGCAAATCCTATTTTCTATACATTCTTAAGAGATGGGATTCCATTATATGATAGAGGAGGATTTTTGCCATGGAAACTTTTGCTTAAAATGGGAAAAATCAGGCCATCACCAGAATCAATTGACATGTTCATGTCCTATGGAGATAAAACATCTGAAATTGTTAAAAGAAGACTATTAGATCTTGTAATAGGAGACATTTATTATGGGGCTTTAACTCCTGCGCAAGCACTTTTAATGCTATATGGTTTGCCGCCAACAACACATAAAGAAACACCTGCAGAATTCAGAAGAATCTTTGTTGAAAAGGAAAAGATGGTTGAAAAAAAATACGCAGATATCCTAGAAGAAATTGTAATAAAATACTTTAAAGGTTATGAGCATGGAAAAATAAAAGAAGTTTCAGGAAAAGATGTTGATAGGCTTTTGAAAGATTTTGAAGATTTTTTAAAAAGATTAAAAGAACTAAGAGAAGACATTGAGAAACAAATGCAGAAAAAGAATTTTGAAGAGATTTATTCAAATGTTTTTAAAATAATGAAATCTGTTTTTGGAGACAAATCAGAGCAGGAAATAATAAATGATTATGAAAAAGAAATAGTCAATAAAGGAAAAGGAAATCCTAAGTTTATCCATACATTAAATGAAATTCTAGTCATTAAAAAAGATTTCAAAAATAAAAAAGCACCTACTAAATATGCATTTGAAAACCTAAGAAAAGATTCTGTTTATTTAATTGAAAGCTTGATTGAATATGCTCAAAGAAAAGAGCTTGGATTACTGGAAAAAACAAAAGTCATTCTGACATTTAGAGACAAGCATGCTGAATTATTTTTGACAAAACCTGCATTTTTGGTTTATGAAAATAAGATTCAAAAAATAACAGATAAAATAGAAGATTCAGACAGCAATGAGCTAAATAGAGCTTTGGCTGAATATAAAGACCATAGAGTAAAAATAGATAATGAACTTATGAGTTTATTGAAAAAAGAGTTCGGTGAGTTTAGTATTAACTTGTAAAAATACTATTATATAATTAAAATAATCTTTCTCTCAAATATAAACCTTCAATAAATTTTAAGTTTTAATAATATCTAAAGAAATAAATTGCTTTTATTTATATCCAAAATTTCTTAATTTATTTTGCAAATCAGCATATTTTTTACCTAAATTTGCTCTTGTTGAATGATATTCTGATTTTGCTTTATTTAACTCTGCTCTTTTTTTTCCTTCAATTTCAGCTAATTCAATGTTTCTTCTTTCTTCAAGGTTAACTAAACTACCATCATCAGTAGTGATAAATGTAAATTCTTTATCATTATCAAGTTTTCCTGAATATTTTACTTTTCCTTGTTCTAAACTTCTTTCAAGGCTTGCAGGTTTGCTTTCTGGAACTTTTGTTAATCCAAATCCAATATAACAAGTTGCAGCAGCAACCACTAATCCTAAATAGAAATCCCTTGCAGTTATTTTATCTAATAATCCCATTTTAATTTCCTTTTAATTTATCATATTGTTTATTTATCAAGTTAATTTTTGCATTATAGTCATCTTCTGTTTTTTTACTTTTTGTCTTATATTCTTCTTCTGCTTTTTGATATTCTTCTGCTTGAATATCTTCAAGTCTTTGGCATCTTCCATATTCGCCAGCGCCAGGTGTTTTAAAATCAGTTAAATTATTATTTCTTTGTTCAATTACTGCAAAATGTCCTTCATTGCTTAAATCCAATTCATAAATATCAGTTGGAAAATTAGGATCATAACCTGGCTTAAATTCTCCATTAAAATTTCTTGTCTCATATAAAGTAGCTAATCCAATAGCAACTCCAGTTATTCCTATAAAAGCAGGTTTTGCTAAGGGTTTTAATAAATTAGAATAAGTCCATGATGTTCCAGAACTAATTCCTGAACCAATATCACATGCTTCTGTTCCTATTGCACCTGCAGTTGTTCTAATTCCTCTTCCAGCTTTTTTACAATAATATATAATATCTTCTGCAACTTCTGCCAAAGTTTTATCCCCAATACCTTTTTGTCTTACCATAGAAATTTATCCCAAAAAGGGTTTATAAATATTTCTATATTGTAATTACTATTAAATTAAGACAGAAATCGATTAAAACAAGATAACAATAAACTATTTATACTAAATAGCATATATAAATAAATGAAAAAGATATTATATTTTATATCTTTAATTATTTTATTAATTTTTGTAAATTTTTCTATAGCTCAAATGAATTCTGCAGCTAAAATTCCAACCAGAGTCAGCTTTGCATTTATCAGCCAGAAACTCAATAAAAATAATTGTGATACAACATTTAAAGCTAATTTAATAAGAACAGATACTATTAAGAATCTTTCAGGAAAACCAATCAAGTTTTTTCAAGATACAATATTAAAAGGAACTGTTAATACTAATTCAAAAGGAGATTCTTCCTTAACAATAACAACTTTGCCAGGGCCTCATTCTGCATATGTTAGCTTTTCAGGAGATAGCGCTTATCTTGCCTCTGGTGATTCCAATGTTGTTGAATATACCTGCAATTTGCCTATCCCCCCAATTATTTTCAAACTTGTTAATGGGTCTGTTGTTCAGGGAGTGAAATATTCTTATAAAATGCCAACTCCAACAGGAGGTTCTGGCCCTCCATATCATTTTCAGCTTGATAGTTTTGCATCTGGTTCTCCTCCAATGGGAATAATACTTTCGCCAGATGGAACTTTAAGTGGAACTACAAAATCTCCTCCTGGAAAATATTGTTTCACAGTTATAGCAGTTGACACTGCAGGAAATCAAGGCAAAGCAGGAATGTGCATTACAGTTATACAAGGATTGCCAAATCTCACACCATTTAAACCAATAAATTGGTTTGATAAAATTGTTGTTACAAATTATTTGTTTAATAGAGATTCTTTAAAAAGTAATTTAGAAATGAAAAATGGAATTTTAGACCAAATTGATAATTTATTAGTTTTAGAGGGTATTGCCATTAATCTATCAGACAATGATTTTATTTACTCAACAAATACTTATACTTTTACTACCAATGATTATCTATATGTATCTAAAGCAGTTATTAATGATGGTTTTGCAGCTACAACCAAAGATTTTTACACTTATTTATATGTGGATAATAGTTTAAAATATAAATTTAAACTTTCTGGAAAATTGGATCCTGATTATTATGCTTATAATTTAAATGCTCCTTTAGGAAAATTAAAAGCAGGCACGCATACAATCAAGATATTTGCTGATGCCACAACTGTGATAAAGGAAGGCAATGAAAGCGATAATAAATATGCAATTAATTTAAATATTATTTCTGTTGGTTCTGGACAATGCACAGGATTTTATAGTGCTCCAAATGCCTGCGGACCTTGCAGCAGTGATGCTCAATGTTCTCCAAATTATTGTTGGACAAATAATCCTCCTGCTCCTTTTTGTTGACTTCATTAAAATTTTTCTTTCGCAACCTTTAAAAACCTCTTAATTTTAAAGAATTTATGAAAGCAAAAGTTATTCAATTCAGGAGAGGAAAGAAAAGAATTCATGAAAAACATTTCATCCTGGATGTAAACGCAAAATCTAAAGAAGAAGCTGGAAAATTTGCAGGCAGAGAAGTTACATGGACAAGTCCTGCTGGAAAAAAAATATCTGGAAAAATTTCAGCAAGCCATGGAAATAAAGGATTAGTCAGAGCAATATTTGAAAAAGGATTGCCAGGACAGGCAAGAAATACAGAGGTGGAAGTAAAATAAATCAATAAATCAATAAATCAATAAATCAAAATGGTATCAATAAATCCCACATGTCTTATGAGAGAAATAATAGTAAGAGAGGAAACTTTTACTTGTCCTGAAAGAAGAGGAAAAACTGAAGATGAACTTAAAGATATGGATAGTTATTGTCTTTTTGCTCCTGAAACTTGCAATCATTATAGAAAATCATTACGAAGACTATATCAGGATACAATTCATCAAGGAGATTTAAAATGAGAAATAATATTAGACCATTGCCAATAGAATATCATGAAATAGATAGATTAGATTCAAATTCATTATATGATATGAGAATAGGAGATTATAGTTCAGGCATTGTTCATTTTAGAAGAAGATTATCAATAGATGAAGTAAAAGCAAATTATGATCATAATACTAAAAATTTCATAGCACTATCAATATAAAATGGTAATTGTAAGAAGAGCAAGAGCATATTCAAAAAGGAAACCTGTTACAAATACTAGAAAGTCTAAAAAAACACAATACTCTTATATTAAAGCAGTTCCTGCTCAAAAGATTGTAAAATTTTTCATGGGAGATATTCCAGGATATAATTCAAATAAATATAATATTAAGATAACTCTTTTTTCAGAAGAAGATATACAGATAAGAGACCTAGCATTAGAGTCTGCAAGACAGGTTATTCATAAGGAAATGACAGAGATGTTGCAGAAAAATTATTATTTAAGATGTGATGTCTATCCTCATAATATTTTAAGAAATAACAGAGTCTATTCTGGAGGAAGCAAAGGAGAAAGAATCCAGACAGGAATGTCAAAATCTTTTGGAACTCCTGAAGGAAGGGCAGCTGTTGTTAAAAAAGGAAAGCCTGTTTTTACAGCATATTTTTCTGGGGAAGATAATATCTCAAAAGTAAGGCATATTTTTAACATAGGAAAATCAAAACTTCCTTGTGCATGCAGAATTGTTGCGGAGATTATAAGAAAGCCAGTTCTTCAATCTTCGGCGCTAGTCAAATCCTCTGATTCTTAAAAAATATAACCTCCTTAAACCTTTGAAGGTAAAAGGAGGTGTACATAACATGTATAGTTATTACTTAGAATTTATAGATATTGCTGTAGAAGTTTCTAGCAGACTGCCAGACTACTCAAGCAAGTTTTCTAAGAAATGCTTTACTCAACCACAACTCATGACATTATACTTTCTTAAACAAAAGTCCAAATTAAGCTATGAATCTTTTATTGAAGATTTCTCTACCAGAACTCTTGCAATTGAAGACCTTTGCTTAAAGAAACTGCCTTCTCCCAGTACTCTTAAAATGTTTGTTAGCAGGATTGATACTAATTTATTTGAACAAATGATAGCTGATTGCATTCAATTGACTAATAAAAGAAAATTAAATTTAGCAATTGATGCAACAGGATTTCAATTAGAAGATGGAAGTTATAGTTACCTAAAAAGATTAGGTTTAGCGACGAAAAAGAGAAAAAATTTAAAATTAAGTGGTTGTGCAGATACAGACAAACATTTATTCACGGCAGTTAAAATAAGAAAGAATTCAAGACATGATAGTATTGATTATAAACCCTTAATAATCCAAACAAAAAAGAATGCTAAAATGGAGATAAAAATCAGTGTTGGAGATAAAGCCTATGATTCTGAAGATCTTCATGAATTTGCAGAAGAACAAGGTTTTGTTCACATAGCTCCATTAAGAGTAAAAACAAAACAATATCATAGAATTCAAGGAAAGCATAGAAAAAAGCTGTTTAAGAAATTTCCTGAAAAAAAGTATCATAGAAGAAGCATCATAGAAAATATGTGGTTTTGTGTAAAAAGGTTATGCGGAAAAGTAATTTTCTCAAAGAAATGGGCAATGCAGAAAAAAGAGATGTTAGCAAAAGTTCTAGCTTATAATATTCATAGGCTAGTTAAGTTGAGGATTTGACCGAGACCCAATCTTCATAAAGTTTATAAACCTGATTTTCGATTTAAATATAAGATGATTTCATGGTTTTTAATAGCAATAATAGCACTTATTGTAATTGTCATGTTTGTATTTATTTACTATTACAACAGATTTACAATTCTTGAAAATAGAATAGATAACTCTCTAGCACAGATTGATGTTCAGCTGAAGAAAAGAGCAGACTTGGTTCCTGCACTTGTAAAAACTGTTCAGGGTTATGCTAAACATGAGAAAAAAATAATGGATTCAGTAAGCAATGCAAGAGCTGCATTGTTAAAAGGCGGAGATGTTGCAAAAAGAATAAAAGCAGGAGATGCTCTTCAAGAATCATTGGGCAGATTATTTGCAATAGCTGAAAACTATCCAAATCTAAAGGCAAATGAAAATTTCCTTCAATTACAGCAGGAATTATCTTCAATAGAAGACAAGGTAGCTTACTCAAGACAATACTACAATGATTCTGTCCTAGAATATGAAAATGCAGCTGAGCTTTTCCCAGGAGTTTTCTTCTTTAACTTATACGGAAAAAAGAAAAAAGACTTCTTGAAAATACCAGAATCTGCAAGAGAAATGCCTAAAATAGATTTTGAAGAATAAGATTATCTTTATTTAATCTTAAAAAAGAGGAAAATAATTTGAGAAATGATTTATGAACTGGTTTTCAGTAAGAAATTTGAAGAGGAATTTAAAAAACTAGATAATTCTGTGATACAATAGGCTTGGAAAAAAATGTTTAGGTTGAAAGAGAGTCCTGAAATTGGCAAGCATTTGAGTTATGTTAATGTCAGAAATTAAACCACATCCTTTAGGATGTGGAAGATAACTTGTTTTAATTTCTGAGCATCCTAAAAACAAGTGCCTGTCACAAACCACACCTTTTAAGGTGTGGTGGCACATTGTTTTTTTGATTTATGGGAACTGCATGTTAGGAATTATAGAATTTTTTATCTAATAGATAATAAAAAAATAAAAATATTAATATTATCAATTAAGCATAAGGATGAGTGTAATAAATATATAAGAGATATAAGCCAAGAAGATATTAAGCGTTTGTTAGGTTAAATCTCTCAGCGAATTCTTCTTCACTATAAAATTCCCCACTTTTTATTCCATTTATAGCTTCTTCTAATTCTTTTAAAAGAGGTTTATTTAAAGCAATGGCTAAAGATTCTCTTAAATTTTCATTTTCTTCTTTTAATTTTTCTAGTTCAATCTCGCAATTTTCCATATTCTTCATATGTTTATTTTGTTTATAAAATTATTTCTTTTGTAAATTCAAAATTAGTTCAAAGGTTATTCTTATTTATTGTAACTACTATATAGTTATATTTTAATCTAAAGATTTAAAAACCTCTATCTCATAAAAAATAAATGAGATTATCACTAGGCCAATCAATGCAAATGAGTATGAGGCAGATATGTCTACAAAGATTGCTTCAAACACAGGAACTTTTATCCCTTCACCCAACAGCTATTGATTCTTTAATATATGCAATACAACTAGACCCAAAAAAAGCTGATAAAGAATTAAAAGAATTAAAAGCTGATAAAGAACCTCAAGGAAGAATAAGAGCAATTTTAGGATATATAAATGCACCTGGCACAGCAACTTCTGAAGGAAAAGGTATTGTTCTGAGTCCAAGAATGGGAAATCTTGCAGATATTGTTAAAAGAGAAGCAAATATAGTTTACACGCCTGATGTAACATTCACAGGAAGAAAAAATGAAAAACCAGCAATAGAATATGCTCCTCATCTAGTTTCTAAGCCTGAATTAAAATTACTAGAGATTAAAGAATTTCCAGATGCTGAAAAATTATATAAACTTTTGATAAGAGAAAGAGAATGGATTACAGGAACATTAAGAGATTTTTATGTTGAATTTGGAAATGAGCAAAGGGAGTTTTTATACTCTGGAAATTCTGTCGATGTTCATGTTTTTGACATAACTCAAGCTTCAAGAAAAATGAATTTATCTCCTTCAACAATGTCAAGACTAAGAAAAGGAAGATATGTTGCTGTAAAATCAGAAAATCACGGACAAGAAAGAATTTATTCAGTCAGTGATTTAATGCCAAATGATAATGATTATTTTAGAATTCTTACAATAGACAGAATAAATAAAATATTTAATGAAGAAGGAAACACACTTTCAGGACTTACAGATGATGAAATTGCATCAAAAATGAGTGCTTCTAGAAGAACAGTAACAAAATACAGAACAGAATCTCAAATACCTAATTCAAGAGAAAGAACTCAAGTTTATATGTCAAATCAATTGTCAAGATATTATATTCCTCCATTTTTAAATCCTAAAAACCAATAAATGACATCCTCCTACACCTAAAGGTGTAGGTTTCCCTGATGATGCTCTTCTTGGGTTTTCACATAATTTCTTACAACTTCTGCTTGTACAAAACCAACTGATGAAGCAAAACTTCCTCTACTCCAAAGATGTCCTCCAGGATATCTTAATCTTGCTTTTTCATGATACAAGAAAAATAGTCTTGCAGATAATCCTTTTAAAATATTCAATGCTTGTGCAGGGGACAAATTCATTGTTATCTTAACAACAATATGCACATGTTCTGGCATAACAGAAATTTCAACAATTGTTATGCTATGAAGAGAAGCTGCTCTTCTTATGCATGCTTCAACTAATTTGAGATATTTTTCTTTTCTAAACATCTCATATCTATATTTTGTACACCATTCAAAATGCCACATTGATAATCCTACTGAATGATTATTTCTTTCATACTCATTTACTAAATTTTGTGTTTCCATTTTTATCTCCATAGCTTTCGCTAAGCGAAAGCAAAAGTTTAATTATGAGAAAGTCCTAACTACATTGAAGGTATTCAATGAGCTAAAATCCAGCTCATTCATATTCATTAAACTAAATAGAAATAAGTTACGCTACTGCCTAAAGGCAGTAGATATCTTAGAAACAATTATTTATGTTTTCCACAATATAAATGCTTAAAAACTCTCCAATAATACTTAAATCATGTTAGAAGAAAGCCAAGTTGCACAAAGTGGAAAATCAGTTCTTGAGAGTTTAGCTAATGAAGGTTTTACATTCAGTTTTGAAAAAGGGCCTATTCAAGTTTATTTTAAAGGGGATGAGACTGCATTTTACGATACAAGAAGTGGAACTATTTCTTGTAGAACCAAAACTTATCCAATAAATAAGCCCATAGAATAAAAACCATAAAATTAAAAATAGTGATTTCTTTAAATTATTGTATCAATTAAATAAATTTAAAATGGAACAAAAAAATAGGATATCATTTTACAGCCAGATTTCCAGTAATAAATGGAAATCCTTTTTCCTAATACTGATTGTATTCATTGTACTTATTGCACTAGGTGCTGTCATAGGGCTTGCTTTAGGTCCTGATTATTTTACAATAATTATGGTAGTTTCCATTATAATTTCAATTCTTTATGTTTGGTTAGGATATTATTATTCAGACAAAATAGCACTGGCATCTGTAAATGCAAAACCTGCATCTGAATCAGAATACAGGCAGTTTCATAATATTGTTGAAGGATTAACTATTGCATCAGGAATGCCAAAACCAAGGCTTTATGTAATGAATAATTCAGAAATAAATGCTTTTGCATCTGGCAGAGATCCAAAAAATGCAGTTATATGCGTAACAACAGGCGCTTTGGAAAAATTAGACAAGCAGGAATTAGAAGGTGTCCTAGGGCATGAATTAAGTCATATAGCTAATTATGATATAAGATTTATGACCTTAACAGCAGTCCTAGTTGGAATGATTGCAATAATATCTGAAATATTTCTAAGAAGCCTATGGTTCAGAGGGAGTAATGATGATGACAATAAAGCAAATGCAATTTTTATAATAATTGGAATTGTTCTTGCAATTCTTGCTCCAATTCTCGTTCAATTAGTTCAATTTGCAATTTCAAGAAAAAGAGAATATGTTGCAGATGCCTCTGCAGTTAAATTTATAAGAAGCCCAACAGGACTGGCAAATGCATTAAAAAAAATAAAATCAGAGCATATACCTCAGTCTGAAACAAAGAAAATAAGCAAAGCAATAGCACCTTTGTTTATTTCAGATCCCTTTAGAAGATTTGAAAATCTTCTTTCAACTCATCCACCAATAGACAAAAGAATTGAGATTCTTGAAAGAATGTAAACCTTCTCATATTGTCTTTATATAGATTATTGATAATTTACCAATAAAATTTTTCATCCAAAAAACATTACATTTTTAAAAACAGAATTACTGATTAAATAATGAAAAAAGAGATGATGATTCTTGCAATTGTATTTTTAACATTTCTATTCATAATTCCATTATTCACAATACCCTCTTTATCACAAAACCTTTCAACTGATATAAATTTAACAGCAAATGAGACCAGTCCTCCAAATCAACCAGCTACTGAAAAATCAGCAATTGAAATCATAAGTTTTATACCCCAGACTTTTAAAATAGGGGATGTACAATTTAATATAAAAATTAAGAATAATAGAAATGAAACTCTTAATAATATCATCGCTCTTATCAGTGGAAAAGAATTTTCAACATATGATATTACTCCAATAGATTCCTTAGAAGAAAATCAAAGAGATTATATTCTTGTAAGTGGAAATTTTAAGGAAAGCGGAAACATTACTTTGACAATAAAAATAAATGAACAGACTTTTTATCAGAACATCAGTGTTATCAATGAAAATCAGGCTGATATTGATGAAAAATTAAAACAACAGCAAGATAAGATAGACACTTTAAATAATTTAAGCCAACAGCTTCAGGATTTAAAACAAAGATATTCACAACTGGAAACTGATTATTATAATAAAAAAGATTTAGAATATGATTTGTCAAAAGTTAATCTTGATGATTTAAAAAAATATATAAACGAAATAGAATCAGCAATAATAAATGAAGGGATAAAAGAAGCAAGTGCAAAGCTGATTCTGGCAAATGAAGCTTATTCTGAACAAAAAAAGAAACTTGACGAATCACAGACTCGTTCTCTAATCATGAGAATTAAAGATAATGCCCTGATATTTTCAACAATCACAGGAGCAGTACTTGCATTTTTCACACTTTATGAACTACTAAAAAGAAAAAGTGAAAATGTTGTTCAAGGCGTGAAAGTAGTAAATAAAAAAATAAAGAAACCTGCAAAGGAAAAGAAAAGATAAACAAATTAACATTTTTCATCTATATTCTCGAGAATAAGAAAGTTTTTAAACTTCAAACACCTTATTATAGTATGAAAATAAACAGGTGGCAACTACAAAGTATAGCGTTCTTAGATAATTGTAGTTATACGTCGAGACCTGTTTGTTTTATTAAAGGTTTTCTGATTTAAGCTTTTTAATTTTAAAATAGGCTTGAATCATGCTTTAACATGTTACAAAAAAAATTTACTGCTTTTGAACCGCAATTCATGTGCGATGTTTGTAGTGAAGCAGTTATTAACCCATTATGCCCTTTTTGCCTTAATACAGAGATAGAAGCATGGCTTACTCTCTATCCGGATTTAAGATACATGCTTTTGCCTTCAATTAAAAAATATCTTCAGAAAATAGACAGCGAGGCAAATCCTTCAACAAAATGCATCAGCTGTGGATATCATAGTGCATTTTTATGCCCTTATTGCTTTACTGAATTTGTGCTTAAGGAATTAAAAAGAATACATGCAAGCCGCATAATCCTAAAAGAATTTTTCCAGTTTTTTAATTTTGATTTTGATCATAAAGGCTATTCAAAAGAAGCTGAAAGATTAGGATTAATTTAATTATAGTTAACGAATTTGGTTTTTCCATAGTTTTCGTTGATTATTTAGGGAAAGACATAGGTCTTTCACTATAGGATGTGAAAAAGAGAAGCTCCTCTGCAGCTAACCCTACAAGGGCGCTGATTTGGAGCTCTCTGATAATATAAAATAAATATCAGGAAAGAAAATAAGCAAAGCAAAATGAAAAAATTACAAGAATATACTAGAAAAGAGTTAGAACCAAAAACTATAAGTGAATTAGAATGGCCTTACATGGGGGCATTTAAAAATTCCAAGATATTGAATACACCAGAATCTAATTCTCGATTAGAGATAATAACTGATATTTTATTTAGTAGGGATGACGTAAAAGAGAAAAGAATTGTTTGTTGTCAGATAAAACTTCAATTAGCAGAAGCTGTTAAATCAGAAAAATATGAAGAAGCAGCTATTTTTAGAGATATGTTAAATCATTATGAACAACATATCATGGGTTAATAAGATCTTGATATAACTAAATAAACAAACAAAAATACATAGGAGAAAAAATGATAGGAATATGCCCTAATTGCAAGATAAAGCTGAAAGAGCCACCTTTTAATAAAAGGGAAACAAATGAAGTAGTGTTAACTTTAAGATACAGACAGCTTGTTGAAAACAAAACTAAGCTGAAAAGCATAAATGAAATTGGCTATTGTGAATTATGCAATGCAAATGAAGATGATTTTAAAGAGCAAAAATCAGTAGCTCTTAAATAGTTAAGTTATATTCAATATTTTAAGAAACCAAAAATTATTTAAACCTCAAATAATGAGGGTTATTATGGAAGAAACAATAACAATTTCAAGAGAAGAATATGAAGAATTAATGAAATGTAGAGAGATTGATACAGAACTAATCAAAGATATAGCTGAAGGTATAAAAGACATAGTAGAGGGAAATATCAAAGAAATTTAAAGCCTTTTTATTCTTCTTTCAATTTCTTCTTGGTAGATATCAAGATTTGCTTTAATAAAATTAATCTCAATTTGTTGCAATTTCTTGTTAGTCATAGTAATAAGAAAAACACGTTGGTGCTGCTCATAAACTAAAAATATAAGTCTTTTTCCATTGAATTTTTTCTCTCTAAAAAATTCATAGCCTAATGGTTTCCCATTATATGGTTCAATTTTTAATGACTGCTCAAATTGAATAACTCTATCCAATTCTGATTTATCAAGTTTGTTTAACTTCTGTTCATATTTTCCTGAACGAAAAACTCTATACATAAAATATTAAGATAAAGAATTCTTATAAATATTATGCTATAATATCTCACTGATTTTCATGAATATTATAGATAATAATAAATTTTCAGATTCATAAATTTATTAAACTCCCTATAATTCTTTAATTAATGGGAATATTTGATTTTTTAAAATCTAAACCAGAGATTAAAAAAGAATCTCTGAAGTTTGAAGATATTCCTAATTGGATTAATAAAAAAGAAAAAGAGCTGAAAAAAAAGGAAAAGGAAACAATTGAACAAATAAGTAAGATGGTTTTTGATATTAATCAAAAGCTTAATGAAAAAAAATCTGTTCTTGAAAATACAGACTTGCAGTCTAAGAAAACCGAAGACAGAATAAGGTTTGTTGTAAGGGAAAATCTTGAAAAATATATCATTAATCTTGAAAAACTGATTGCAAATTTGACAGATTTAAATGAAAAAAGAAAGGAATTAACCATTGAGGAATTCATAAATAAAATAAATCTAAACTTTATTAGTTTTAATCAAAAATCTGAAATGAACTTTGAAAAAGCTACATTCCTGATTGGCAAAGAACTAGAAGCAGTAAAAGAATGTATATCTCTTTTCTTCAAAGATTTTAACAATCTTATTGATGAAAATAAAGAGTCAATAGTATTTTTAGAAAAAATAGAAAAGATAACTATAAAATTAAACGAAATTCAAAACATTAAAAAAACCAAAAAGGAGTCAGATGAAAATATAAAAGAATATGAAGAAAAAATAAAGAATTTAGAAAAAGAAATAAAAACCTATGAAAAAAATATTTTAAATGCAAAAAAGTCTCCTGAATATTTATCTGAATTAAGGGAAAAGCATGAGACAGAAAAAGAAAAAATTAAGATTCTAAATGAAATAAATAACTTGAGAGAAAGGATAGATTTCAAAAAATTAGCAGGAATTTTTCACAGCGATGCTAAAAAAATGTCGATTATAAATAAATACAAGGATAATTTTAATGATAATTTTGAATATGATAATGCTTATGAAATAATCCTGCTACTGAAAGAAGCAGGAATTGAAGCCAACAGCATATTAAAAAAAATAGATGAGTTAATAGTTAGAAAAGATAATCTTAGCAAAATAACAAGTATCTTAGATTTAACTAAGACTCAAGAATCTAAAATAATTTTTATGGAAAATCAGGTTAAAACAGCAAAAAACAATATTGAAGATTTAAAAACAGATATAGAAAGAGAAAGCAAGAAAATATCCAAATTCATTGAAAATATCAAGATTATTGAAGAAACAATAAAAAAAGAAACAAATGAAATGAATATTAGAGTAATATAATAATATTTTTCATCTTAATTTAAGATAAGAAGAACTTCTTGTCTTTACTTTAATGCTTACTTTACTTAATTGATTATATTAAAATTATAGGTTGATGTATCATCTATTTTCTTCTAACTTTTTTCCCTTTAGCTTTAGAATTATTCATTAATAATTTTTTTCTGTAAATCTGGCCTGCAACTATTAATACAAGCATAAACATAAGTGAAATAACATTCAATACAAGGAAAATAATCTTCCTATTGTCTGTGTTTTTCTGCTCAATTTTGGATGAATCAAGATTATTAATTTTAATAGTCCCAACATCTTTTATTTCACTGGATTCCTTCATACATTCTCCTAAAACAATTTCTTTTTCAATTGATATAGCAGTATCTCTATAACTGACAGTTGCTCTCATGGTATATATCCCGCTTTTTGCATTGTCAGGTATTGTTATATCAAAGGATTTTTTTATTTCATCATCGTTGTTATATCTTTCAATAAGAAGAGAATTTGTAATCTTCTCATGTATATTCAAGTCAGAATTATCAATGTTTATAAGGACAAATTCATCATTTTCTCCAATATTCTTAACATCTATATCAGCTTTTATTGTATCTCCGCATACTAAATCTCTCTCTGGAAAAACATTAAAGTTATTAATTATGACTTCATGATCTTTTCTATTCAAACTAATCTCACGATAATTCTCATTATAATATTTAGTATGATCATTTGATTCAGCAATAGCTCTGACAAGCACAGCATATTCATTAGTTTCATTAACATTGTAATCTATCTTTAAATCATAATTCAAGGTTCTTCTTATACCTTCAGCCATTCTAAATGAGTCCTTTGTCTCTTGAATAACTTTGTCTTTTGTTATATCATACAAATATATTTCCAAATCAACATTCATATCATTGGCAAAGGCATTTTCAATATCAAAATTAACTCGCATAGTGTCATTTATATCAGGAATTGTCGGATTTACATAATTTATATTAAGAATCATGCTGTCAGATTTATTTATGTCTATTTTTTTAATTGATTTGAATGCAGGAGGGCTTTTAGTGCATGCAACAGGGCAGCATCTATCACTATCATAAACTCCTAAAAAGTTTTGAGAACATATTTGTTCGCTTGAACATATATTTCCTTGAACCTCACTGCATGTAAAAAACATAATGTCTTTTACTGAAACATTCCAAGAATGATAAACATTATATTCTCCATCATCAACAAAAGCAGTTAAATTATAATCTCCATTTGTTTTATTAAATGTATAATCTGTTAGATTTCCAACAGCATTTCCATCTATGGTCCATCTTATATTAAGTATCTGTGAAACCTTCTTAAGCATTACATCAGCATCAAATACAATTACACTGAATATTTTTGATGTTCCGCTTATTATTTTAACATAGTCTAATTTTGGAGAATAATCCTTTATAACAGGTGCATCATTTACAGCTTGAACATTAACTGAAAATACTAAATCACTATAACTTCCATTTGAATCACTTGCTCTTATCGTACATGTAGCATTCCCTGCAAAATCTTTATAGGATACATAATCTAAGACATTATCTTGAATAAAACATTTTAAGTTATTTTCTCTTACTACACTAAAAACAATAGGGTCGTTTTCAGGGTCTGTTGCAGATAGTTCACAGCTTTCATTTGTTTCTTCTAAAATATCTGTATTGCAATCCAACTGATTGAAAACAGGTGGTCTATTGACTTTTAAAACTTCTAAAGTTACTTGATTGGAATTTGCTGTAAATTCGCCATCACTTGCAGAAAATACAACTTTTTCAATTCCATACCAGTCTGTCATTGGATAAAAACTTACAACTCCATTTGCATTTATTATTACCTGAATATTTGTATTTCCAGATACAGTAAAAGAAGGATTTAAGTTATCCACATCTGAAAAATAATCCTTGAGATTAATCTTATTCAAAAGATTAGTCTCCTGATTCCAGGTTTGATCTTCTATATTTTTATCAAAAACAGGAGCATCATTTACTGGATTTACTCTTAATTTCACCTGGTTTGTCTGAATCTCTCCAACACCATCACTTACTTTAAAAATAACCCACTCTTCTCCAGAAGAACCTCCAAACCAATTTTTTTCAGGAGAAAAAACAGCTATTCCATTATTCAAGCTTTTCAATGATATATGAGAACCATCTGATTTTTGATATAAACTAAATGTCATTGAATCTCTGTCCGCATCAGAGCAATAATTATTAAGATTAAGGCTGAATTCATTATCCTCATCCCATGTTAAAAGTGGAATATTAGTGCAAACAGGAACTCTGTTTGTTTTTAATATATTAACTTGGAAATCCTTTGAATCTGATAAAGAACCATCAGTTACAGAAGCTTTGAAAGAATATGTCCCCTTATTTCCATAACTTGTTCTCCATACAAACATATTTTTGTGATTAGTGTCCTGAATAAATCTGGAATCATTTATCGAGTACATTAAATTATCCCCCTCAGGATCAGTTGCATCAATAGAAACAACAATTGTATCAGTTTCATGAACTTCTAAATTAGCTATTGCATTCATTGTTGGAGCACCATTATTACATCTTTCAGAAGGATCTGTTGAACCTGGATTAATATTTGCATCATTGTCATTGCAGTCTGTTCCAGAAAGTATATTTTCATTAGGACATTGCAATGCTATATTTGTGATAATTACTCCTTTCTTGCAATAGCCATCTCCATCAACATCAGCCAAATCATAACCATCGCAGTTTTCATCAATGCCATTATAAGGAATTTCATTTTTTCCAGGATTAATATTTGCATCATTGTCATTGCAGTCATTATTTCCTAGACAAACTCCGTTATTCAAAGGCCCGCAGATATTCTCACATATATTTGGATTTAAATTTTCTTTAACATAATAATCTCCATCAGCATCTGTGCATTGTTGGGTTATTATCCATTTAACAGAATTTTTAAAAAGTTTTTTTGTGTCACTAGTCCAATAAGTTATATCATAAAATCCAAAAAAAACATTTTTTATATGATTGACATTTGAATAAGAAACAATTGGTTTTCCATAACTGCTTGCTCCTATAGAATTAGCTATATTTGTTATTGATGAAGTTTTTCTGTCAAGATAATAAACTGATTTTGTTGTTGTATATGCATTAAAATCAACACTTGAAAAACCGTCTGTAAAAGGTGTTGAAAGCTGTTCTAGTTTTGAACTAAAAGCATTTGTAACACCAATAGAAATTCCAGTCCATGTTGCAACTGCAATATTCTTATCAATAAAAATACTATTCTTTGTAGCAAGAGGAAGAAGTGCTTTATTGCTGACATCATCCTGAATTAATAATACTGAATATTGTGAAAAATCTGTTGTTGGAATTGAACTGTCAGTTATTACATTATAAGTATATCCTAATTCATTAAGTGCACCAACTATATTTGAATTAGAAGAAGTTTTTACAATATAGGCCACATCTTCTGCAAACACTCCATTGATTAAAAATAAAGTGATTAAAAATAATACTAATTTCTTCATTCTTGAGCACTCTTTTTAGGTTTAGTTTCATCAATCTCTTTATTTGTCTCTTCTAAACCTTTTTTTGAACTCTTTTTTGCTAGAACTAAAAGTATAATAAATAAAACTGCCAAAATTATTGTTGATGATATTGCAATAGCCTTCATGCTTATATTTGTTGCATTTCCAGTTATAGGATTTTTTATTGTTGTTGAATTATTGTCATCAACAACAGGCTCATCTATATTATTAGGATCAAATGTTCCACTACCTTTTTCAGCAATAACAATTATTGTTGAGCTTAAACCAACTCCATTCTCCTTTGTTAGCGGAGAAAATTGAACATTAATTCTAGTTTCTGTTGTTCCTTCTGTTGCAACCTTTATTGTAAACGGTATATTTTTTTCTTCACCAGCATTAAGTTCAAAATTATTTTCTTTTATTGTTGTGTAATTTTCCAAATCTCCTGAAACAAACGCCTGAATTTTGACAGGTTCATTATTCACATTTCTTACAAGTATTGTTTTTTCAATAATATCTCCTGTTTTAGCTCTTAAAACCATTCTTGCATTTCCAATGCTAGCAGTTATTGCAAAAACAGAACTTATTAAATATAATATTAGCACTAATCCAAGCAATACATAAACTGTTTTCCTCACCGTTTTCATGTATCACTCAATAATTACAC
Source organism: Candidatus Pacearchaeota archaeon (assembly GCA_036169915.1). Taxonomy (GTDB): domain Archaea; phylum Nanobdellota; class Nanobdellia; order Pacearchaeales; family GW2011-AR1; genus ARS1285. The sequence continues at coordinate 1,445 of JAVHOF010000194.1, read as the reverse complement.
TATTTTTAAAGATTATTAGTCTTAAAAATACAGGTTATATAAGTCATATCTATAATAATATTTTTTATTATTATATATTATGATAATTGTTTTATGCTCTGCAGAATCTACTTCCAGTAATACTTTCTAAATCAAATCCATCGCCATTAGGATTTGTTCCAAGAAGAGGGGATATGTCTGTTACACGAACATATTTTGTTCCAGCAGGTACTGAAAAAGTAGTAGGATGTATAGGATTAGAACCTTTGTTATCTGCTGTTCCAATGCTGACAAAATTAGAACCATCAGCACTTATTTCTACATTGGCAATTTCCAATTGATATTCTGGATTAGCAACATAATTAGTCTCTCTTACTGTAATTGAACTTACTTCATCCTGGAATGATAATGTTATTGTACCACCCATTCCTAAAGAGAAAAATTTTGAATCAGGCGCTCCTAATGCAGATGATGTATCACTTCTATATCCAGGGATTGGCAATCCGTTTCTCTGTAATCCTTGATGAACACTTATCACATTAGAAACATAAATAGTAGAACCATTAATACAAACATTACATTGTCCATTAGAACATCCATAAACACAAGATTGTACCTGCTGATCTGCTGTTGAATTTGTACATGAACTCTGAGGAGTTCCAGGATTATTACATGTATAAGTTATAAATTTATCAAAAGAGTTATTATTCTTACAGAACAATTGTCCAAGTAATCTATCATCTCCGCAGTCATTATTAGTTGTGCATGTTATTTTACAACTATTTATCATTGTCTTTATAAAATTGAAAGTGCATTTAAATCCGCCATTATTATCACTATAAAAACTATCTTTGAAATATACATATGCTGATTTTGCTCCAGCAGGAATATTTACTCCATTTTTAACTTCTGAAATAGAATATTCTTTTATTAGTTTATTATTTATATCATATAATCCAATAGTTCCTTGTGTTCCAGTTGAACAATCTTGTTTATGTGTTCCTGCAGCTTGGCATCCTGTATTAATGTTATCAGAACAAGCACCATTTGCAGATCTAGAGCAGATGTATCCACTTATATCATTTATCTGAATTGTTTCAACTCCTGTTAAATCAGAATATATTAAGATTGGACTTTGTTTGCAATATCCAGTGCTTCCTAAAGGAGCATTTCTTGAGCTATAAGTTATTGTTTTTATATCACTTTGATTTATGATTCTATCTTCTGTGGTATTACTACAAAAACTTAATGATGTTTCAGCATTATTACATGTATAAGTTATAAATTTATCAAAAAGACTACTATTAATACAGAATCTCTGATTTAAGAAACCATCTGTTCCACAATCAGCATTAGAAGCACAATTTATAGGAGTATGAGTACAGCTTGAGTCCATTGTTCCAGGATTCAAACATTTATCTTCTGTTCTAGCATTATTATCATTGCAATCATTATCATTTCTGCAT
>JAVHOF010000193.1:0-6414 GCA_036169915.1 Candidatus Pacearchaeota archaeon | reverse complement strand
ACATACACGCGCAAATATAGTATAAAGTCTATATTTTTGCTCGCCTACGGCTTCGTGCGTCTCCGCTTTTGTGTATCTATTCTATTACCAAGTGAAAGGGTTTGATCTAATGGTTCGTAAAGATCGCGTTTGTGATGTATGCGAAAGTATTTTCACTCCATCTTCAAATTGTCAAAAACGTTGTAGTCCTGCGTGTGCAAGCAAAGGCGATAAACGATATAACAAAATGTACAATGCACAATATAAATTAAATGGGAAAAAACCTTTATCAAACAAGACCTGTCCTATCTGTAATATTGTTTTCAAACAAACAAACACAAAACAAATTTATTGTGGACATCTTTGTAGAGCAAAAGCAATAGCTTCTAATAGAAAAGAATTGAAAATAACAAATCAAAAGGAAATACAAATGACAATGCAAACTGAATCTACTATCACTAAAACTCTCACTGATAAAACATGTGTTACATGTGGAACTATTTTTACTCCACGTACTCCGGCTAATATAACATGTAATGAAGAATGTAAAAAACTTCATAAAAGAGAAGAAAATAGAAAAAGATATTATCTATCTAAAAACTTGCCATTACAATTAAAAGCTTCAGAAATGATTAAAACTTGTCCCATTTGTCTTTCTACTTTTACTCCTAAAGTACAACGTCAAATCTTTTGTTCAAAAGAATGCTCAAGAACTAACGATCTTACAAAACCAAAACAAATAAATACAATTAATTATGATAATCCATATAAAAATAGAGCAAGAAGTTTAGTCATTGACAATCTTCCTGGTCCTGTCCGTATGGGTATTATGTTCCCAAGTAAAGAATGCCTAGATGTAAAAGAACTAATCGAAAAAGGATTCATAGATAAAGATTCTAAAATCCTTGCAATTGAAAAATACTCTGAGAATAGAATTAGCATAGAGAAATTTCTAAATGCTATGCAAATTGAACATTCTTTTTATTGCAGTGCTTACGTTAAAATGCCATATCTGCTCTCTCATATGAATAAAGAAAAATCCAATCTATGTTGGTTTGACGCCTGTCAAACAATGACAAAAACACATTACGATTGGTTCCATTATAATATATTAGAATGTGGAAAAGCAATATTTGAATTGGGTACTGTTTTTGCTTTTTCTTTTATATCTCATGCCAGAATGGGAGAATATATTAAAGTTGATCCAACCCAATCATTCCACGTACATAATTCAGGAATAGAAAATGTTGCTGGAAGTTTTTCTCAAGAAAAATTCGATGAAATAATGTATACAACCTCCACGCTCATTCCATTCCCCATTAAGTATTGTGATAGATTTGCATATAGTTCTCCAAAAGACGATGGAACTAAATCTAATTACACAATTTACACATATACATTCATAACCTAATGAAAGGACTGTAATGAGTGCACAAGAATTCACTGTTAAACATCCATGTGGTTTTGTTCCGCAGTCTATATTGGAAAAGCAAAAACCACAAATTAATCAACTAATTATTATTCAACACATAAAGAAATAGTCATGATTTTTATATCTCTTAAAAATACTTATAATAAAGCAATAACACACCATATTAAATGGCATCTTGGAGAAACTAAAGATTGGGAACATTCCGATGTAAGCGAACTCCAAGCCGATGGAGATGAACTTAACTTTATTCTTAATAAATGTATAGAAAACATTCCAATGATATGTGATGAAAATCTAAAGGTAATAACATGGTATGGTGATAATGCTAAATTCATTTCAAAAAATGTATTGTAGAATATAATGGAAGCAATAGATAAACCAAGAAAACAACTTAATATAGCAAGAGATAAAATATGGAAAGCCATAAAACAAATAAACAAATTTAAAGATGATAAAAATAATAGATATGTATATCAAACACTAGTAAATGAACTTGATGATCTTGATTTCAGACTTGCACAAATAATGAATCACTATGAAGACTATATCTAAGAGATATAATGGGAACTAATTACTATCTAGAAAATGATGTATGTTCTTGCTGTAATAGAGCAAAAGATACAATGCATATAGGTAAATCTAGTATGGGTTGGTGCTTCTCTCTTCATGTATTTACTGAAGAAGAAGATGGACCAACAAATCTAGAAGAATGGATAAATATGTTTTCTGCTATTGATACTATTATTAAAAATGAATATGGAGATACAATTTCCAGTACAGAAATGGTATCTATAATTTGTGATAGAGGTTCTTTTGTAAGTCCTACAAAACCTAAAAATGATATATGGTTTAAAAATAATTATGCAGAGCCTGGACCAAATGGATTAACGAGATCAAAGATAGATGGTATTCATTGCATAGGACATGGAACTGGAACCTGGGATTATATAACAGGAGAATTCTCTTAAATATTTCTAACACACAAAACCAGAGGTTTTCTTAAATGCATCACGATTATAAAGACATTCGTGATAGAATTCCACAAGAACCAGAATGGTTTGACATGGGTGGAATTCCAAGATATAATAAATTTAAACCAGATATGATTTCAAATATCTATGCACACACTGCTGTGTTAGCATTAATATCTTGTCAATCATGTGAAGAGAAATTTCTTGTAGCTATGCATTATGACATTTTTGAGACAATGCCAGAACCCAAAGCATTACACTATGGAGATCCTCCTAGACATGGAGATGATGAACATAGAACTTGTGTTGGTACTACTATGAATTGTAATGATCTTGCTGTGGTAGAAGTATGGATAAAATCAGCAGGTTCTTGGGAACGGCAACCAGAATATGAAGGAAGAATAGAATGAAAACTGTGATTGCTTATTCTATAACACTTTTTGCGGCTGTTATAATAAGTCAACTTATTCTTTCCTATACAAGTGATTATTTATCATATGTGGTATCTTTTGAAACAGGTGTTATCATTGGACTTATTGGATGGGAAGTAAGAGGAATGATCTGATGAAAGAATCTTCAGTTCTGTGTAATAAAATATCACTTAATGAAGTAATGGAAAAGGTGTCTGATATTATCTCTCCTGTATACCTAGTCGGGGGGAGTGTTAGAGATTACATACTTGGCCGCGAAGTAAATGACTTTGACTTTACCACTCCTATGCTACCAGATGATATTGAATCATCATTTATTAAGAGCGGAAGAAAAGTATGGACTTCTGGTAAAAGATTTGGAACTATTGCCAGTAAAGTAAAGCTTGATGATGGTTCATTCGAAAAAGTAGAAGTTACTACTTTTCGTACTGAAACATATGAAAAGAATTCTCGTAAGCCAGAAGTTAGATTCGAAGTAGATATCACAAAAGATCTTGGTAGACGTGATTTTACAATGAATGCTTTGGCATATAATAGATATAAACTAATTGATCCTTTTGATGGACAACAAGATATCAATTCTAAGCTTATTAGAGCTGTTGGAAATCCTCGTCAAAGGTTCAAAGAAGATCCTCTAAGAATCATGCGTGCAGCAAGATTTGCTAGTCAACTTGATTTTCGTATTCAAGATGACACATATCTTAAAATGATTGAGCGCGCACATTCTATTCTATCCATCTCTAAGGAAAGAGTAATGGATGAAATGAATAAGATTCTAATGAGTGACAATCCTTCTGTGGGACTAGATATATTGATGCAGACTAAAGTATTCAATTATATTATCCCGGAACTAAGTATTCAAAACAACTATGACCAGAACTCTTCTTACCATTCCTATGACCTATGGACTCATACTCTTAGAACCATAGAGTATACTCCAGCTGAACTTAATATAAGATGGGCTGCTCTTCTACATGATATCGCTAAGCCATTCACTAGAACCGAAAACATCAAAACAGGTTACAGCAATTACATCAAACATGATATACTTGGCGCAGAAATAGTACATAGACTTGCAGTAAATCTTAAGTGGAGTAAAGAACAAAGAGACAAGGTAAGAGACATAGTACTAAATCATGGGCTTAATTCATGTCCATTAAAAGTAGCTGATGATCGTGCGAAAAGACCTTAATAATTACCTTGGCCGTTAGCTTAGTCTGGTTTAAAGCCCGATGCTGATATCATCGTGACCCTAGGTTCAAATCCTAGACGGCCAATTACGTAAAGGAGAATTATAATTGAATACAATGTCAGAAGATCATTTTAGTACTCTTTCACAAGATCAAATAAGAAATATGATAAAACAAAGTCTTGACGTACTATATACTTCACCAAATATAATTCAAAAATGTAGGAATTGCATATATAACTGTAAACAACATAAAAATGATAAAAGAGATATAATAACAGCATTTGAGTGTGAATTTTTTTATACTATTAAAAATGCAGAAGTATTTTTATTATTAAAAACTACAAATACAACCGATACAATAGAATGAATATTATTCTTTCTCGCCTACGGCTTCGTGTCTATCGACCTATTGTTTTAAGTGTTTTATCTTAACTTATAATAAAATATGAAAGGAGCACAATTGTCTTGTCCCTGTGTCAACTGTAAGAGCGTACAAGGTCTCACTGTAGGTACATGTACAAAAGATGTAAATAGTGGTATAATATCTTGTCCTGTATACGAAGAGTGGGTTGAGAGTTTCTCTAATGTATAATCAATTAGGAAAGAGTATGTAAGTAATTACATTCCGCGAAAACGAAAGGTTTTCTCAATGGAAAATGAAGTTGAATGTTTTAGTTTCTCTGAAGATGTTCTTATACGCATTAAAGAAGTAGAAGATAAGATAACATTATTTGGCATTAAGATGGAAGCTTTTGAAAAGCTTCTCGCAGAAAAAGGACTTGAAGATGGTGCATCAGCAAAAATCGTTGATGTCCTTGAAGAACAAAGCAAGAGATGTCCTCTATGCCAAAGTCTAATGAGTAAGAAATCCGGTCCTTATGGAGAATTTTGGGGCTGCAATAATTATCCAAACTGTAAAGGTACTATTAAAATAAAAGCTAAGTCATCTAATTCAACTGGTCGAACTTGGACTACTCACAAGGCAGACGATACTATACCATTCTAAAATGATGGTACCAATATTTTATAATACAGGAAACTCAGGAACAACTCTTCATATATTTTATGAAGATGGAGTTGGACCATTACAACCAGATCCTTGGAAAGTAAACAGTTTAGTTCATATAATAAAATGTAATTGTGGAAGCAAATCTATAAGAAAAACTCCTTTAGAACTTCAAGAAATAATACAAAAAGATAATATATATATTAAAAAAGAATTAGCAACATGGAAAGATTATCATAGACTGTGTAGCAATTGCTTAAGAGGTGCATGCTCAAAAGGTTATGAAATCTTTATTCCACCTCTATCGTTAGAAGAAGAAATAATATCTGATATAATTGATAGATCATTTAATAATAAGAGGACTAAATCTCCATTAATATCAGTAATTGAAGAAATGTTTAATATATAGAGTAAAAATGCTTACGTAAAAATACTTTACCTTAAGCATCGGGAACTGTTTTTGTTCCCAACTTGCGCCTGTCGCCAAGAGGATTAAGGCTTCGGTTTTCTACACCGACATTTCGCAGGTTCGACTCCTGCCAGGCGTGCTTATCCTGAGATATGATATAAAACTATCTTAACTATAAACTAGTAGGAGGTTTATGTAAATTCCACAGGTAATCAAGACATTCATTTTAACAGTAGTATTGACCCTAACACTACAGGGGGTTGCAATGGCAAACACAGCATTATGGAAGGATTGGCCTATAGATGAAGAAGAGGTGGGGTTATTCTTAATAACCACTAATGTTATGCACGGATTTCCTGATGGAAATTTTCTTCCGTATCAGGCGATAACAGAACAACAAATTGTAAGAGTAATTATAAGAACGGGTATTCGTACTGATTTACGAGAAGAAGACTTCAATCCAGTCCCAGCTAAAATGAAATGGGCAGAAGAGAATTTCTTACCTGGAACAGTTTTTACAGCGAAACCAGAAGAAGATTGTACTCGTTTTAGATTTGCCGTAATGCTATCAAGATATAGAAATACAGATGGAAGTTTCAAGGTTGGTCCTATAACAAAAGTAATTCCAACTCCTATACCCATTCCCATTGACAATAGAGTAGCAAAACTCAATAAACTGTTTCACCAACATCCTTATGAAGGAAAATTAACTCCATTTATTGGACATGAAAAGTTATTCCTAGAGTTATCAGATACAACAGGTGTACCTTTGACTTTAGCATTAGCTCAAGCATGGAAAGAGTCATGTTGGGGGACAGCAGGGCATAGTATTTGGGGTCTAAAAGGCAATGGTGGATTTGTAAGTTATAACTCAGTAGAAGATGCAATGAGAGCTTATTACAAACTAATTCGCTATGGGCCTGGAGGACGTGGAACTTACTGGAAGCATCTACAAAATGGAAACTTAGATGCATTAGTAGAACTTTATGCACCT
>JAVHOF010000192.1:0-1432 GCA_036169915.1 Candidatus Pacearchaeota archaeon | reverse complement strand
AATCCAAACTTTTTTTTATTCAATTTTAATTATCTGTCCAGTCCGGACAGAGCATTTAAAAAGAAACATTTATAAATATAAGAAATTTATTAATTTTAAGATGATGAAAATTTAAATAGATAAATTTTCAAATGTTCATTTAAAAAAAAGGTTAAAATTCACATGATGAAAAAAGGTGCTCAAGATTTTAGTATAAAGTGGATAGTTATCATAGCTATCTTAGTAATTGTTTTTTCAATTATTGCTACTGTTTTAATTTATAAGGCTGTTGTGAAGCCTAAAACTGAAGAATCTAGAGATACAAGTTCCGGGACTCTTAATATTATGGTAAGAGATGGAGTAGGTGAAAGTTCAGGAACATTAAATGTAAATGTGGTGGGAAATGAAACTAAATAGAATGGTATCTAAAAAATTCATTATAATGATGGTTGTATTTATGGTGATTATTTCTTTATTAACAAGTTATATAACTTTTTTATTTTTAAAAGGTGCAGGGGGAATTAGTGGATGGGCTGGAGGATATGGAAGTTTTAGTATACCCAGTTTATCTGGAGGCTCTGATGTTAATGTAATAATTGTTGAAGCTACAGATGTAAGAACAAATGATGTTGGAGTGCCTTCAACATCAGTAGTTTTTCCAGCAGCAGTAAGGGGTGTTTCTTATGTAACTGGTATGTCATCTCTTGATGGAGCATCACCCTATCCTTTTGTAATAAGAAATATTGGAAATAATCCTGTAAATGTTACTCTTGTTTCAGTAACTGGTGATATGACAATTAATTGTATTAAGGGCTCTGGAAATCCTTTTTGTAGTTCTGATAGTAAAACTTATTTTTGGGTTGAACAAGCATATGCTGGAAATGTTGCTCCTTGGAGTAGTTTGGACCCTTGTGGAATAACTTCAGACGATGATTGTTATAATTATAGTTTAACAGCTTCCTTAATGGTTTCTAAAAGATATACTGGAGGTGCAACATGCAAGAGTGCTAATGCTGGAGCTTTAAATGATCCGACTGCTTGTTGTGCTGCAGGAGCACTTTGTTTAAATATACTTGATGCTATAAATCCTACACCTGAACCACAAATAATAACTGGTTTAAGGTCAATAGATGGTACTGGTGGAAATACTCGTAATGAGGCCTTGCTTCATGTTAAAATAACTATTGGTGGAGCAGGTTCAGAGACTCCTGAGACTTCTGGAGCAAAATCAGCTAAGATTAGAATAACAGGCTCTCTGGCTTATGCTTAGTAAATTAAAACTATTAGTGATAAATTTTTTATGTAGAAAAATTTTATAATTTTTTTGGTATATTTAAACAATTAAAATTTATATAAAATATATTTGAAGAATATTTTTTTTAATATTAATATAAGGAAAATGTTAAGTAAACCTTAATACTTAACATAAAGATTAGCAGGATAATCTTTAATT
>JAVHOF010000191.1:0-1461 GCA_036169915.1 Candidatus Pacearchaeota archaeon | reverse complement strand
CAAATATATCAGATATACAAGTTCCTATGTCATCACCTACTGCAAATATATCAGATAAAAAAATAGAATTACGTAAAGATTTTGCGGCACTTATAGATAAAAAGATGTGATATTATGGATTCAGAAAAGAAAAGTTTTGACTTTAATAAAATATTCGGAATAGTATTATGGATATCCGTCGGTGCATTCTTGACATATATTTTGTTAAAGAAAGAACAACCGGCAACAATGGCAACACAATCTCAACCATCTCAAGACATATTATTAAATTGGAAATCTCTTGAATCAATACCATCAATCGAACAACTAAATTTGTCTATACCAGTTCCAACTACTATACAGAATGTACCAGTTCCAACTATTACACAGGATATGCCTATCCCAACTACCATACAACAACCAGTATCATCTCCTATATCATATAAGAATAAACAGATAACTAAATTTGTTCTTGATAAAGATGGAGATATGATAGGAATAGAGACAACAAGAGATGCCACAATAGATGGAAAATAATCAAAAGTAAAGAGATGCTACAATAGATGGAAAATAAAGATAAAATAGATAATAAGACAAATGGCCCTTTTGGCGACATGAAACCAAATGATTTCAATCTTAATGAAGATTCTATATTTATGACTCTATATAATGTATGGAATAGAGCCAAAAGGGCAGAAACAGTTCAGAGAGAAATATTAGAAACAGAAAAAAAGAGATTACAAGTCGAACTTAAAAATCAAGAAATACTTAACTCTATCTTAAAAGAAGAATTAGCTGGAGCAGACGCAGGAGAATATTTAAAGATAAGTGGTACTGTAACCATAAGCGAATTTGTAATATCAGATACCGATATTGCTCCTGGACATCCAGCCAAAGGTTATGTTATAATCAATGATGGCCCAAATACAATATATGTTGGCCATAACATGGCTTTATCAAGCATAGGACCAGAAATTATAGACGTAACGAGTCCGATTGCAAGATTTAATCGAATACTTGATGGCGAGAGCTTAAGATTTGAATTTAATAGAAGAAAGGTTAAAAATATTTATATATTATCGACAGTAGGAGATTCTACATATAGAGGCTGGCTGGTATGGTGAATAATTTTATGTGTTATTATATACTTAATAGGTGAATATTATATGGGCGGAGCAGCAGTAGACATTCATGGAAAAGCTAACGTTACCATAATTAATGGAGTCATGTCTGCCGGAGTTTCAACTGGATGTAACTCTGCTGGTACGACAGGTACTGTATCAAACCAGTTGATATTTTGTGGTGGAAATAATATAACTCTTTCAGAAAGTATAAATGGGCAATCTGCTACAATTACAATTATTGGAGGAGCTGGTGGTGCGGCTAATATAGGTATAGCTGCTGGTAGTCAAACCGCAACAAGTGGAACTGTTCTATTCCAAGACGCAAATAGTATATCATTTGGAATGGACAATAGTTCTT
>JAVHOF010000190.1:0-6595 GCA_036169915.1 Candidatus Pacearchaeota archaeon | reverse complement strand
TCAATCCCAATCGCATTTGCATTTCCCCCACTCCCCATACTTATATTACAATTCTTTACAGTTGTATTAAGTTGATTTGAATAAACCCCGCTAAAGTTTTGAATAGAACTTATTGAAAACCCTTGACAATCCAATGTTATATTTTGTGCTGAAATTATCATGCAGTCTTGCCCAAGAGTGTTATTAACAATGCTTTCATTCAAATAATAAATTATATTAGGAGTTGAAAGTGTTGTGCAATTAGCCGAGTGAGTTGTCTTTATATCAACTTCAAATAATTGAGGAGAATAAGTCTGCCCAAGAGTTGCATTCCTGAATAAATATGCCTGATACTGAAAATACCTATTAGGGGTTAAGAATACACTCTGATTTGTTGTAAAATTTGTATTTGTATTTAAATTATTATCTGCTTGTTCTTCAAACCAAGTTCCAGTTGTATTATCAGGTCCAATAAAGCTCTCTCCAGAGCATGCAGAATCATCACAGCTTCTCACCTGTATTTTTATATTATTTCCATACCATTCAAAATCATGAAAAACCTCTGAAACATAATAATATCCCAAAGGGTCTGAAGCATTTAAAAATGTAATTACACTGGATTGATTATTGCTGTAACTAACCCCATCATAAGCATAAACACTGCAATTCCAAACTTCTCCTGTACTTCCAGCTCTTATTAAAAGATTTGAGCCATAAGAATTAGAAACACTGCTTGCATTTTGCGAAGAATATAAAATACTTCCATTATACCATGTAAAAGTAATATTGACATTAGTATTAGGAGTATAGGCAATTGCTGAGCAATTTAGAAGTTTATTTTTATCTGGTTCAGAGGCATCTGGTAGTGCATAGATATTAGGGGTATCAATATAAGTTGAATTATATGCGCCAATTGAAACATTATATAATTCAGCTGTGTAGTTTTGCCCCAATGTATCATTTCTGAATAAATATGCCTTAAACTGAAAATATCTTGCATTGCTTATATTTGCAGACATATCATTATAAACAGGATTATCAAACCAAGTTCCAGTTGTATTATCAGGTCCTTCAAAACCTGCATCACTGCAATCTGCCTGTGAACAGCTTCTCACCTGTATTTTTATATTATTTCCATACCATTCAAAATCATAAAATACATCACTTACATTATTATAAATCCAGTCAGTCCCATTCCAAGGATCAACAATATAATCAAACTCAATTGGATTATTCACAACCCTCAAATCAAATACATCATAACTTTCATTTTCAGAAAGCCCGCTCAAATAAGTTTTATAATAATTCGCAGAAGTTATATTTTCAATGTTAGCAATTAAATCATTGGAGTCCTGCCTGAAGATTTCAATTAAAGCAGAACTTTCATTTATTGAACTATAATCAACAGATTGGTTAATTAACCATGAATAACCAGAGTCTGAAAGATTCTGTTCAAGAGAAGCAAGCTCATTCTGAAGTGTAGCTTTTTCATCATCAGTTAAAGCCATAACCAAAAAAGTTATTGAAACTAAGCTTATAATTAAAGCTATTGCTATTAAGATTTTATTCCTTACTGCACCCTTTTTATTCATTTCCTTTTTCATTTTCAACTCTTTTTTCATCTGTTCTATCTTTTAGAACAAATGTTCTAATTTTTAGAACAAACTCCTCTGCTTTCTCTAAAATTTCTCTTGCCTCTTGTTCAGAAAATTTAGTTTTATCGCGATAAATAAAATCATTTCTTTTTCTTCTTACTCTGTCAAAATAATTTATTAAAGAAAAATCAAGACCTGCTTCTTTCAAAAATTCAAATAAATTCTTGTGGTGCTCTTTTCCAACAGCCCTATATCCTAAGAAAAACATTAATTTGTTTCCAGCCCTGACAACAGAATTATAGCTTACACTTGCAGACCAATCAGCGCTATTCTTCAAAGCCATTTTTGCAAATTCAATATCTTTATAACAATTAGAAAAATCAGGATTTTTATCTTCCTTAATTTTTTCAATTTTTTTTTCACCTAATAATTTTTCGAAGTTCATTTTCATCTCCTTTTATCATTATTATTTTTTTAGAAAAAATATCCCTAACTAATCCGCTGTTCTTCTCTTTTTTAAAATTATTTAAATTCAAGATAATAGGATTAACATTTCTTTTTACTTCTTTTTCTATTTTATCAGCTAGACCATATATTTCAGATGATGAAGAATCTCCAATAATCAATAAGTCTATATCACTATCATTAGTGAATTCTCCTCTTGCAAAACTCCCGAAAATTAATGCAAATTTAATATTTTTACAACAAAGATATTTTTTAATTGGATAAATAATAAAATCAGTTTTAATGAATATATTTTTTAAATCTATTAAAAAAGAACACTTTTCATTAAGATTTATCCTATTATCGCTTATTTCTATTATTTCTAAGGATAATAAATTATCAATTTCCCTTTTAACAGCGCTGGAAGATATCTTTAATTTTCTAGATATTTCTCTTATATAAGTTTCTTCTTTATGGAAAAGCAAGTATTCCAATATCTTTACTCTATTTTTTGATGTAAATAATTTTTCTATCATATTTCTCCCCCATTTATATCCAATTGATTAACAAGCCAATTATATCCAGAATCTGAAAGATTCTGCTCAAGAGAAGCAAGTTCCTCTTCAAGCGATTGATTCTGCGATGCTTTAACAAAACTAATTAATGTAATTAATGATATTATAAATAATACAATACCAATTAGTAAGATTTTGCTTCTTCCACTTTTGTCTTTCATAATCTCTTTTTTATTGCTCTTTTTCATTTTCAATTATTTGCCAGTGTCCTCCTTTATCAGGGCCTATTCTTTTCAAAATGCCTTTTTGTTTTAATTTGGAAATATTATATTCAATTGTTTTTTTAGTCAAATTTCCTTGAACCATCATTTCTTCCTTGCTAATATTTTGATTTTTTCTAATTAAATTAAGAATTATTATCTCATTTTCAGATAAATTTTCTACCCCCTTTTCTACCCCCTTTTCTACCCCCTTTTCTACCAATACTTCAATAGGTCTAAAAAAAACAATCCTAAAAAAAACATTATCTATAATAAATTTCAATTTAAGCTTTCTCTCTTTCATAAATCCCTTCATCCGACCTATACCGCTTCCTGCTTTTTCAACCATATCAAGCCTATGAAACAAATCAAAAAGAATAGGGTTTCTTGGAAGACTTACTTTTCCCAGCTTCTTTCTATCAAATAATAATTTTCCAAAATTAGTTATTTCAATCCTGTCATCAAAGATTTCAACAGACACCCCAAAACCAGTTTCAAAATAATCTCTGTGAACAATTGAATTAATCAAAGCTTCCTTCAATGCTTCTTCAGGTAATTCAAGAATCTCTTTCCTTGGTCCGCTTCCCTCAATAATGTAAGCAAGTTTTAGATGTTTTTTCAAAAAGTTTAATGCTTCAGAAAAATTTGTAAGCAAATCTTCTTTAAACTCTTTTCTATCAATTATATCAATTCTGTCATTTCCCTTAAATAAAGTGCAATAAACAAAACTATTACGAATAAATCTCTCTATATTCTTTCCAAAAAATAATATTCCTGCATTATTTATCTTTAATTTTTTTCCAGATTTTTCAGCTAAAGATAAATTAATTAAAATATTTTTCGCAGAATTATTTTTCGAAATATTGCTTTTTTTCAAAAATTCATCAAGTTTATTCTCATCAAAATCTCCAGGAAACTTAAAATTATCATTTATCAATTCATCAAACTTTATTTTTCCAACTCCTGTTACAAATTTTATTATCTCATCCCTAGATAATTTCTGAGAATTGGGACCTTCTCTGATATAAAAACCAGAAGAACATTGGTACGGCTTGTTTTTTCCTTCCTTGACATCTATAATAAGCATATTTTCAAAACTTTCAATTTCAATTTTAATGCTAGGATCACAATTATGGGCAATGTCCTGAATCTGTGATTTTAATTTATTTGTAATTTTAATACCTTTAACCTCTTTTTTATCACTAATCCCTAAAAAAATTCTTCCACCTTCAGAATTTACAAAGGCAGTTATTTGCTTAGCTATTTCCTTTGGATCAAAAGATTCTTTAAACTCGACCTTCAATCCTTCACCTTCCTGTAGAATAAATTCAAGCTCTTTTTTGTTCATTTTTTCCATTTTTCATTTCACATTATATTTTTTAAATACCTCTCCCTCAAACTCTTTTTTAACAAATAAGTATTTCCGTGATTCATATACGCTTCCCAGGAATTAAAAGATTCCATTAGCTTTGAAAAATCAATTAAGTCTTGTTGATACAATTTGATTTTTCTTTTTAATTTTTTTAATCCTCTTTTCACAGTGCATTTTCTTGCTCTCTTATAATTTTTAAAAACAACATAACCTAAAAAATCCACGCCATTTTTTGATGGAAAAATATTGCATTTCTTTTCATGCATCTTTAAATCCAAAGATTTCAAAAATTTAATAATCTTAATTCGATGTTCTTGAAGATTTTCCTTTTTTTCATCTAAAATTATAAAATCATCCATATATCTCATATAATATTTTGCTCTTAATTCATGCTTTACAAACCTATCAAGTTCATTTAAAAAAATATTAGCAAATAACTGCGAAGTTAAATTTCCAATGGGTATCCCCCTATAAGAATTTTTTGAATCAATTATCTTATCAATAAGATTTAATAATTTTTTATCACCAACTTTTTTCCGAATTATTTTCTTTAATATCTCATGATTGATGCTTGAAAAATATTTTTTTATATCACATTTTAAGGCAAAAAGATTTCCACATTGTAAAAACTTTTCAAGCCTTTTTATTCCTAAATGAGTTCCTTTCTTTTTTCTGCATGCATAACTGTCAAAAATAAATGATTTTTCAAAAATAGGCTCAATTATATTGCATATCGCATGCTGAACAACCCTATCTTTAAAAGGCAATGCAGAAATCTCTCTTTTTTTAGGTTCATAGATTATAAAGTCTCTATATCCTTTAATATTATAAGTTTGATTTATTAATTCCCTTTGCAGGTTTATTAATTCTTTTTCTAAGTTATAACTAAAATTCATAACTTCATTTCTTTTACTTTTTCCCTTTCTTGCCTTTCTATAGGCTAAATTAAGGTTTTCCAGTAATACAACTTTCTCAAATAGATTTTTATGTGTTTTCATAAATGAAAAAAAATAACATTTGCAGTTTTCAATAAGAAAACTCCAATTACTAACTGCAAATGGTTGATATTTAATATTTAGCATTTCAGCTTGGATTTCTCCAAAACTTTCAGTTATATGTGTTAGTTTTGGAGAGACAGGGTAAAAAGTCAAAGCAAGAGTTTTGACTTCAACCTTTAGGTTGAAGTTTACTTTTTTCTCTGTATGAATTGATGTAGTCTCAAAGTGCATAATATGAAATTGAAATTCAATTTCATCTGTTTTAAATCTCCGTAAAGATTCAAAATCTGGCAAAAACTTAAGACTGCTGCAGCAACGGAACCCGATGTTGTCGTTAGTGTTGGAAGCGTCGTTATTCATGTTCGCATAGAATGGACCAGCATTAGCGCCATTATTCCAATTGCCACCGCGATACACAGCCCGGCCATCAAAACTCAACTCAACCCAGTCTTTGTTAAAGACTATAAAATTTCCTAGATTATTTTTAAAATCACCAAAACCTTCGGTTTTGTACTCCACACTAAAGTGTGGAGTTTGTTCGGGTTTTGGTGAGACTGAGCGAAAAAGAGAGCTTTGCTCTGTACTACATTCTTCAGAGTGTAGTTTTCTTTTTTGCTCTGGATAATTATTCGGAATAACAAAATCAATATCCTTATTATCAATTAATTTTTCTTGATCAAAAACTAATATTTGATTATTTTGTTTTATTTTCAAATTCACTTCAGGATTATTTTCTGCACCCTGATTATTTACTGGAAGATTTAATTCTTTATTTAGACTGCCTGATTCTTTTGAAACAGGTATTTTAACCATATTCTGAACATTATCTATTTTTGTAGCAAGATTTTCAGTTTTTCCGAATTTCTTTAGCATTCCTCCAAGCATTCTTCCGATTTCATCAATTTGTCTTATTCCAAATTCATATTGTTCAAAAGAAATAAACTGCAAATCTTTAGACATCCTGAAAAATATTCTTAATTTATCAAGTTCAACAACAGTTTTCTTTAAAGAAGCTGTTTTGTCAAAATCATTATTAGATTGTATTATTCCTTCCAGTACATTTAATGAAATATTTTCAACTTTTTGAGCCATTGTATATTTCTCTGATTTTGGAAACTTATTTAGCAAAAAATGCAGCCATTTTATGAATTCATAAATTTTGTGAAATACTTTTAAGTCTTCAATCATTGTTCATTTTTCCTTTTTTCCATTTTTCATTTCTTTTACTTTTACCATTTATTTCCTCTTTTCCTATTTATCTTAATCCTAAAAGCGCACGCCGCCTTCGGCGGCGTTATTACGCTTTTAGATTCCAAGATTCAAGTTACAAGACACTACTGCAGCAACGGAACCCGATGTTGTCGTTAGTGTTGGAAGCGTCGTAAAGCATGCTCGCATAGAATGGACCAGCATCAGCGCCATAAAGCCAACT
>JAVHOF010000189.1:0-1496 GCA_036169915.1 Candidatus Pacearchaeota archaeon | reverse complement strand
GGATCATTTTTTAGAAATTTATCAAGGAGAAATTCCTTAACTTAATGGAATTGGACTATTGCCTCTACAAGTGCAGATTCTTTTTTTATAGTTTGATTGTTTTCCATTTTGTTTATCCTCCTTTCATCACATTTTATTATGATTTGAGATTAATTTATCCAATAATAGGGACTATTTAAATCTTTTTATTTGTTACTATTATATAATAACATAATCTATATAAAATTCATTTCCATTAGCTAATTAGTTTCTGTATATTATCATTAATCTTTTTTTCAATAACTTCTCTTGGAGGTTTTTTACATTCTTCAAAATTCATCCATTTTATTTCAGGTCTAACCATAATTATTTTTTCTACCCTATCTTCTTAACTTTTATTGCTTTTATCCTTCTTAATTTTTTTAGATTTTTAGATATGTTTTGTTTTCTTTTTCCTAGTGCTTTTGCCAAATCTTGGTTAGTAGTTTCTTTTTCTTCTAAAATTTTTTTGAGAACTATTAAATCAACTTCTGACATCTTTAATAAAAATCTATTTTTCAAGACTTCTTTTAATATCTCTTTTAATCTATCTTTTGTTAAAACTATTGGTTCATTAGGATTTTTACAAATCAATTCAACCATGGCTATTGACATACTATTTAAAATTTCTCGTATATTCCCCTGATATAATCTATCTAGTTCTTTTAATGTATCTTCATCATATGGCTTAAATACTATAATGGTTATGAGGATGGATGTAGAAAGACTTTTAGAAATTGGGGTAATGAACGAAAGGTTAAATTTACATCAATAAAAGAACATAGAAAAGAGATTAATAATAATGCAATAGAAAGCCATCATTCACAACAAAAAGAATTTCCAAAAGTAAGGAGAGGACTGACAGAAGTTCAGACTTATGCAGATGGATTTAAGGTATTTCATAACTTTATAAGAAAAAATACAAGAAAGGGTTTAACCCCCGCTGATAAATGTGGAATAGGAATAATAGGAAACGCTTGGGAAACTATGCTATTAAATTCAATAAAATTAAACAACTCCCGAAACTTAACAGGAGAGGAGAAAATAGCTATAACTCCCTAAGACCTAACACTCCCAAGAAAACATAATTTTAAAAACCCCTTTATCATAGTTAATTCATGAAAGCTAAATTAAATTGGGGGTATCCCCACAACCATAATTAAGACTGACAATCTTAGCTTAGCTTTTAAAAAATCAAATTCTCTAATCAATAATTTTAATAACATAAACAATAAGTTTTTTATATCAAGTTTATCTAAATTAAATAGATATGGCGATTGTAGTTTAACGGTAGAATATTCGGTTGTGGTCCGAGTGACGAGGGTTCGACTCCCTCCTTTCGCTTGTTGGGAGTCAAAAAGGGTTCGACTACTTCAACTCGTGAGAGTTGGAGTTTCCGAGAATTCCGAAGGAATTGTCGAGAACCCTCCTTTCGCTTTCTTTTTAGATATAATTTTAGGAGGGTCAAAATGATAGGC
>JAVHOF010000188.1:0-1508 GCA_036169915.1 Candidatus Pacearchaeota archaeon | reverse complement strand
TTTTATTTGAAGAACGAAAAATACCTGTTGTTTCAGTTTCTGCAGCTGTCAGGTTCGGAGCTCAATATGAAACTGCAGATATAAAAGGAATTTCTCATTTTATTGAGCATTTGGTTTTTAAAGGAACTAAGACAAGAAAAGTTGATGAAATTCCAAGGGCTGTTGAGAAAAAAGGGGGGATTATTAATGCATTTACTTCTGAAGGTATAACTGCTTATTGGAATAAAATGCCTGCTAAACATTTTTCTTTGAGTGCAGATATTGCAAGGGACTTGGTTTTGAATCCTTTGTTTGAAAAAGAGCCTCTTGAAAGGGAAAGAAAAGTTATTTTAGAGGAAATAAAAATGTATCATGATAATCCTGCTACACATGTTCTTGAAAAAATTAAGGAAATGCTTTATGAAAAGCCCTTTAACATGTCTGTTGCAGGAACCTATGAAACAGTTTCTAAATTGTCTAGAGAAAAAGTAATGGATATTTTCAATTCTATTTATACTTCTAATAATATTATTTTTTGCATAGTTGGAAAAACTTCATGGGAAGATGTTCTTGAGGAAGCTAAAAAATTTCCAAAAACTTTCAAGAAAATAAATCCTGTTTCTATAAAATTAAAGAATGGGGAAACAATTGAAAAAAGAAATGGGATAGACCAGGCTCATGCTGTTATTGGTTTTCATATGCCTAAGTTATCTGATAAAAACAGATATGCTGCTGAAATTTTTGATTCTATTCTTGGTGGTGGAATGAGCAGCAGGCTTTTTCAGGAAATAAGAGAAAAAAGAGGATTATGCTATGCAATTAAATCTAGTTTAGAACAGTCTAAAGATTATGCTTATGAAGTTATTTATTCTGGAACTTTGAAGGAAAAAGTTAATGAAGTCAAGGAATTGGCCTTAAGGGAGATTTCTAAATTAGAAGAATTGAAAAAATCAGATTTTGAAGAAGCTAAAGAAACTTTAATAGGATTAAGACAAGTTAATAGTGAGAAATGCGACTTGACAATGGTTGAATTATTGCAGGAAGAAACAGGGGGGGATGCTGGGAATTATTATAATTATGAAGAAAACCTTAGCAAAGTAAAATTAGAAGAGGTAAAAGCATTGTCT
Source organism: Candidatus Pacearchaeota archaeon (assembly GCA_036169915.1). Classification (GTDB taxonomy): domain Archaea; phylum Nanobdellota; class Nanobdellia; order Pacearchaeales; family GW2011-AR1; genus ARS1285. The sequence goes on along the minus strand of JAVHOF010000188.1, from coordinate 402 downwards.
AGATTAAAGGGATTTAGTTTTGTTTCTTTGATTCCTGGTTAAGTGGTTTTTAAGAATATTTGGATTTAAATGGCATAAATTTTGCAAATATATAATGTCAGAAATTAAACCACATCCTTTAGGATGTGGAAGATAACTTGTTTTAATTTCTGAGCATCCTAAAAACAAGTGCCTGTTACAAACCACACACTTTAGTGTGTGGTGGCACATTGTTTTTTTGATAGATGTATAATATTAAAGAATAAAGAAAGACTGTTAAAGAAAAGTAAAAATCAACAGATAAATTTTTTCTGTATTTTAGTAAGGCATATATTAGCAAAAGTGCATTTAGTGTGTATCCTAAATAATTTAGTATCTCATAGGTTTTTCCTATTTTATAGGACTTGTTGAAAAATAAGATAT
>JAVHOF010000187.1:0-1511 GCA_036169915.1 Candidatus Pacearchaeota archaeon | reverse complement strand
CGAATAATTATCGATGGAATACCTGGGATAATATCAGGGGTCGGTTTGCTGCTGAGCCACTGTAGCCGCGGCGCTTATGAACGTAGGGCGGCATTCGTCGGTTCGCAGGACGCAAGTCGTCAGAACGCAGGACGAATATAATGTGTCATACGAAAAAACAGGACGTCCCGAAATTTTTGGAGGTAATATATATTATTACAGGTTGTTAAATTATTGGAAACTGATCGCTGGCGGTAATTGGAACAACAGTTCGAATTGCGGGTCTCAGAGTCGAAATGCGAATAATTCAAAATATATTTACATAGTCATATAGTTAAGTTTATATACTTACACGTCATGTATGTATGTGTATATGTATATATACAAGGAAGTAATATATGACAGAATGTATAGAATGTAAAGTAAATTGTGTAAAGATGGGTAAACATGTAACAAGACAAGGTATAAGACAAAGATATAAATGTCCTTCTTGTGGAAGAACATATCTAGATGAAAATTTTGATATGTTATTTGACACAAAGGAGGATTAAATATGACAAAATATAGAATATCTGTATCATTTGACAAAGAAAATTTCTTTTGGGTGGTTGTGGATCAAGGAAGATTTATAAGAAATCCTACAAAAGAAGATTTGATTGGAACAAAACTTAAATCTTATAATAAGACTAATATTTGCGATAGATGTAGAGAACAAAATAACATTACCGACAAAAGTATATTATATCCTGGAAGCGTGTGTATAGAAAAAGATAAAGACGGAAATATAATTGGATGCGATTGTCGCAATTGTTGGGGGAAATATGACCCAAATAGTACTAATAATAAGAAAAAACTAGAAACAGATTGTAGAAACAAGAACTTAGATCCTAATAGCTCTCCTGGTATAGGATATATCGCAGCAACACTGGTTAAGAAGAAACTTGGAATAGACGACTGTTTCGATATTACTGACAACTTCTGCTATCGAAAATATGATATGATAGAACATAAAGACCGGGAAAAAATAGATTCAAAGGGGTCTTCGTTAATAATACCAATATGTGGAAAACCGTATCACGAGTTTGGTATACATAAGAACAAAAAAGCAGACTTTTTCTTCTGTATAGGATTCGACAAAGAAAGAAAACATATATTAGCAATATTTATAATTCAAAATGACGAATATGTCGGTGAATTAGAAGCTATAAATATTTCTTATAATGGAAATTCTAAATGGAATAAATTTAAAGAAAGTGAAGAAGAAGTAAAGAAATGGGACGAACTATATCATACTATGAAACTTGATAATTGTCCAGTATTAAGAAAGAAATAATTGGCGACAAAATACAAATAGAGAAAGTATTAAATAAGAAGGTTCTGATTACAAAATATAGAACTAATAAAAGTAAATTTAAAGATTCAAATTATACAACCATTCAATTCAAATTAGAAGATAAATTTTATATAGTATTTACAGCTTCGGAAGTATTAATAAAATTACTCGAAAAATATAAAGATAAATTACCGTTCAA
>JAVHOF010000186.1:0-1514 GCA_036169915.1 Candidatus Pacearchaeota archaeon | reverse complement strand
AGTCCCTCTAACAATCAAAGCAATTTCATTATTTTTTATTGAAATTATTAACTATCTAATGAAGATATTGTTATACAAGATGATAAAGTAATTTGGAAATCTGGTACTTTTGAACGTGGAGTTTGGAAGGACGGTCTTTGGTTATCTGGTACTTGGAAAAATGGAACTTGGGAAAATGGAGTTTGGGAATCTGGTACTTGGGAAAATGGAACTTGGTTACACGGACTTTGGGAAACTGGTACTTGGGAATCTGGTACTTGGAAAGATGGTTTGTGGTTCGATGGTACTTGGAAAATAGGAATTTGGTACTATGGTACTTGGGAATCTGGTACTTGGAAAGACGGTCTTTGGAAAAATGGCGATTTTGTTAATGGGAAAATAATAAAAGGTGAATTTAGGCTTCCTAAAATGTCCAAATGGAATATTAAGGTGCATATACCAATTGGCAATATTACAATTGGATGCAAAGAACAATCCATTAAAGAGTGGGATGAATTCTTTTATAATTCAAATGAAATATATTCAACTCAAAGAGATACAGTTGAATTTAAAAGAATACTTAATAATTATGAAATTGCCAAAAGTACTTATAAATTATTAACAGCTAAATAGTTAGATGCAAGCTTCTTTTATATATGTTAAAATGTATAAAAACAGGTCACTAAAATATGACTTTATTTATAGAAAATAATACAGTATGTTTGTATTGTAATTAAAACAAAGGAATTAAAAATGAAATTAAATGAAATTATAAAATTAGAAACCTGTCCTGACTGGCTTAAAAATCCAAATATAAGCGTATTAAACGAAGATATAGAATTAGATTCTAATAATAACGTTATTTGGAATGATGGTACTTGGAATAATGGTAATTGGAATGATGGTACTTGGAAAGATGGTACTTGGAATGATGGTATTTGGGAATCTGGTACTTGGAATGATGGCATTTGGAAATCTGGTACTTGGAATGAAGGGATTTGGAAAGATGGTTATTGGAATGAAGGGATTTGGAGAAACGGGATTTGGAAATCTGGTATTTGGAAATCTGGGGTTTGGAAAGATGGTATTTGGAACAATGGTACTTGGGAATCTGGTATTTGGTGTGGTGGTATTTGGTGCGATGGTCATTGGAAAAACGGTACTTGGGAACGTGGACTTTGGAAAGAAGGTATTTGGGAATCTGGTACTTTGGAATATGGTAGATGGTATGGTGGAACTTGGAAAAGTGGACTTTGGAAAGATGGTTATTGGGAAAGTGGACAATTTACTGGCGGTAAAATGTTAAATGGTATTTTTACATTTAATAAACTTTCAAAATGGGTAATGTCAATAAATATTCACTCTAAAATAATTAGTATTGGTTGCAAAGACCATTCAATTGAAGACTGGAATGAATTCTTTTATAATTCAAATGAAGTATATTCAACTAAAAGAGATACAATCGAATTTGAAAGAATTCGCAAAGCTTATGAAATTGCTAAACTTACATTAGAATTATTAATATTAGAATAATT
>JAVHOF010000185.1:0-6871 GCA_036169915.1 Candidatus Pacearchaeota archaeon | reverse complement strand
TTATTGTTACCAAGAAAAAAGTTAGAGCTTAACTTAATGACATTGGGCATGTTACCTTAGGTTAACATTAGCATAAGTTTTTTTCGTTTTATCGACGGAAATCCATTTCGTGTTTTTTTCACATTTTTGACAACTTTTATCTATTTTAAGAAATAAGGCTCCCGAGGAGTATTGAACCTTAGGTTAATAATCTCACTTTTGTTAGAATAAGAATTTGTTGGTTAAATGCTCTTGCATTTTCCTAAATTTAGGTTAAAATTTTATGCTATTATTAACCACACATTAACAATAATTTTATAAACACGATATTTATCGTATTATCATGTGGGTAGCTAAATTGCAGTTTCCAAGTGAAAATACTCTTATAGGAAGTAAAGCTGATAAATATTCTATTAACTTATTTGGATTTCCTCTATCGTTTACTTATGAAAAAGATTGGATAATAGTTCATATAACTGGAACAATATTCGGAAAAGAAGCTAATAAAAAATTATTCATTAAAGATCTAAAAACAGAGAAAAGAGTAATTAATTTTGAAGTCAATGAAGACTTTTTTATTGGGACTATTAAAGAACCAATCTACGCTAAAGCAGTTTACAACAAGGAGATAATACACATAGCACCCGCATTTATCTCCGATAAAGGCTATGAAATAATAACTATTGGTGCTTTCAATAGAAATATTTTAATTAAAGTAACTAAAGTTATTGAGGAAAGATACAAAGGAAATTTAATCTCAATTGGAGAAAAAAAGGTTAAATCTATTTCAATAGTTAAAATAAAACCCGATTTAACAAGTAAGCAAAGAGAGGCTATAGAACTCGCTATTAAAAATGGATATTATCATTCTCCAAGAAAAATAGATGTTCAAAAATTAGCAAAAATGAATAAGTTGAGTTTTTCAACATATCAAGTTCATCTTAGAAAGGCAGAAGAGAAACTTATTCCTTACTTTTTTGAATAGACGATATATATCGCTATAAACTTGATATATTCCTGTTAGAGTAACTTTCTAATGGTAACTAACAAGGATATACTCACCGAAGGAGAGCTCTCAAGATACAATCAAGGATGGGAATCTTTTAGAGGGAGATATAATGTTAATTCTCCTAAGAATGTTCATTCTGGGATGCCAGTTATTAGTGAAGTTTATCAATTTGAAGATAAACCTATTTTTAGAGCCCATGTTTTTGGAAGAAGATTAAGAAAGTTTGATCCGTATTTTATAGCTTCAGAACATCCAATGCCCTTTTGGAACGCTCAACATTATTTAATGGTTGGAGAACAAATGTATTCTGCAACATTGCATTTAGCTATTGGAGACGAGTATAATAGAAGAGTTGCTAAAGAAGTTCCAATAGAATTTAATTGGAAAAAGCCAATGTTCTTTATTGATAATGCATCTATAGAATTAATACGGGTAGAAGAAGGTAAATTAAGAGGATATGACAAAGAAACCGGTTACTTTACTATCTATTCTGATAAAACAGGAAGAGTTTTATCAAGGATGTCTGCAATGTCCTTCTGGCAGGACAGAACTTATATTCAATTATTAAAAAAATTAAGACAAGGAGACCAATCTTCTATGGAAAGACTACTAAGAGTTATTGAAGCTCAAGACTTAACTCATAAAAGAAGAACACCAAAAAGACAAACTCTAACTACATCAAAAGATGAATTAATAGAATTAGTTCGATTAGGTCAGTATCCTCAAGAAAAATTTGATGATTTTTTCTCTCTTTGGGATTAGTTTAAGTTATACTTGGTACTATAAAACTTATCATACTTTTTATATCAAAAAGTGTTATAAATCGTGTAATAAAAAGTATTACACAGAACTCGTGGGGGCATTAATTTCCTAGGATTAAATCTCTTACATAAACCGAATAACTAACGAGGTTTATAGCTCAAGGAACGAACAAGGGCGTATGACTGAATGGTTATATGCTTGAATAGGAAGTTGAACTAATTTTTTCTTAAAATATTAATATTATCAACACATATCCAAGCAGACATCATTCCAAATCCTTTCTTATCTATCTCAAATGACTCAATCTCCTGAGGATTTTTTAAAAAAATAAGCATACAATATTTTTTATCTTTAAATAATTCAAAAAAATCTGTTATTTTATCTTGTGTAATTCCATCATCTTTCCCATAATCTTCAAGTATTTGTTTAACCTTATCGGAGTTTAAATCTGAGAATTGCAATACTTTTTCTACTTCTGCTTTTATTGAAACTGGCTCTCCAGAATCTTTAAAATAAACTATTTCTCCTTCTTTAATTTTATTCCAAGGAGGATATTTAGATTTATACCATCTTGACTCAATTTTCTTTTCACCAGAAAGAATCTTCTTTGTTAAACCCCATGATTTCTTCATTATTGCTAAATGTTCCATAAATAAATTAATTCTAAAGGATTTATAAAAATATATTATCAATCTCAATTCAAAAATAACAAAATCTCTAACCAAAACATTTAAATATACATATGTATACAATTGTATATGGAAACAACAATAAGAATAAATCCAAATACAAAAGAAGAACTTGATAGCTTCAGACAATATAAAAATGAAAGTTATGACGAAGTGGTAAGAAAAATAATAGTTATAGCAAAAACTTGTGAAAAAGAACCTAAACTAAGTCAAAAAACTATACAAGAAATAAAAGAAGCGAGAGAGAAAATAAAAAAAGGCGAGTTTTACACAGAAGAAGAAGCTAAGAAGATTCTAGGGTTATAATAAGAATTATAAATCTGCCTTATTTAATTTATTTATGTATAATCTTATCTTTGAAAAGAGTGCCTTAGAAAGTTTGAATAAACTTGAACCACAAATAAAAGAAAGAATTTGGAATAAACTTCAACAATGTAAAGAAAATCCGTTTAGGTTTTTAGAACATTTAGAAGAAATTGATGGATTTAAATTAAGAGTTGGAGATTATAGAACAATAGTGGATGTTGATAATTCTACAAAAACTATCAAAGTCTTGAAAGTAGGACACAGAAAGAATATTTATGACTAATTTTTATATCTCGAGGAAAAAGTTGGGGAGTTAATCCTTAGGATTAAGTAATCGTAGGGCATTAATCTTAAGCCCCGAAGTTCCTTTTTCTTGACTTAAATTCTTCAATACAATCAGCTAAATCCTGCTTTTCAAATTCAGGCCACATTTTATCAAGAAAAAACCATTCGCTGTAGCTAGATTGCCAAGGTAAAAAATTTGAAGTTCTTTTTTCACCACCTGTTCTTATAATCATATCAGGTTCATCCTTTAATAAAAGATTTTCTTCAATAACAGTATCATTAATATCTTCTGCTTTAATTTTCTTTTCAATAATTTTTCTTACAGCATTAACAATTTCTTGTCTACCACTATATGCAATTGCAAAATTAACTATAAAATTATTATAATTTTCAGTATCTTTTTCAAGTTTTATACACTGTTCTTTCAAATCTTGAGGAAGAAGTTCAAGATTTCCTATAAATTTTATCTTAATCTTATTTTTATGAATTTTTTCTCCATCTAATTCTTTAAATGTTTTTTTCATTAGATTATATAAATATTCTAATTCATTTTTAGGTCTGCTTTTTATATTCTCACAAGAAAGAGCATAGAAAGTAAGCTCATTTATCCCAAGCTCTTTTGCATAATCTAATAACTCTTCAACTTTATCTTTTCCATATTCATGCCCTTTCCAAGGCTCAAGCATAAGTCGTTTTGCGAAACGCCTGTTGCCATCAAGAATAATCGCAATATGTTTTGGTTCAATTTTCATGATTAAAATAGAATTATTTAGGGGTTTTAAGGTTTGCTATTTAATATTTTTTTAATTGATTTACTCTTTTTTTGCCTTGCCTCATATGAAGAGCATATGAAGAAAAACTTCTATGAATTATATCTAAATCCAAAACTATTGGGAACATTTCTTTTCTTTTTTTATAAGGATGAATTCTTTTTTCAACTTTAAGCATTTTATATGTTTCTCCAGATATATATTCCATTAATTTTGAGCATTCATCAACATCTCTAAGGTATTTAATAGAAAGTTCCTTAGGAATTCCCCCATCACTCTCATTAATTTTATGCAGTACATCATACCATCTCATTGAAGCAATATATACATTAAGTGCATTTGTCTCAGAAGGTCTAACTAAGAAAGATTGAGCAGCTAAATCAAATTGCTCCAAAGCATTTTCAAGTGTCAGTTGTGGGTTATAATTCGGTAAATTCATTTTATACATTTAATTTTATTGAATTAATTTATCAAAATCCTAATAAAATTAGTTAAAAAGAATAATTTTTATGGTATTTAAAGCTTACGGATTTTCCATTTCTTCGTCATTATGTTAAAATCTTTTATAAATTTTTAATCATCTGGAAAAATTATTTTTTTTGAATCTCCTTAAATCCAGTATATTTCCAAAGAGCTTTTGGAATTTTAATAGAGCCGTTTTTCTGCTGATTATTTTCCAAAATAGTTACAAGGATTCTTGATGTTGCCAAAGCTGTATCATTCAATGTATGAAGAACTCTTCTGTTTCCATGCTTGTCAATGCATTTTATATCTAATTTTCTTGCTTGATAATCAGTGCAGTTAGATAAAGACATGACTTCTCCATATCCTTTTGTCGTAGGCCTCCAAACTTCTAAATCAGCACTTCTAAATTTCCAATCAGCTAAATCTCCTGTACATAATTCAATAATATGATATGGAAGTTCTAACTCCTTAAGAATCTCTTCTGAGTTCTTTAATAATTCATCATATAATTTTTCAGAGTCTTCTGGCTTACAAAAAATAAACTGTTCAATTTTATTAAATTGATGAGTTCTCCATAAACCCTTTTCATTGATTCCATGAGCTCCAATTTCTTTTCTAAAGCACATTGAATATGAAAAATATTTTTTAGGAAGTTTTTCTTCTGGAATAATGTCACCAGAATGCATTGCCAATAATGATTGCTCTGCAGTTCCAATTAAATTCAAGTCTTCATCTTTTATAGAATAAACAGATTGTTCAATTGCTACCTTATCCATGGAAGCATAAATAGATTTTTCACTTAACATCAAAGGAGTTTCAATATATTCATAACCTTTTTTCTTCATAAAATCTATTGCAAATCTTATTAAAGCCTGGTTTAACAACGCAAGTTCATTTTTTAGATAATAAAATCCTTTTCCAGTAACTTTTCCACTTGCTTCAAAATCACCTATATCCAAACTTTCAATAAGTTCGACATGAGTTTTAACAGGAAAGCTAAACTTAGGTATTCTTCCTCCTTTTTTAATTTCAATATTTTCAGAAGCATCTTTTCCTATTGGTGTTTTATTAGATACAATATTGGGTATTTGAAGCATAATCTTTTTAATTTCCTGTTCAAGTGCAGTTGTTTTTTCTTCAATCTTAATTATCTCCTCAGGAATCTCCTTTGCTTTTTTAATTAATTCATTGGCAAGTTTCTCATTTTTATTTTTTTTAGCTTTATTAATATTTTCAGAAATAATATTTCTTTCTTTTCTCAAACCCTCTGCATCATATTTGAGTTTTCTCCATTGTTCATCAAGTTTTTTAACTTCATCAACCAAATGAAGCTTTTCATTCTGAAATTTCTTTTTGATATTTTCTTTCACAAGTTCAGGATTTTCGCGTATTAGTTTGATATCTATCATATTTTAATAGAACTAATAGGATTATTTAAAAGTTTTGTAATTGCACATATTGAAACAAATATACAGTAGTAACAGCAAGTTACTATTTTTTTATACATCAAAAATTTGTTACTGATTGATGAATTTTCCGTATAGAAAGCTTTATAAATCATTATATTACTTAGATATATAGTTCCTAAATAGTGCATAAAAAAAGAACTATTCAGGAAATAACAATAAATAAACTAAAATGAAAGACAATTTTGATATATTTTTCAGAAGGAAACCTGCTTTAATGTTGGTTGCTCTAAGAAAAATGTCTAAAGTAAGATATGGCTCAATTCTTGCAAAAGAAGTTGACTGCACTTATTCACATGCAGTTAAAATATTGCAGACCTTAGAAAGTTTGGGATTAGTTAGTTTCCAAAAAAAAGGTAGAATAAAGTTAATAGAATTAACTAAGAAAGGCGAAGAAATTTCAGAGTATATCGATAATATAAGAAGAAAACTATAAACTTTTTATACCTTTAGAATTTTCAGAGGTGTAAATAAAGGTTATCTTATTTTTTTCTTTTTTTATAATCTTCTCTTATTCTAGCAACTAAAGCATTTCTGTATTGTTCTAAAGCATTTTTTACTGAAAGATATTCTGGAATTCTTGTTCCATCTATCATACAACCATCCTGAGCAGAATAAGTCCTTAAAGAAATTGCCCATCTCTCAAGATTATGAACCATTGTTCTAAAACTAATATTTGTAAATTTTATCAATCCTTCAGTCTCATTTTCTAACCTATTTTCACAGGATTTTTCTGATTCATGATTTTGCATACCTATTAAGTTCAAACAAGGTTTTTATTCTTTATTAATATAGAATATATAAATATTTAATAATATATTAAAACTAATTCTATTATGGATTATTTATCACAATTAGTTAGGAAATTAAGAAAGGCATTATCTTCTCAATCCAGTAGAGATGTGGAAAGAAAAAAGACAGGAAGAAGATTATATAATATTATAGATGAGTCTATTCCAACCAATGATTTAAAAGACCTAGCAGAATCAATGCATGAAGAACCTCCAAGACTTGCAGTCCCTATTTTTCACAATGGAAGATGGGAATATAATCTTAAAAAAATCTGTGATCCTGAAAAATCTTACAGAGAAGCTATAACTCCTAAATGGTATGAAAAAGTTTTAGAATTTTTTTATAAAT
>JAVHOF010000184.1:0-1524 GCA_036169915.1 Candidatus Pacearchaeota archaeon | reverse complement strand
AAAAGGATTTTTAATATATCTACAAATGTTTGTAAAAAATACTTTTACGAATACTAGCATCTATAATATCATATTACAAAGTAATATACTCGCGTCCATTTATATTATTGTTACTATCTAATTACTACAATCAAAAGATTTATATACTGATTATTTATTGTTTTTTTAAGGTAAAAAGAAAAATGGATAGATTTCAAAAAAACACAATAAAGTCTTTTAGAAATGTTAAAAAAGATATTCTTGGATTAAAAGAACAAATAACCAAGATTATTTTAAATCAAGAAGAAATAATGGAATCTTTAAAGAAAATCAATGATAATAAAATTTCTAAAAAAAGAAAAAGATAATTTAATATAGATTTATTCTTCTTCAATATTAAATAGAATTCCTGGAATCTCATTCATAAAGTCCCTAAGCAGAGCCTTTTCAGAAGAATCAGGATTTTTATGAATCATTTCAAATGCCTTCCCAGCAGCAGCAATCATTGCAAACTTTATCTTTTCATCCTTAATTTTTTCTCTTTGAGAAATATAATCTGCAATATACTGGAAGACTTCTTCATGGATAGCATTAGGATTTTTCTTTTTATATGCAAAAACCTCTGACGCAGCACCCACCATTTTTATTTGTATTTCCATTTTACTTCTTTTTTAACCTACAGTAATAAGATTATTTAGCATGTATTTAAATATTTTTATTCTAGGAGCTATGTTTTCACATCCTATGGATTATGTTTTTAATATAATCAGTTTTATAGCTGACAATAGGAAATAAACTCTTTTGTAATATAGAAAGTTCTTGAAGCTACTTTTTTAAGATGATGAGAGATAGATTTCCTATTTCCAATTGCAACATAAGTTAGATTTTTATTGAAATTAATTGCAGAACTAACCGCTCCTGAAAAATCTCCATCATTGGAGATAAGATAAGCTTCATCATAAACTCCTTTTTGGGCATCTAAAGCTAAATCCAATGCAAGATTAACATCACTTGCTTTTTCTATATAATAAATTTCTCCATCTTTTTTTCTTTTTTCTAGCCTTCCAAAAATAATTTTAAGCTTGTTTATTTTTTTTAAGCTTTTCAAAAAAACTTTGTTGTTCAGCATACATATTAATATTATTAAATTGTTCTATGGGTGCAATATAATAATTAATCTTTATTAATTCATTATTTCCAACTAGTTTTTTACATAATTTTTCTATATCAATTTTACAATTAAATGTTTTCTTTATAGAAAAATAAAGATCACTACCATCAATATAAATAGCAATTTTCATTTTTTAGAACTATTTTTCATATGAAAATAAAACATAGGATCCGTTTAAAGATCCTATGGAGTTAATTAATAACCATACAAATTTAGTTATTATAAATCTTTTGGTTAACCTCTATATCTAAACATAATAATATTTTTAAATTAAATAAACTAGATTAATTAATGTCTGAATATTATCATCATTTTAGATATAAAAATCCAAATAAAGTAATCTTTGAAATAGGTGTGGAAATTATTTTAGCAAG
>JAVHOF010000183.1:0-6940 GCA_036169915.1 Candidatus Pacearchaeota archaeon | reverse complement strand
TGAGAATTTTTTATATAAAATCCAAGGATGTTAAGTTTGATTATTGACTTAACATAATCAAAAGGTTTTTAAAATCCATTTTATTAAATAAACAATCAAAAATGGCAACAGCAGAAACCTTAGAATCAAAAAGCCAAGAAAATTGTGCATTAAAAATTCTCAAATCTTGTTATAAAAAATGTCTTCCTAATTGCAGACATTATTTTGACATTAATGTATCTCTTCCAGAAAGAGAAATAATTAAAAGATATAATGAATTTAGGAAAGATGCTGATTATAATTCTCAATAATCATATTTCATTTTTCTTTATCTTCATTTTCTCTTTGCTCTTTCCAATCAAAACAACTCTTGATAACTTGTGCTTACTAAGAACTTTATAATTATCCAATTTTTTTACCATCTGCTTTGCATATTCTTTTATTTCTTTATGTGAAAGCATTTTTTCATATCCTAATCTCTCTCTAGAAAATCCAATTGCCATATAGCTCTTTATTTCAATAAAATCAGGTTTTGCATTTAAAATAAGTTTTGCAAAATCTTTTATATATTCCTTATTATCATTCAATCCTTTTACTAAAGTCATTCTAATAACTTTTCTAGTTTTAAGTTCAGAAAACAATCCCAAAGTTTTATTGAATTTTTTCCATGCATTTTTATCAGAACTTCTATGCCATTTTTCATAATGTTCTTTGTTAGGAGAATTCATACTTAAATAAATCTGAGTTGGAAGTTGCCTATTCTTACCAAGTCTTCTTAAGACTTCAGGCTGCAGACCATTTGTTACAACAAAACTTGTTTTTCCTCTTTTTCTTAATTCAATTATCAATTCTCCAATTTTAGGATATAAAACAGGCTCGCCAATTAAAGAAATAGCAAATTGCATTGGTTCTTGAGCTTCCTTAAATTTTTTAGTATCAGCTTTTGCATTTCCATTAAATCCAGAAAGAAGTTTTTTATGCATTTTTATAGATTCATTAATAATAAAATGAGAATCATCAACAATATTATTATTCAATGATTTTTCAATATCAAGTTCAATTGGCCTCCAGCAATGAATGCATTTGTTCTGGCATAAAATCCAAGGGCTAATTTGACAGCATCTATGGGATTTTATTCCATAAAATTTTTCCTTGTAACAGCAACCTTTGTCAATAAGTGATTTTTTTGTCCACTCGCATATTTTAACAGCACTGTGTTCTCCAACAAATCTATATCCTTGTTTTTCCATAAGTTTCTTTGCATTTTCCATACAATAAACTAATAAAGGTTCTTTAAAAAAGTTTATAATTCTCATCAATAATATTTATAAACTGATTATTAATTCAGATTTAATGGCTGTTCAAATATCCCTGGGAGACACAAGATATGAAGAATCTGTTTATCAGGAATTTCGTACTTTTGAAGAAGCAGAAAGATTATTAGGTGGCTATTGCAATCAATGTAGATCAGAATCCAATTGCAAAATAAATCATGAGTTAAGATGTGCAATGGGGGATAATTACCCATTTTTTTCTAGAGAATTTGTGAAACTTGAATTAAGAGGATTTAGTGATATTCCTAATTTAGAAGAAATAGGAGAAAGATTGCCTGAAACTACTATTGTTTGTAAGCAATTTAAATCCAAACAATTAACCTTTGCATTTGCTGAAGATTAAAATACAGCCCAAGCCCATCCAACCATTAAAAGCAATAAAGCTCCTAATATTATATAAGTTAAAATTCTAAAAACAACTTGTGCAAACTTTTCATTTCCAGTTATTGCCCAGATTGTAAGAAGGAACATTCTTCCGCCATCAAAAATAGCAACAGGCCACATATTAATCATTGCAACACTTAAATTAATCAAAGCAAGCCACCATAAAAGATTGTAAATAAAAATTATTAAATCAGGATTAAATACAGGTTCATATGCAGTTGCAGTTTTTTTAAAGAAATTAAAAAAATCAAAAATTCTGCTCATAAGCCCTGTTGCTTGATTCTTCATATAACCTATTCCAATAACAGCTCTGCCTTTTTGATTTGAATCTTCTGCTAAAACAAGATTATATTCTAAAACCTTATTCTCATACTCTGTCTTTATATTCACCTTGTCTCCTGGTTTATGTTCTTTTAAACTAATTGCCAAATCATCATAAGTAAGAATTTTTTTGCCATCAAATTCAACAATAACACCTTCCATAATCAAATTAATTGCAGGAAGATTACTATATAAAATCAAAATTGGGAGATTTTCCTTTAACTGTTCCTTAAGATTGTCTATAGTTACATAATAGCTTCTATTATCTGTCCAAATTCTAGTTAAATTCAAAGAATTTCCATTATTAGTAAGGATTACATTATTACTCATATTGTTTGAAACTATAATATTATTCAGTTCCTGGCTATTCAATCCATAAACTTTCAAATCTCCAATCATTCGAATTTCGCTTATATTAATTATTTCTGGAGTGTATGTATTGAATATTGCACCTGCAGGAGCATATGAGAACCTAAAGAAAATAAATAACAACAAGAAAAACAAAATTGAAAGTATAAGATTAGTAAAAGTTCCTGCTGATAAAATAGCCATTTGTTGATATTTTGGTTTTTTCTCCATTTCTTTTTCATCAGGCTCAACAAATGCAGCTAAAAATGGTCCTAGAAAACCAAATCCAGTTGTCTTTATTTTTATACCATATCTTTTTGCAACAATTCCATGAGCAAATTCATGGAAAACAGCAATAACCGCTATTGCAACAATCCAATAGGTAAAATAAAAAGGAGGAAGAAAACTTATCTTAAACAATTCAGGAACATAAGGAATCAAAGGCAATAACGGAGGAATTTTTATTGACTGCACAATTTCTGGTTTGAACAAATAAATATACAAAAGCTTATACAAAAAATAAACCATAGATGACATTAAAATATATCCAGAAACTATTGCTAAAAAACTAAAAACACTTATTGTTTTCTTGTATTTAGTACCTATTTTGTTAATTAATTTTATTCCAACCTTTGTCCTATAAAGGTACATTATCCCTTCTTTCTTAAGATTTTTTCTTTTCTTGTAGAGAAAAATAACAACAGCTAGAGTAAATAAAATAAGAAAAGATATGTCATAAATATAGATAGATGCCATTTAATTTTATTTAACCTCTTCTCTTCAAGACCCTCATTATTTCTTCCTTATAGGCCTGAATGATTTTTTTAAGCATTTTCTGCATCTAACCTTCCCTTCAAGAATTTTTCTTGGTTCTGCTCTAACTTTTGATTTGCAATTTTTGCAAACAAACATGTTTTTGAACAATCTTGCTTGAGTTGGTGCTAATTTTGTTGCCATGACTAAGTTTTCCTTTTGATTATTTTACTTCCTTCTGCAATCCAGTATTCAACCTGGTCTCCTTCTTTAAGTTCTGCTTTAAGATCTTCAGGAATTGCTATCTCAAGAGTTTCAAAACTTTCCATATCCATTACATTTGCTTTATCTTCACTAATTGATAATAATTGAGCTCTTTTCTTTTCAATCATAGGGCATTCCAATCTTTCATGTCCGCCTGTAGCAAAAACTTTCTTTTTTCCATCAATTACACTTATTGCCTCAATTCTACATTTAGCATGCCCATGCTTTCCAGTCTTGCTTATATCATTTGATTTGACAATGCATGGAACTCCGTCGACATTTATTGCAACACCAGGTCTTGCTTCTGCAGCATTTATAAGTTTAAAAGCCATTTTATACTATTATTATAACCTTTTACAGAAACTAAATCAAAATAGGATTTATAAAACTTACGTAAGAGTTTCGTAAGTTACAAAAAATTGATTTTAATTTTTTAGTATGTTTTTAAGAAGTTTATTCCTAACCTTTTTTTAATAACTCATAATCATCTCTTCTTATTATATATCTATTTTTACATACAGGGCATAAAATAGGTAATTCCTCAGAAGTCATAAAAAACAATTCAATAGAAATATCATTAAAATATAATAAATTTCTTATTCTCGGATAAGGATTTCCAGAACCTGGAGTCATCAATAGATTATGCTCTCCAACAATATCTTCATCAGTTGGAAGTTGAATAGGACTTTCATCTAATCTTTGTTTACATCCATCATTTGCAACAAAATGCCTATCTACAATATTTATTTCTAATCCTTGAACTTTCATATTTGTAAAATCTTAAATAATCACATTTTTAAATACTACTATTTTAAAAATAAAATGGAAACACTAAAGAAAAACGATTTTATTGAAATAGAATTTACAGGTAAATCCAATAATGAGATTTTTGACACAACAAACAAAGAAGAAGCAAAACAAATGGGTTTGGAAATTGAAGTAAAACCTTTAATTGTGTCAATAGGAAATGAAATGCTTTTGAAAGGTTTTGATGAATTCTTAGAAGAAAAAGAAACAGGAAAAAAATATTCTCTGCATCTAATGCCTGAAAAAGCCTTTGGCCCAAGAAATCCTGCTTTAATAAAACTAATGCCAATGAAACTTTTTAGAGAAAGAAACCTAAATCCTTATCCAGGTGCTGTTTTTCAGTTTGATAATACCTTGGCAAGAGTTCTTTCTGTTTCAGGAGGAAGAATTATAGTAGATTTCAACAATCCAATGGCAGGAAAAGAAATTGATTATGAATTCACAATAAAAAGGAAAGTCAATGATGAAAAAGAAAAAGTTAATTCTCTGCAGGATTTTTTCTTTAAGCAAAGATTTGATTTTGAAATAAAAGAAGATGACAAGACAAAAGATAAAAAAGTTATTTTCAAAAAGCCAGAAATAAAAATTCTCATAGATGTTTTCAAGGAAAGATTCAAATCCATGACCAGAATGGATTTTGAAATTGAAGAAAAGAAAGATGATAAAAAAGAATAAATATTCTAATGATACAAATAGATTGTTCAAATTGTAATGGGAACTGTTGTCATAATCAATATTTAACCCCCATTTTATTACCTGCTGAAGAAGAATCTTTCAGAGAATTTTTAGAAGAGATTCCAACTCCAGATAGAATTATGCATGTTTTAAGAAAATTTAATGGAAATTGTTTACTTTTTGATAGAAATGCTAAAAAATGTACTGCATATGACAAAAGACCTCTTGAATGTAAAATTTATCCATTTTTATTGGATTTTAGTGGACAAAATCCTAATGTTAAACTAGATAAAAGATTTTGTCAAAGTTTACAAACTTTAAACTGTAATTTAGATAAATTAATTAATCTCATTCAAGGCTTTATTTTTCCACAAGATTGGATAAAAGGATACGAATCTCTGCAAGGATTTTATTAAATTTTAATTCTTAAACAATTTAAAGATGATTATAATGCACTCAAAAGATATGTTGATAATATAATAATCTTTAAATATCAATCCTGATTTTTCTAACTTATATATTTAAAGAGAGGAAAAAAGACATGGCCCTTCAATTCGAACATCTTTCAAACAAAGACCCTGAACTAGCTGCAATTGACAGAGAACTAGAGGATCTTTTAAAAAAACAGCATTCTAAAGTAAAAGTTTTTGGTGTTGGTGGAGCAGGAGGCAATACTATAACAAGAATGAAGGAAATTGGAATTAAAGGGGGAGAGTTCATAGCAGTAAACACTGATGCTCAGGATTTGCTTTACACAGATGCTGATTATAAAATTTTAATTGGAAAAGAACTGACTCTTGGTTTAGGTGCAGGAAGCAACCCAAAAATAGGAGAAGAAGCAGCTCATGAATCAGAACAAGAGATAAAAAAGAAATTAGCAAATTGCGATATGGTTTTCGTAACCTGTGGTTTAGGTGGAGGAACAGGTACAGGTGCAGCTCCTGTTATTGCAGGATTAGCTAAGAAACAAGGTGCTCTAACAATAGGTGTTGTAACACTTCCATTTTCAATAGAAGGAAAGAAAAGAATAGAAAATTCAGAATATGGTTTAGAAAGAATGGAAGCAGTTGTTGATACTCTAATAGTAATCCCAAATGATAAGTTATTAGAAATTGCTCCTGAATTACCATTGCAAACTGCATTTAAAGTTGCAGATGAAATCCTGACAAATGCAGTTAAAGGGACAACAGAGCTTGTAACTAAAGCAGGACTTGTAAATCTTGATTTTGCAGATGTAAGAGCAGTAATGGTTAATGGAGGAGTTTCTCTTATTGGAATGGGTGAAGCAGATTCAGCAAACAGAGCAAAAGAAGCAATAGAAAAAGCAATAACCAATCCATTACTTGATGTTGATATTTCAAATGCAACAGGAGCTCTTGTGAATATAATAGGTGGAAATGATATGTCTTTGGATGAAGCTCGTTTAATAATCTCTACAGTTGGAGAAAAATTAAGTCCTGATGCAAAACTTATCTGGGGTGCGCAGCTTAGCCCTGAAATGGAAAAATCAATCAGAGTCATGTTAATTGTAACAGGAGTTAAAAGCCCTCAAATAACAGGCATCAACATGCCTGTTGAAGACAGTGTTTCAATGGACAATGATTTAGGAATTGAATTCTTGGAATAAAATGAAACAAAATTATCTTAAACAATTATGTCCTGTCTGTTTTGAAATTGCTGATTACAAACCTAACCCTCAAAGAATTTATGATTGTAAATGTGGGGTTAGGATAACTGAAAGCAGATTAATAACTGCAGTTGATACAGATTTAATGGCAGAAGATATGAAAAAAATGTTAGAAACAGCAGGAAGACTTCCTTCAATTAGATTTCTACAAGAAGAACATAAAATAAGACTTGAAAATCCTCTTTCTTGAAAATTATAGTTTCTGGATAGAATAAGTTTCTAGAATAAAACTTTATTGCACTGTTTTTAGAGCAATATCAACAAAGATTTTTAAGAGGATCTTCATTAACAGATGCCACTTTAAGAATATTAAAAGAAAATCCCTAGAATGCAGTGTTGTTTATGATATGAATGTTCACAGATAATTTCTATAATTATTAAAAAATTA
>JAVHOF010000182.1:0-1531 GCA_036169915.1 Candidatus Pacearchaeota archaeon | reverse complement strand
TTAGACTCTACACCGTGAATCTCACCAGGACCGACAGCAGAATGAAGGTCAGTCTGAAGGGCTTACCTGACACGCTGAGAGGAGTTGCATGGCCGACATAAGCCTGTGTCGTAGGATGACTTGTTAAATCAAGTAACAGGCGAGACCCCTGTCTCTAATTTCTACGCAAAGAGCACATTAGAGAGACTGCCTTGGTAACAAGGAGGAGGGTGGGGGCGATGTTAGGTGAGTACAGCCTGAATGCCCTGGGCTACACGCGCGCGGCAATGTCATATTCAATGAGTTGCGACTCTGAAAAGAGAAGCTAATCTCCTAATGTATGGCTTAGTTCAGATTGAGGTTTGAAACCCAACCTCATGACGTTGGAATCCGTAGTAATCGTTTGTTATCAGCGAACGGTGAATATGTCACGGCCTCTTGCACACACTGCCCGTCAAACCAACCGAGTTATGCCTTGGCGAGGGTCTTCGGAAACGAACCTTAGTATGGCAAGGTAGGTTAAGTCGTCACAAGGTATCTGTAGGGGAACCTGCAGAGGGATCACCTCCTAAAATTATTTAATTTTATAATTCAACTTGTTTACTTCGCACTTTCATTTTTTATTTTTACAATATAATGATAAAATGAAAGTGCTCATATTCTACTACATAATTATTTCAGTTAATTATCATTGATATTTTGTGAGGTGTAAAACATGAATTCCGACAAAGAGGCGCCTAATGGCGCAGTCGGAAGGATTTACAAAAATAAATAATGCTCAGGACCAAAAAAAGCCATTTGGGCTTTTTCAGGTTAATGAAGAGGGCCTGTAGTCTACAGGAAATTAAGAATTTCCTGTCTCCTCGCTATTTACATAGCTTCAGACAATGGTAGAACACAGGTTGAGAGGGGCCTGTAGTCCAATGGTAGAACACGTCGTTTGCAACGATGAAATCTGGGTTCGATTCCCGGCAGGTCCATATAAAATTAAATATTAAGGAAAAAATAAAATGACAAGAAGAATATTAGAATTAATATGCGGAACAGGATTATTATTATCTACAGCTGGAGCATTAACCTATGTTATTAAAGATGATTGCCCTAATTATGTAGGTAAAGCTTCATTAGCTATATTAGTTGCTTCAGGAACTGGTTTAGTATGCAAAGAATATAAAAATACTTCAGGAGATAAAAAAGAACCAGAATATTATATATAAAATCACAAAAATCATATTCAAACAAAATTTGAATCTCCGACGGGAGATAAAATACGTAACGGAGAAATCCGTTTCATGATGAACTTCGAGAAAGCAATTTCTCGACGGGAGTGGAGAACTCCGCATGACAGGCGGAAGAAAAAAATTATCTTGAAATTAAAATTTTTAGATAGTTTAATTCATGTTCAATGATACAGACAAGAGAAGTCTTAGCCTTGTAAAGTTAAGTAAGATGCAGAAATTTTTTTATAAAATTTCTGAAGTTCTTTTATTACTGTTAGACGGATAGCTTGGTTTAAGCTGTGATGAAGGACGTGGCAAGCTGCGATAAGCTC
>JAVHOF010000181.1:0-1533 GCA_036169915.1 Candidatus Pacearchaeota archaeon | reverse complement strand
TTTATCGTTCCTACTACAGAATATCCGTCGGCTTCAGATAGCAGCCCATCACAGGTCATTCCGACTAATGAGCGTTCTTTTTCAAGAACTGGCACATCAGTGAGCCCAAGTTCTTTAGTCAAATTGCGGCGGGCTTCTGGGGTGAAATACATAAATTTATCAATATCAAATGCATCAAACACTAACCAATAAAATTTAGTCAGGTTATAAATGTTGCCTTGAATACCTGGGCCAATAAGTTCCCCCTGAATCGCAATGTTCCGGCCGAGAGCAGTCAACTTATTTTTTAAATCATATTCATTCGCGACTTTCCAAAATGTGTTTTCGTTATTCTCCTTTAAATCGAGATTGCGTGAGCAACAGCCAAATTCGCCGTCGCGGAAATAAACGGTCATTGATGATCCTTCACATTTCTCAGTCACTTCAAATGTTTCGGTATCAAAGTATTTTGCTACATCGTTGTAGCAGGTTTGAATACGCTCTTGGTCAGTCTTGATAATCCAAGATGGGAATAAACCACGCGCATCAGCAGAGGTAAATTCCGGCGGTGGTTCCCACTTGACAATTCCCAGCGGGCATGATACATCAAGCCCTTCAAATAGCAAAGACTCAATCATATCACAAGTTGGTTCCAAAGGTAGCAACAGACCTTGTGAGAGTTGTTTCTTTAGCCGAACTGTCCGCAGTCTTTCGCCTTTAATCCCAAGATATTCTCTCGGTTCTTTGCCTTTTGAAAGAAAAGGAGCTAGCGCGGTCGGAATCCAAGAGTCAGCCTCGGCATACACAACCAAATCTCCAACTTGGTATTTACCAACTTGATCAACCACCCACCATCCCTGAACACGGTAGGCACAGATTTTGTCTGCTTCGGGAATAGATTTCACTTCAGCAATGCGCTGAACAGAAGCCATTTTTCTCACATAAACATCATTCATTTTATTCCTTTACTATTTCATCTAATTTCTTATATGGCAAATAAATTTTGTGGCACCGGGCCAAATAACTTATATAGAGATCTACTTGATGTAGAAGCAACTGCAATTTTTATATTTCTTTTAGATGCTTGAATTTTATAATAATTACGAGCAATTAGATTTCGGTTACTACCCCTACTATTATTGCAGTCAAAACATGCAGCAACTAGATTAGAAGGTAATTCAATCTTAATATGTTTTGGGCTAGACCATTTATCAACTAAATGTTCAAGCGTCGCTTGAAATGGTGATTTTTGATCTGTATTCATTTGACAACCACAGTAATAACATTTATTGCCCTGATTTTCTATCAGTGCGGAAAGAGGAACGCACGACTTACTTATCATTCTATTATCCATTTCTTTGCAAGTTTCTTTGTTGGAAAATATTCACATTCTCCGACTTGGTTTTTCTTGATCTAAGATCAAACCAACTCAAACTCTGAATTGGAGATCATAATAAATTTCTCTGTGTATCATCAATGTATATAAATTATTCTTCCATAGAAGAATCGGCGATTAAAGATTCAGACAAAGCTTCCATAGCATCAATGAAAGTA
>JAVHOF010000180.1:0-7000 GCA_036169915.1 Candidatus Pacearchaeota archaeon | reverse complement strand
AATGGCTGCAAAGGCAATGGAAATTGTAAAAGAAGCTATTACGCCATCTCTTAATAAGATTTCAATGGATTTTAAAGCTGAACTTATTTCTTCTTTGAAAGAAACTTTGGCAGCGATGGAAGCTTAAACATGGAGATTGTAAAAGAGCAAGACCCAGTAGATGACCATCCAGTAGAGAAGATTCCAGATTTTATTCTACTTAAATTGGCCAGGCAAGAAGTTGGAAAAATGACTTCTTATGCCCAAGAATTGGAAGATGAAAACAACAGCTTGAAGGATAGAATTAAGCAATTAGAAGCTCTAAGTTTGGAAGAAAAGAAGGAAATAAAATAAAATAATTTAATATGAAAGTAGATAAAAGTGTAAACAACGATTTTGAGCAAGCAATTGTAGACAGTGGATACAAATGGTTTGAAGATGTTTGGAGACATTCTATAAGAGCTTTTCAAAAGAGAATTACTGATGAAAGGGGAATAAAATACTTTATCACTGGGTATCACTACAATTTGAATAAACAACATCCAGATATGAAACATGGTGATGTTGATAGTGATTCTTATTCCTTTTCTGTTCAATTTAGAAAAGAAAAACAAGGAAAAGATAAAACTGTTAATATTGATTATTCAGCAGATTTTTTACCAAACAAATATAGACCAGTCACAAAATTAAAAGAAGTTGAGGCTTTCTTTGAGAAGGCATGGAAAACACTTAAATTTGATTATTATGAAATTCAAGAAGATTAATACGTATAATTTGATAGAACATTGTATTGCTTTCCTAAAGCCATCAATGCTATTTCAACTTCTTTTAAACACTGGTTGATTCCTCCCCCAGTTAGAACAATGTCGTTGTATTTTTTTAGAAAATCCATTAGGTCTGGTATGTTAATCATATCGCTAGCATTTTCTAATAAACTTCTTAGTTCTCCTGTTCCATAATCATCATCTGGGTATTCTTTAATAAATTTATCCCAAAATTTAGTATTTATATCTCTAGAATCGTTTATATTATATTTAATCATAAATTTAACAAGATTAACAATGGAATCTTCACTTATATTACTATCCATGCAATATCTAAAGTAAGCATATCCCTTATCATAGAAAATAGCACTGTCAAGAACTTCTTCTTTTATTCCAATTTCATATAACCAGGCAAAATATGATTTTTCGTCAATCATTCCTAATGTATCTGCCCCATTATATAAAAACACAATAGTGTTGTTGTGACTTTTGTTTAGAAAATTAACCCATTCGTGAACTTTAAATGTAATGTAGTCTTTGTATTCTGGTTGGATATCTACATTAACAATAGATTTGTTGCTGATTACTGACTCGCTTATTAGCGTGCCTCTTAGCTCAGATTTAAAAACAGTTTTTAATTGTTTCTTTATTAATTTTCGTATATATTGTTCTTGGAGTGTCATTTTAATAAACATATTTAGGATTAAAAAAAGTAATTACTAAAACTTGCCCAAATAGGGGATATTTTATAAAACTCATTAAAGCTGACTGTTTTTGCTTTAATATCTTTCTTAGAAATTTTTAAGTCCATTTCATAATCTTCATCAAATTCGTGTTTTTTTTCATATATAACTTCTAAAAGCACTGGTTTATCATTTTTAGGAAATGTGTATTTTAATATTTCTAATTGTCCACCTGGTTCTCCAGCGTTTTGCCATAGCTCTTCGAATTTATCATCTTCTCCTGTCATTTCTCTTACTGTTCCTAAAAATCTGCTTTCACCTCCCATTAAAGCATACATTACAGCATCATCATAAAGTGGGGTAAAATTAAGAATAAATGGTTTATCATCCGACATTTCTTTAAAATTAGATAACAAAGTGCCGTGATATACTTTAATTTTTTTATTTTTATCTAATTCTTCGCAAATTAGTTTTTTTATTATTTTTCTAATTTCTTTCATTTTTAATAAACATATTTTGGGTTAAAAATAACGTAATTGGTGGCTTCTGAATCCCATTTATCTTTAAATTTATTTCCCATATATCCCATTGATTCTATGAACAGAGATGCGTTCTTTTCACTCCCTAAAGTGTATGTTAGCCATTCATATACTTGTTTGTTTGTAATGTCTGGGATGTAATCTATAAAGTCTGATTGGAATTGTTCCAAACTATCCTCATTAATTCCTTTTTTACTTAATCTATTTAAAATAATTGAAGCATTTTCTTCATCCAATCCTTCATCCAGGTCAAATAGGTTGCCATTTTTAATGGTAAATTCTTTAACGAATCCCCCCTTTAAAAAATACCTTTGGCTTACTTCTTCTTTATTAGAAAAGTAAATTCCCCATCCGCCAAGACTTTTTCCATCACCAGAGCCAATTTTATTTACATCGAATTCATCAAAATCTCTGTCTGTGCCATGAAAAACATTGATAGGGTCTCTCATAAATGATTCGTTTATAAGTTTGCGAATGATTATGCGTAATATTTGCTTTTTTGTTTCCATTATCTTATTTTAAATCTTTCTCCAAATATAACATCAACAAAATCCGAAAGGTTGCTTGATAAAAGTCTAAAAGATTGATTTCCTATTTGTATAACATTAGAATAAACATCAATAGTGTTTTTTTGGATGTATTTAATTGTTTTAAAGGCATCAAGAGTATAGGCAATACTAAACCCAGTAATTAGAAATATTTTGTCAGTTATTTTATAAATTTTGTCTGTTCCGTCTATATAAATATCTAATGTATTAACTAAATCAAATGTTTTTCCAAAGTTATTTGTTATTATAATTCTATGTTCTCTGTTATTGTTGATATTGGCAAATGCATATCCTAAATTATCATTTATTGCTGTGTAATTTTTCAACGTATAATTATTGTCATAGCAATTTGTGTTTGCACTCCATGTTGTTCCACCATCTATTGTAGAAATACAAACGCCAGATGCACCCATAGCGATTCCTTCATTTTCATTTTTAAAATAAATAGAAAATAGCATAGTTGTTGTTAATGCACTTGATGTTTGTGGCATCCATGTTGACCCAGAATTCGTTGTTTTATAAACATATCCACTTGCTCCACATATCCAGCCAGTTGAATTATTTATAAAACAGAAGTCATACATATTTTTTGAAAAAGTTTTTACTGTCCATGTTGACCCAGAATTTATTGATTTATATATGTTTGCTCGACTCCTAACATAATAAATATCGTTGTTTTCTAATTGGTCTAATTTTGCTATTACAATTTGGCCAGTAAAACTTGTTGCACTCCAGGGAGGGTAAAAATTTTGTGTTGTAAAATTTAATCCGTTATTTGTTGAAATTCCATAAGAAGAATTAGAGCAATATAATAATTCATTACCACTTTTTATTAATTGTGAATATATCCTTTCTGCTTTGGTTATATGCTCTGTCCATGTTTCTCCGCCATTAACTGTTTTTAATGTACCACCTTGACAAAAGCAATAGCCAGTTATTGAATCATCTTTAAAAACAATTCCACCATATGGGGCAAATATAACTGCTGGAGATGGGGTTGTTTTAGCAGTCCATGAAATTCCTCCATTATCAGTTTTATAAACAGAAAAGCTTGTTCCCAAAGCTAGTGCGTTATTGCTGTCAAAAAAGTAAATATCATTAAATCCTCTGTTTGATGTTGGATATAATGTGCTTTGAGCCCATGTTGCTCCTGCGTTGGATGTGTAAAAAATTTTTCCATCAGAAGCGGCTGCAAATCCTTTAGTAGAGTTGATAAATTTACAACATAAATTAGCGGTACCAGCTGCAATAGTTTGAGCAGTCCAAGTTTGTCCACCATCTTCTGTATGTATAATTTTGCCAGATAAGCCAGAACACCAACCTTTATTTTCATCTATGAATTGCATTACATTAAAAGTGATGGTAGGAAGAGGATTTGTTTGTGCCGACCAAGTTATACCTCCATCTATTGAGTTTATAATTTCTTTTCCAGCTGCCCAAAGTTTGTTTCCAACGTTAGAAAAACTATTGAGCATTGTTGTAGAGGCTGTTTGAATTACCTCCGTCCAAGTATTTCCGCTATTGTGAGAAATTATTATATTAGAGTCGCTAAGATAAGATTGTGTAGTAGAATTATATCCTTTACCTCCCACTGCTATTAAGTTCCCATTATCAATTTTACATATATTTCTAATTATTTCTGGAGCAGAATAAATTTGAGTCCAAGAATTGTTGGCAACATCTTTTGATTTAACTATTCCGCATATGCTTCCTGCAAATATTTCATTATTTATTATGGCTACACCTTGAACCTTTTTAAAATTAGAGTTTAAATATTCAAACCCA
This sequence comes from Candidatus Pacearchaeota archaeon, assembly GCA_036169915.1. Taxonomy (GTDB): domain Archaea; phylum Nanobdellota; class Nanobdellia; order Pacearchaeales; family GW2011-AR1; genus ARS1285. The sequence goes on along the minus strand of JAVHOF010000180.1, from coordinate 2,702 downwards.
CCTTCAAAAAAATCCTCAACAATTTCAGTTTTTTTCTTACGATATTTTTTCCATTTGACCTCTACATCAATATTTGCTTGGTCAGCTGCATTATAATTTATTTGACTTTCATCTAAAATATCTGGAACGTCAAATGTTTCATATCCACGAATAAATATTTTTCTTGCTACTCCGTTTACTTTATATGAGTAAAATTTTCCTTTTGATGAATCGTTGTATATTTTCATTTTTTATTTATAAATAGTTTTAAAATTTTTAGTATATTTATTAAAAAAATTATTTCTATGGATTATAAATTAGCTATAAGGAGAATTATTAGAGAACAGATTGATAATCTTTTATGTGAAGATATTGAAGATGACTATATGGAAAGAGAGATGTACCTACCAATGGAAATCTTTCAAAGCATTAAAGATAAGCGCAAGGTAGAATTTAAAGTAATTCCAAAGGACCAATATCTTAAGGCATTGAGAGAATTTATGGAATATAATTCACTTATGAGATTTCCTTTTAAGTATATTAATCAATGGAAGGAATTGGTTATAGAAAATGTTTTAAAATTAGGAATTATAAATTCAATAAATGGGCATTCTAGCAACTTTCCTTATGATGAGTTTTATGATGTTTTTGACTATAATAAGAAAACTGGAACTGAAAGAGATGGAGAATTTTCTCGTTGGCTAAAGAAAAAACAAAAAACCGATAAAGACAACGAATATAAATATAACAGTTGGAACACTATATTTGAATATTTATATAAAGTTTATGAAATTGAAAATTATTTACCAAAATTTTCTAATGGTGCTGATATAATTTCAGATTCTGGATTAGCACCACTTCAAAAAATTATACGTGAATTAATACATGAAACTGACCCCAACGCAATATTGCTTCTTTTAGACAGGGTAATGAATGTAGTTCACCCTCGTAGTGATTTAGCAGAATTGTTTATAGAAGGCGGTTCTAATTCTTTAAAATATATATCAGCAGCAGAATAATATGGATTATAAATTGACTATAAGGAAAATTATTAGGGAACAGATTGATAATCTTTTGCGTGAAGATATTGAATCAGTTAATAATTGGAACAATTTTAAAGATGAACTTACAGGGCAAATTCTTTTAATGATTAAAAACGGAGAAAAAGTGACATTTGATTTAATACCAGTGAGTCAATATCATCATGCTCTTAAAGAGTTTATGCAATATGGAAAATTCATGAGATTTCCAGAAAAATATATATTCCAATGGAAACAATTATTGCTTGAAAATATTGCAAAATTAGAAGTTTTAACTGCAATATCTGGTCATACATCGCACTTTCCTTTTGATGAGTTTTATGATATATTTAATTATCAAAAAGAGTATCAAACTCAGCAACTCAATTTATTTAGCAGAAAATTAGAACACGAAAAAACCAAAGGAGAATTTTCAGAATGGGCTAAAGAAAAATATAAAGAAACTGGCGATAAAGATTATCTTAAAGATTATAATTTTGGAGCAGCATATGAGTTTTTAGACGAAGTATATAAAATAGAAGATATACTTCCGCTTTTCTCAAATGGACAATGGGTTCTTAGTGATTACGGATTAGAACCATTGTTTAAATTGGGTGAAGAAATTCTAAGTCAAGATGACCCAAATGAAATTATAGTTACAATTAACAAAATTTTAGATGTTTCTCACCAACGTAGTGATTTAGCAGAATTATTTATTGAAGGCGGTTCAAAATCTTTAGATTATATTTCTGCAGCGGAATAAATATGAAAGCAAGACAACTCATAAGAAAAATTATTAGAGAACACCTGGAAAATATTTCAGATGATAACTTTAGCACATTGATTGAAGAAATTATCAAAAGAGTTCCTTTTTTAAAGGAATACAACAAGTTTGATAATGAATCTCATGTAGTTTTCCAAAAACAAAAATATTTTGCTGATAAAACTATGGTTTGGAATAATGAAATTGTTGTATTAAAATCACTAAACATTTTTTCCGAACTAACAATATCTTACAGACATTTTAATGAAAGGAAATGGTTTAACTTCACATTTAAAAATGAAATTCTCCCAATGCTTCCAGATGATTACGAAACTGAGCTATTTAGAAATATATTAATGAGAATTTTCTTTTCAAATAATGAAAAATTTAAATTAAGTGAAGAAATTTCTATAAAAGATGGAGATAAGTTTAGTGAAAAAGATTTTAATGATTTAGTGAATAGATTAAACAAAAAAGTTTTTGATTTTGAAGAAATTTTAGGTAGTGGTTTTAAGGTGAAATTTTAATATGGAAGCAAAGCAAATCATAAGAAAGTTAATTTGTGAAAGCATAAGCAATTTGCTTGAAAATGCTCCATTGGCTGATAAAGTATACTTCAATACTGGAAAGCTTTCTCCAAGGGTAAAGGAAATAATGATTTCTAAAATAACTCATGGAGATAATTATACAAAATTAATTGCCGATATATATTATGCCTATTTGCAACAAAATGCAAGAATGAGTAAATTTGTAATGAATACTTTAGATAATAAAGAAGATGATGGAAATGAGCCAGATATGCCAGAAAATGATGCGTTGGGTTTAGAACAATGGAAAGAAATTAAAGGTCTTTATGAGCAATTAAAAGAATATAATAAAAATGTGTTTCCAGTGAACTGACCCACTCACAGCAGAGCTGATGAGTGGGCTTCTATATATCA
>JAVHOF010000179.1:0-28763 GCA_036169915.1 Candidatus Pacearchaeota archaeon | reverse complement strand
ACCATTTCATTTACAGATTTTGAATTGCATGGGTCGTCTACACAATACCCACAAACGCCAATAATCAATCCATACCAGAACCAATCCGAAAACTCTAAACTGGATTTTCACAACCAACCCAAGATTGACGGAAACTCAAGAATGCGATTCAAGTTATTGTGTGGTGTTTCAGTCAATTTGCAACTATTCAAGACAAACCAATTAATCGTTGATCTTCCAAGAAAAATCCAATAATCCAAAACCCATGACACAAGAGACACCCAGCACCAATCCGGATATTAAAGAACCACTTCCGGTTTCAGAACCGTATGTTTTTAAAATTACATGCAGGCCATCTTTCTGGCATAACATTTTCATGTTTTTCATTCCGAAAAAATACCGCAGTTATTGGAATGATAAATTTGCTTTGAGTGTATCAATCCTTGATGCAAATTTGGCACTGTTGCCAACTGCAAGGAATTTCAACAATCATCCGCGCATAAAAATAGAAATGTACAACGGATTGATGGATTACAAACAATTCCTTAGAATGCTTTCCGGACTGAATGACAGTCCGCTTAAATTCCGTGTTGGCCAATTATATCAGCGGTGCAACCTGAGTGAGCAACCATTCCAAAAAATAGAATTCACGAATTTTAATGAAAGTGGCAAAAAGGAAATCTTGGAAAAGATTCCAATCTTAAATCCTTTCCAAAATATGTCAAGCGTATCCATTTTGGATTATTACACATTCTCCGTTAACCAGAACACAAAATTGAAATTCAGGATATTGGATGGCGCAATTTTGACAATGGCGATGTTTCCGGTTTCAATCGGCAAGCAGGAATTCTCGAATCCAAAAATAAATGGTGTGCCAATGTTTCCAATTACAATTTCGCCATCAGCGAAAACAAGCATCGCAGCTACGCCGGATCAGGAAGAAAAAAGATAATCTGCAATGGCAAACCTACTGCTTTCATCTCCATTCGAAAAGGAATTTATTTACGACGACTTCAAGGTTATCGTAAGGAAATCATCACTGATCTATTGTGTGAAATCCGGAGAGAAGAATGATGATGGAACCGATATTTACAATTGCACAATGGTACATTCTAATTTCAGAAACTATATTGACGATGATCCTAAAATGAGTTTCATTATCATCAAAAACATTTATTTCCGTTTCAAGGCATTCCCAGAAGAGGCACATGAAATGTTTGAATTCGCCAGACGGGGTTTTAGGTTGGACTTGAAAAAACCAGTTACACTTTCAGACTCTAAACAGGATACCACAAAAAAATAAAAAGAACATGACAACCCAATCAACTGCTATTACCGAAGAAGCAAAACAGGATTCCGATAATTTTATTCTGATAACAATAAAAAACAATTCGAACGAAAATCGGGTTGTGAAACTTTTTGCTGACGATGATTCATTGTCAAATCCTGATATCGAAATCACTATTGACGATTCAGTTGAAAAATATCATGCATTCAGGGATGATGTTGACACAAAGGAAAAGTTTTCCAGAAATTTCATGTTGTGTGGAAATTATTTTGGTACTGGAATTTTTGAAGAGGAAATCATAATCCAAGATTACGAAGGGCATGAAATCACAAATAAAACTTCCCGATATGCCAAGCATCCAATAGCATATTTCAGCAAATACCAACAACAAGCGGATAAAGCGCTTATTGTTGATGAAGATAATACCCCACTTTTTGCAAGAACAGAGATACACATTCCCATTCAGGCAAACTCAACAATTTCAATCCACCCCTATCCGGTTGATTCGCCATATGAAAAACACAAGATGGATGAAAAATATCCGAAAGCCCCCGCAGAAAAATTCAAGCATGTTTTTCCGATTTACATTGAAAATACCACTGATCACTACATTCGATTTTCGTTGAAAAACACTGATTATGATAACGCCTGCAAGAATAACGCCAATGGATACCCAACCGGATTTTCATATCCAGAAGGGATTAAAACAAGTACTGGAGGCAATTTGTTGGCATTTCAACAAATAATGGCCATGATTGGAAATTCATTTAGAGGTAAATTTTTTATTGACAGGTTTTATTGTAGGAAAGTCACTCAACTTCCAGAGCCGTTGCTTGAAAAGGTTAAGTCAGTACTTACAACAGAGGAGTTGCAAGCGCTACAATCAAAATTGAAATCGCCAAGCAGCAATCAACTGGCCAATGCCGGATGGAAAATCAAAAATGATAAAATGGATCATATGCTCCATTTGGGATACGACATATTTCAATATTGGCTAAATTTCATCGATTTCGATTTCGAAAGCGGAAAAGAAAAATACAAGGAGAATCCATTTTATTTTAATCTTACAAAAACAAAACAGAACGAAGATGAAGAATGGATATTTGATACTGAATGCGAATTGGAATTCACGATCGAGCCATTCACAAAAGTGGGGTTGTTCTGCCATTTCGAAGGTGTTGAAAATATTCACGACAGCTTGAAAAAAGCAGAATAATCAACAATGGCACGGGATCGCGAAAATAAGTTAATCATAGTTGCGGGTCGCAAGCGTATCGGTAAATCGAACGAGACGCTTCGCAATGTTTTTTATGATTTGATCCCCGCTGGAAGAAAGGCATTGTTTCTTGACATCAATAACGAGTATGGGGAATACAAGATATTTCTGGATGACGGAACCGAACGTGTTGTAAAGATCAAGCGGATTCTACACAAGGACATTGCAGCTTTTTCTTCCCAATCGAAAATTGAGGCAGCCCGGGTTATTGCGGTTCACGACAATGGTGTTCCGATGAATGAAAAGGACATTGATGAATATTGGGTGAAAGCGATGGATGCCTTCAGGGGTGGTGCACTCATTGTTGAAGACATGAACAAGATTTTCGGTGACAACCTTCCAACAAAAGTTAGTGGGGTGTTAACGAACAATACACACAGGGACAGTGACATTTATTTACATATCCAATCCATCGGGCGAATCTTGCCCAAGATGCGCCAGAACGCGGAGATCACGCGCATCCATTTCCAGTTTGACAATATGGAAGACAGCGATGATAAATTGGGAAGCGAAACGGAGATTTACAGAATAGCGCAATTGATCATCAACAAGGAATATTATCCGGGAATGGCGTTGTTGAAAAAGAATGAATTCGATGCAGCCGGACAAAAGATGATTCGCAGATTTGTTTTTGTGAATCGCGAGGAATATAAGATCGGCGGTGACTTCACAAGGAGAATGCTCTGGGAAGCGATCGCAGAATATCTCAGCCAGAACAAAAAGGTTTTCAGGAATTATCTGGATCAGACAAACGCACTTGGCAAAAAGGTTTACACCTATGGACAGGCCTTGCAGAAAAAGGGATTGGAATTGTTTGATCTCTATTGGGGAAACGACTGAAAATCATTTCATTTAAAGACTAAAATAATGTGGATTAGAAATAAGAGAACAGGAGAATATGAATGTTTATCTCCAGCCGAAGCGAAATATAAAATACATCATAATCCGAGAGATTGGAAAGATACACAATCTAAATATTGCTCCTGTGGTGCTGAAAATCATCGGGAAAAAATAAATTGCAGAAGTTGTGGCAAGACATTGTAAATAAAAAAAATCATGGCAAAGAAAAAAAAGAAAAAGTTTACCGGCAATAAATGGTGCAGTGTTTTGCAACAATGTTTTTCAAACGAAGGCGATCCTCTCTGGATCGGCGATCCTGAAACTGCAATACAGCTAACAGAAAGATTCAAGATTCGAAAGTTTTTCCTTCGCAAGAAACATCTTACGCTTGCTACAATCGGATGGTCGCCGGTGAAAGGTAAAGACGGTGGACATTGGTATGGCTGGGGAAAAGGCATTGGCGATTTCAAGACACGAAAAGCCGCCGAGAAATTCGCGCAATCGTGTTCGTGAAATATTTGTATCTTTACCCCGCAGGTTTTACAATCTGCCCAGTCGTCGTTGTCTGGTAGCTGCTCTAAGCAGCATGTTGTTATCCGCTTCCAAGGCGGAACATGAACCTTCTTTCGGGAAGGTTCTTTGTTTTTATATAAACTGATAATCAACAATTTATGCAATTGTTATAAAATATATTTGTTCATGTCAAATGTTTAACATTACTTTGAAATCACAACGACCGGAATAAATAACAACGAAAAAACCCTCACCATGATCACTCTCGACCAATTCGAAGACTCCCAATTGAAGGAAGCAATTACCAAACCCGCATTTTCAAAAGTTGCAAATGAGCTTTATCTATTCCTGAAAAAAGCGGGATGCTCATGGGAAAACGATTGTGCAAAAGCGGTGTTTCGTAAACCGAAATATCCAACTGACAACAATCGTCAGGCAAAAATTGATTTCTGGCAATGGGAAACAAATTGGTATGGTGTTCCATGCAACAGGAAAATTTCAGAAGGCGAATGGATGGAATTCAAGTCAACAGTTTCAGTTACATACGCTGATCAGATTTCAAAGGCTTATCAGGAATTGCTCAAGGCTGGATTGGCTGATGAGAAAAACAACGGATACAATAATTATGCTTTTTACCTGAAAAAATCAGGGTTGGCAATTTAAAAGTTTTTTTATGGACGCAAAACCGGAATTCATCTTATGCTCGGCCATCCATTTTCAAAATGGCGCAAAAACAACCGTGAAGAATATTGAAAGCGGTGTTATAATTTGTGGAAGGCGGCACAGTGATTGTTACGATGTTTTGTCCGGAATCATTGGCGATGTTGATCCCGATACTTTACCGGATCGCGATTCACAAGGTTTTCTCACATCAAAAAATAGGTACGTTAATCGGGAACAGGCTTGGAAAATTGCACTCGAAAACAAACAGGTGAAATTCGGATTGGCTGCTTCATCAAGTGACGAGAATGGAATTCTTATAAGTGAAAATCTTTATTGACATGAAAAACAAATTTGACTGGGGAATAATTTTCTGCAAAATTGGATTGCATGGATGGGTTAATTCATGGGTTTTTCCTGACAAATATTCAACAACAGGCACAAGAAAAAGGGTTTGTTGTAGATGTCCAAAAAAACAATTGCAGCACCCAATAGGAAGTTCATATCACGGTATGACGGAAGAGGAAATTAAATCCGGATTTTATAAGTAAAAAAATGGAAAACGAAGTGAAATTATCGGTTAACATTCCGAGAATGACAATCAGCGTTGATTATGTGGCAACCGACACGCTGGTTGGGGCATTGTGTGTAGAGTTGGTTGAAAGGAATTTGATTAAGGACATTGGTATTCTTGATCCAACAGAAATTGTTTTTCTGATAAATAAAGCGCATCCAAATGTTGACCTTTATTCTGAAATCAACAAGGTCAGGGATTTCATGAAGATCGACGAAAAGAAAATAATCGTTTTTATAAAACAATCGTAATCATGAAATTATCAGCAGCATTAAAAATCATCAATCCAAAACCAACCGAAGTCAAAACGGCAAAAGGGCAATAATCCCATTCGCTTGGAAAGGCGCACAGGGCTGGGGAAAAGTTGATCAAAAAGCCATTGAACTGATTGAATTCATTTGATTGACATATACGAAAAAAATCGAAACAAACAACAACTTTATGAAAAAAAATAACCGTAAATTTCCTTTTCAAAACAATAACCCCGAGCCCATGACACTCGAAGAAAGAAAACAAATCGAATACACGCCTACCGGCAAGCAACCCTCATTCTGGCTGGTTGCACTTAATTTTGCCCGTAAAACGGGTTGGGTTAAATCGCCTGACAGGAAAAGCATGCCGACCGGAACTCCAGAAAGCAAGAGACAAAAGCAGTCACTAAGGATTGCACACACCGTTTATCCAGACAGGCATTATAAGTTCAATGAATTCGCGACAAACCTTTATTTCAGTAAAATTATTTAGGTACTGATATTCAGTATTTTGTGTGTTTTGTAAGAAATATATTTGGCGGTATCAATAATGCCACATATATTTGGTCTCACAACGACAAATAAAAACAACGACAAAAACAAAAACCATGAAAAGCATCTTTTATTCAACCATCATTTTCCTGTTTGCCGCTTTCACTACAAGTGCCAACGCACAAACATGGACTCCAAAAGCTAATTTTACGGGAGTATCCGTACAGGGAGCTACAGGGTTCTCAATCGGCAGTTACGCCTATATGGTAACCGGTGGCGACAGTCTTGCCAATTACAATCAGTTTTGGCAGTTTGAGCCAGCGACAAACATATGGACGCAAAAAACAAATTTTCCGGGAACTCCGCGCAGTTATGCATCGTGTTTTGTGATCGGCAATTGCGCATACGTTGGACTCGGTGCTGGAATGACATACAATGATGGATGTTACAGTGACTTTTGGAAATACGACCCATCCACCAACGTTTGGACTCCAGTTGCCCCAATGCCCGGAAACGCACGGTCATGCGCATCTGCATTTTCAATTGGTAACAATGGATATGTTGTTTGCGGATTGAGCATCCTTGGAATCGAACAGGATGTATGGTCTTACAATGCGACAATGGATTCATGGGTGCAGAAAATGGATTTTCCGGGAACACCGAGATATATAGGAACCGCATTTTCCATCGGCAGCTATGGGTATTTCGGAACAGGATGGAGCATGACAAGTCCACTAAATGATTTCATGAAGTACGATCCAGCGCTGGATTCATGGACACCCATAGCTAATTTTCCCGGACTGCCAAGGGGGAACGATGTTTCATTTGCAATGCTAGGACAGGGATTTGTTGGGGCTGGTGAGGGGAATTGCACATGGCTGGATGACTTTTTCTCATACAACCCAACATTGGATATATGGACACAAATCGACAGCATGACAGCACCAAGAATAGGTGCAGTGGGCATTGCGGTTGGTGAAAGCGGATACGTAATCAGCGGACGCCTTCAAAATGGATCATACACAAATGGCACTTTTGAATATGGTAACGGCACAACAACCGGCGTACCTTCACTTGCGGATAATTCTTCCAATGGAATAAGCATATATCCGAATCCCGTAGTCGATAATGCAACGCTGGCTCTTCCTGAAGACGGATTCTATGATGTGAAAATTTATGATGCAAATGGAAAGTTGGTGCGCAACCTTATAGGGTCGGGGTACATTGAATTCGATAAGGGGGAATTGACTTCCGGAATATACATTTGCGTGATTACAAGAACCGATTTGCAAACCACAGGATCAACAATCCTCATGATTGTCCAATAGTCAAAAACAGTAACAAAAACGTAATCAGCGAATTACATTATTTTAAGGAAATATTATTTGCAGTATCAAAACCAATGTTTACATTTGCACAACAACGACAACCAATGCTGATATCGGAATTAAAGGATGTTTACAAATTTGAAGACGAGCGTCATGGCGAAACCTATTTTTACACAGCGGAAGTCACATGTTTGGCATCATTGCAAAAAAGGGAAGTGCAGATCATTTCCAGAAACAGGATCAGGGCTATTGACGAGTTGTGTAAATATCTCGGAAACTTATTTTCAGTGAAAGATATCAGTGACAAGGAACCAATTGAAAACAAGGATATAAATTAAAAAAATAAAAATACAGGCTTCGCATAATGCGGTGGGGGCGTTAATCGATCCGGAAACCTGTTTCGTTCTTTAAAAATATTGTGATTTGGGTAATGCCGTTGGCGCATGAATATGAAATTTCTGCTTTCCACACGGTGTGCAATTGACGGATAGTTAGTGTCCGAGCGAAGAAAATGCGAGTGGGCTCCTTCAACGCATTTCGTTCCGTAAGCGTACATAGCCGGATCACAACACATCATTGAAAAAATAAAAAAAATCGCAAGTTGGATTTAAGGGGTTAATGATAGCTTGTGAAGGGAATCCGGTTCCAAAACCCGGATTCCCGAACTTATTAAACTCAAACACTTTGCACTGAAAGTGCAAAGGTTGAAAAAAACATGAAAATGAAATTTTCATCTGCGTTAAGTGAATTATTTGTCGGAATTGTTTAAAAAAATCTCAATGAAGTAAATTCATATTATTCAAAATCACTAAAAGTCTTGTGCTAAAGCACAAAGTTTAAATCTTTCGAACTGAAACAATCAACAGTAAACAACAACGAAAACCAAACAACACAAAAAAATCATGAAACAAAAATTAAACGTGCTACTGGCCGTAACCGACCATCTTGGATCATCTTTCAAAGCAAGCATTCAGGATTATGTAAAATTTTTCAAGGACAGTAAAAGCTCATTCAGGGGTGGGAAGAAAACCTATGACCCAGCTTCAGGAACAATTGATTTACCCAGTGAACGCGGGAACAATCTTGTTGTTACCACCGTTGATGAAAAACTCGACTGGTTCACAGAAACACAATCAAAATTCATTGATGCATTGTTTTCTCAGGAAGCCACAAATGCTGCCGGTATTGCAAAGTCAAAACTTACGGTTGACGGAATAGAATTTGGGGAATATTCATCTTTGGAATTATTGCGATTGAAATCAATTCTCGAAAATGGGGAATTGGAATTGATGTATGCAAACATCCCAGTACGCGCTGACGATGAGGAATGGAACATCGCAACCGATTCAAACTACACTTCCAGAAAGACGATTTATGAAGGCGTGAAATTGGCTGGGGAGAAAAAATCAACGACAAAGGAAAGTTATATCATTTCTGATCCCAATCTTGCAAATCTCAAACCCGGTTCCAACTACCAACCACAACTTGGCGTAAAGGAAACCATCATGGTATTGGGAAATTATACTGCACAGAAATTTTCCGGTGAATGGGCTCCCCGCGAACGCGCTGAGCTCCTTCGTCGCCGTACAAAAATGCTGAATGCGGTTATCGAGGCGTTGAAAATCGCGAATGAGGTTGAAGTTGTCGATTCAAACATGACAGCTGCAAAATTGTTTGGATACCTTCATGCCGGGAAAATCGCATAAAAAAAACTGATGCAGTCTTAGCTTCAAATTCAGATTCACTTTTACAATTGTGGTATTAAGTGTTGTATCAGGAGCTTTAGATTCATCTTTATCTGAAACAGCAGGTCAAGTATAAAAGCAAAAGGAGGTCGGTTCAACTCCGACCCCGATCTCAAAAAGGAAATCATAAGATCGGGCGGCTCGCGGGGCGGGAGCGTTTGTAGATTAACTTCAGACTTGATCGATTGCTGTTTTACAACTTCGATCGCAGGGCAGGATATAACCCCTGCGATCACTTGGAGAGATACGCGAATTGGCACAGCGGCTTGTCACGGTTTTCCACAGAACCACGGATAGGTGGATTTTCCCTAACGGGTGAATCGTTCAGGTTCGAGTCCTGATCTTTCCACAAAAAAACAAATGTTGGTGCGAAAGAATTTAACGAAGAAAAACAATCATGGCAAAGTACAAACACCGTTACAACGGATTGGTTGAAGCAGTTGATCACAAGACAATTTTTGCAAAGTGGGAAGATGGTGATGGCGCGAATTTCAACCGATGGCGCGAATACACGGGGCTGAACCGTGTTTCACAACCAACGATCGGTCAGGCAAAAATGGAAAATCTTGCAACGGAAACATTATGGGAATCCATCCGTGAATTCGTTTCCATAAAAAACGAATCGCCCATTGTCGTACAACTCCTTATAAAAATGGAGAAACTTCGGAAGCCGGTTTATTACATGATTTCAAATAATTTCCACAGCTTCATTTTACCAACCAAGGATGGCATCTTGAAAAAGGAAGTCATCTTTTGTGCAAAGGAGCAATCGAATTGTTTCATGAAGGGATCACTTTGCACTGCCGGGGTGGACAATGTTTTTGTTGACAAGGAGAACATCCGCCGATTGACGGAAAAGGAAATTGATTATTTCCAGAAAAACACATTCATGTTTTTGATTGATGAACCGAAAAACATTTCAGACATCAGATAATATCCAGATAAAAAGTAAACTGGGTGCAATTTAATACAACTTAAAAAAACAAGAAAACAAAATGGGTAAAATAATCGGGATTGATTTGGGAACAACAAATTCATGTGTTGCTGTAATGGAAGGCAATGAGCCTGTAGTAATTGCAAACAGCGAAGGGAAAAGAACCACTCCATCCATTGTGGCATTCATTGAAAACAACGAAAGGAAAGTTGGCGATTCTGCAAAGCGACAGGCCATCACCAATCCGAAGAAAACAATCTCTTCCATAAAAAGATTCATGGGTCAGACCTTTGATGAAGTTACAACCGAAGCAAAGCATGTCCCATATTCAATTGTGAAAGGGAACAACAATAACGCATGTGTTGACATTGATGGCCGACAGTATCCGCCACAGGAAATTTCCGCGATGATCTTGCAGAAAATGAAAAAATCAGCTGAAGATTATTTGGGTACACCGGTTACCGAAGCCGTCATTACGGTTCCAGCTTATTTCAACGATGCACAACGCGATGCAACGAAGCAGGCAGGTGAAATTGCCGGATTGAAAGTCATGCGCATCATCAATGAGCCAACAGCTGCGGCATTGGCTTACGGGATTGACAAGAAAAAGGATGAAATGAAAATCGTTGTTTTTGACTGCGGTGGCGGAACACATGATGTTTCTGTTCTTGAAATGCTTGGTGAAGGTGTTTTTGAGGTGAAGGCAACCGATGGCGACACACATCTTGGCGGTGATGATTTTGACCAGAAGATCATTGACTGGCTCGTGGCCGAATTCAAATCCGAAAACGGGCTTGACCTTACGAAAGACCCGATGGCGCTACAGCGATTGAAGGAAGCGGCTGAAAAGGCTAAAATTGAATTGTCCAGTGCACCATCAACAGAAATAAATTTGCCATACATCATGCCTGTGGATGGTGTTCCAAAACATTTGGTGAAAACGATTACCCGGTCAAAATTCGAGCAGATGATTGATGATCTTATCAAGCGCACCATTGCACCATGCAAGGCCACGTTGGAAAAGGCGGGTTACAAGATAACGGATATTGACGAGATTATCTTGGTTGGCGGTTCAACAAGAATTCCGGCAGTGGTTGCGGCAGTTGAAAAATTCTTCGGAAAGGCGCCATCGAAAGGGGTTAATCCGGATGAGGTTGTAGCCTTGGGTGCAGCGATTCAGGGAGGTGTTCTTACTGGTGAAGTGAAGGATATTTTATTGCTTGACGTAACCCCATTGTCAATGGGAATCGAGACATTTGGCGGTGTTTGCACAAGACTCATCGAGGCAAATTCAACAATTCCGATCAAGAAAACGGAAACATTTTCCACTGCATCTGATAGTCAGCCATCAGTTGAAATCCATATTGTGCAGGGTGAACGTCCAATGGCAAAAGACAACCGTACACTCGGAAGATTTGCATTGGATGGGATTCCACCGGCACCACGCGGCGTTCCGCAGATTGAAGTGACATTCGAAATTGATGCAAATGGAATTCTCAGTGTTAGCGCAAAAGATAAAAACACCGGGAAAGCGCAGAATATACGCATTGAATCAAAAAGCGGACTTTCAAAAGAGGAAATTGCGAAAATGAAGGCGGACGCCGAAACAAATGCCGATGCGGATAAAAAACTTATGGAAGAAACCGAGAAGTTGAACAATGCGGATGGCTTGATTTTCGAAACGCAAAAAAACATGAAGGAGTACGGTGAAAGATTACCTGCTTCAAAAAGACAATCCATCGAGGTTGCTGTTGCAGAATTGCAAAAGGCAAAAGACGATCGCAATTTTCCCGCAATCGGTTCTTGCATTGAAAAGCTCAAGACCGAAATCATGGGAATGTACGAGGCCATGAAGACCCAAGAGGCAACCCCAAATCCAGAAACTACCAGTGAGACAAAACAAAAGTCGGAAGAAACCATTCAGGATGTCCCATTTGAGGAAGTCAAATAAGAATGGACTTTCCTGAGTTTTCAAGGAAACACGAGTACATCCTTTGTGCAGCCATTCATTTCGATGATGGCAAGAAACACGCACACCAGCCATTCAACATCGAAAGCGGAATAGTTTATTGCGGTTGGAGGCATGGTTGTATTTTTGCACAACTAGGCGGAACGGTGAAGGAACGGCAGGATTTTGGGATATTCGAAAAGGAACAGGGATTTCTAACAAACAGGAATCGTTTTGTTGGGAGGGTAGAGGCGGGAAAAATCGCATTGGCTTGTGGCCAGATCAAGGAGTTGAAATTCTTTGGTGGGAAAATGATGGACAGTTCGGATTTGTATTGACCACAAAATTCAAAAAACAAAAACCATGAGCGTTATCATGCAAACACATTTGGTTTGTGATGGGAAAGATTGTGAAAAATCATTCGGCACAGACGGACTGAATCTTCCCGGACGGGAACATCGTGAAAACATGGTCTTGCATGGGTGGCGGCACGATGGCGGCAAGGATTATTGCAGCGAATGCTGGGACATTCGTTTTCAAGAAAAAAAGAATGCGAAAAAAAATAGGTTTGGATAATCAATGAGTTACATTCAACACATATTAAAGTTGAAAACTAAATTTGCTTAAATCAGTTCTACAATATAATATTGCTCTCCATATAACCACACAACTTATCAGCCCGGACAATCCGGTTCACCACAACAAGAATTCCCGTCCTTAAAATGGGGATTCAAAAATAAAGTTAACTCCAACGCATGGATCGCCCCTATATCAAATTTTACGTAAAGGATTATTCTGGCGACAGCAAGTTGAAGAAATGCAGTTTGGGTGCACAGGGAGTTTGGGTGAGAATCATGTGTGAGGCCGCAGATTCACCGGAGCACGGAAAGATTTGCAGGAGCGAATACGATTTATCACAGACTACTGGAAGTGAAACAAAAAAAGACATCCAACTTCAATGGATGGAATGCGAGCAGCTGGCAATGGATTTGGTTGTCACGACAATAAAATTCAAGAAATATTTACAGGAACTTTTTGACCGTGAGGTTGCACGGATAGATGAGAAGGGGAATATCTATTCTTCGCGCATGGTGAAGGATTACGCCATTGCCAATAAGCGAAAAGCCATTGGAAAGAAAGGCGGTGATGCAACACAGGCATTAAACCTATTCTCACAAACACTGGAAGAAGCCGAACCGTCCACAGGCAAGTCTTCATTGAATGGCAATTCAAAAAATCTTCCAGCATATGCTCAAGCAGATCAATCACTGCGTCCAATGAATTTTATTTTTCCTGATAATTATGCCGAAGAGTTTGTCAAGGATAGGATATGGGCAGAATCACTTTTAATTGGGCATCACATAGATGAAAATGAACTTGTGGCAAAGATAAGGCTGTTCGCTGTTGCTAACCAGAGGTTGCCGCATTTGCTGGTCAATGGAAAACGCGACAGGGAACAGGCCAAGGAACATTTTTGCAATTGGCTGAACAAGCAAAGCATGAATGAGTCAACAAAAAAAACAGCAATAAATATCCATGACAAATTCTGAAAAACCAAAAAAACTCAGTTTCCACATTCAGGAGTTGGCCAGACAGCATGGGCTTCCGGAACAGATGGGAGAACCATATGTTCCCGACCCATCCAACATGCTGGTACAAAAATATTTCAATGACATGAGGGAAAAGGATAAAATAGGAAACAGGCCGTTGAGCTATGATGACCTGATCCTTCGTGTAAGGAATTCAGGTTATGAAATTGACGATGATAACCGGAAGATCGTTGACCAGATTTGTTTTTATTTTTCCGGCGACCCGAGAATGAAAACTGTTGGAATTGATCCCAATAAGGGCATTGCATTGGTTGGGGCGCCGGGTGTTGGGAAAACATGGATCATGAAATTGATGGTGAAGAACAGTCATTTGCCATTCATGATTGCGCAATGCCCACAAATTGCCGACGACTGCGAACAGAAAGGCAGCGAGGGGATTTCGAGGTTGTTCAATAAGACAATCCCGCAACAAAAGAACCTGTATTATGGAAAGGACGAGATAGGGATTTGTTTCAATGATCTTGGCCGCGAGCAGATTCCGGTTAAATATTTCGGGAACCCGACAAATGTCATGCAGAAGATTTTGTTCATGCGCAATGAAAAGGACGGGTTGGCATTCAACCAAACACACTTCACCACAAACAAGTCAATAGGGGAATTGGACACCCTGTATGAGGATTTCATTCGCGACCGCATGAGGGCAATGTTCAACCTGATATTTTTCACATCAACAAAATCCAGACGGAAATGAACGGACAGGAACTTACACTGGAACAAGAAGATGAGATTTTCCGTTACTGGGAAATCACGGGACTCACTTATTTACAGGTTGCAAAACATTTTTCTGATTTTGGAATCAGCAAAAAAAGGGTTGAAATAATCTGCAACAAAAAAATCACACAACAGTTGACAACATATGCGTTTGAAAAACAAAAATCAAGATGAACTCAGCGGAATACTTTTATGGCAAGGAAAAATCAGAATCGGAACAATTGGAAAACGAAAGGAAGGCACTGATGGGAAAGGAACCCCCATCGGTTAAAGAAACAACAATCTACGAGGACACGGCTGATGAGATATTCAGCCTTGTCATCGGTTCTCCATATCTTGATAAAAAGGAATTGATCCCGGCTTTCACAAGCAAGTTGAAAATATTCATCATTGATTTCCTGAAAGGCGATTGTGTTGGCACATTGGAGAAGGAAAAAATAAAAATCAATCAGGATAACAATAAATTTCATGGAGAGAAAATCATTCTTGAAAAAAAGCTGTTGGATGCAAAGGATGAATTGCGTGGCGGAAAATATGTGGATAAGAAATGGCTTGCAGACTTGGATTTCCAAATCAAGAAACTCGGTGTGAAAATCGGCAGGAACCAGAATCGGCTTTATGAAATTGGATTATTGCAAAAGGAATTGAATCGAAAAAAATCCGAATCGTTTGACAAGAGTTTCCGCAACGCCGCAAAGGAAATGCTCCCTGAAGAAAAGTATGACGAGATCATGGAATCGATCCAGCAGAAAAACGATGACCGACAAACCAAAATAGAAATCTAAAAATGGCTGAATGGAATTCACAACCAACACTGGAAGAGCAAATCATTGACATTGTAATTTGCATTCCTGTTGATCAATGGCAAATAGACACTGACCCTAATGTTTTTTACACAAACTATAAAGACAAAAAGATTGGGTTAAGACAACCCGATGGACACCCCTGTTATATTGAAATCGACAAGCAGTGTTTCAATTCGGTTAAAATCCAATTTCTTAAAGAAAGGATTATTGAATTCAGGAAATCAAAAGATGAAGTGGATAAAAATGATACAGTAAAAAATATCTTAAAAAGATTAAGATCATAAAATCAACAGAAATGAATAAGGAACGTAGAATCAATATTGTGAATGAGATAATTCTTGAAATCTCAAGTCGCGGAAGAAAGTTTTTCCGCATTGAGGATAAGGTGGCTTTCATGCTTTCCAAAAAAGAACGCATCTATTATCATTCGGAATGGAAAGATGCGCGTGTCGAGGAAATTTATATTTCCGGAAAAGGAGAACCGATCGGATGGCATCACGGTGGAACCCTTCTCGATCTGATTAAGGAATTCAAGCACTGGATCATTACCGGAAAGATGCGCGAAGGATATTATTCCGGTTTGCATTCCGACAATTGGGGCTATCCCCAAAAAGACATGCAGGCGATTCAAAAAAAAGCAATTGAACTTGGATATGTGTCACCAAGATATTTTGAAACCATCAACGACAAAAAGAAATTGAAATGAAATACACAATCAAATACAAGGAACTTGCAGATCACCTTAAAACATTATCGGCAAATGATTTTAGGCACAATGGAATTATAAAGAAAGGCAATTCCATTGATGACATTGAATTTTTCAAAATGGACAAATCAAAAATTCCAAGTGAACAGATTATTGATTATGGCATGCCATTTTTGGTGGATATTCTTGGGAATGATTTATCGGTTGTTGTTTTGACAAGAAAAAAATACAAACTTCCTACTGGTCGTGTCGTAAGAGCAAAATTTGACGCCACAGTAATTTCTGATTGCAACAAGACATATGGAACACCATTGAATGGCTATTGGATGATCCCGGATCAGTTCATCGAAAAAACAAAGTGACATGAATTATTTCAAGCAGAAGTACCATAACTGGATTGTGAAAAAACTCACCAAGGAAAATGGCGGTGGATTAAGTCCTGAAAATGTAAATGTGGAAAAGAAGACAATTGACTTCGGATTCTATTCGTTGAACAAAATGTTTTTCGAACCCAAGCACGATCTTCTTGTTGCCATGCTTGTGAAATGGTACGGATATCAGGTTGTCGAACAGCGGTTTGAATTCAGAATGATCAATCCGCCGCAATCATCATCGCCTTTCATCGAACACATCCAACCACCGCAATGAAAGAGAAAAAACATTTCAAGGCGTTTATCCGTGTTGTAAAATCAATCAATGTTGATCAATATTACAATGCGTTTGGGTCTGAAAATGTGATTCACGAACCATTGGTTTTAGCGGAAGACAAAAAGGAAGTGAAGGAATATTTACTGAAGGAGTATCCGCAGTTTTTCCAGAAAGGGAAAGTTTATGAAAGGGAAACAAAGGATCAGGCACAGTTTTTTTATGTCGTGATTTACGAATTGTGGAAGGGCGAGATGGAACTTGTTGAAAAGGGCAAGTGGGTTTGTTCACAGTGCGGTCAAGAACATGAAAATGAATATGTATCGCGACCTCAAAAAAACCATAATCTTTTTCCCGATCTGCTGTTTTGCGACGATGGGCAAAAAACATGTCTCAATAATTACAAGAAGGAATATTACAAGGATGTCGAATTTGTTGATGACTTGGCCTACATAAAAAAAGACAGCCCGAACTACATTTATAAAATCACCGAAAAATCAACCAATAAGTGTTATGTTGGGAAAACCAGAAATGCGCCATTCTTCCGTTGGTGGAATCACCTGACAAAAAGCTCAAGCCCTTTTGGGTTGTATTTTAGAACAACAAGACTCAGTGATTGGACTTTTGAGGTTTTGGAGGAATTGCCATTCAATGTTTCCGATTCGGATATTTTCAAGATCGAATCAGATTATATAAGACAATTCAACTCAATTGAAAACGGGTACAATTCCGTGATTTCGCGATCTGAAATGATATGTGCAAATTCTGGACAAACGGATATTTTTGAAAATGAAAAACAACAGCAACATGATACCACGATTGAGGTTCCGACTATGGAATAATACAAAAAAACGTTTTGAGGACGAATTCGAATATCCGAAAGATGGAAGAAAAAAAGTGGTTGATGCGCCAGAAATATATTATCTGGCATTGGAAGACGGAGAGATATTTTATGAAAAGTGGGATACAAATGGTGTAATTGCCTATGGAACTGATTTAAGTTACATTCCTCCATATGATGAAATAATTCCCCTGCAATGTATTGGAAGAAATGATTGTGATGACGAGCCGATATTTGAAGGATATATCGTTCTTATCGAAAAACAGCATTACAATAATTACTGGGATGTTGTTTGGGATGAAAGATCGGCTGGATTTATATTTATCCTTCGTGGAATACATCACGATACTGAATTCATCAGTAATGTCAAATCAAAAGACATGACAATAGTCGGGAACATTTTTCAGAATGAAAAACAATTTAAAAATGAGTAATATGGAACAGCAGATTAAATTAGCGGCAAGACTCTACGAGTGTCGCGACACGGCAAAGAAACTTTACCGGGAAGAATACGGAAAGAAAATGTTGGAATACCAGCATTTGATTAAAGCCGCAATGAAAAAACATCAGCTGGCTGACGAATTGAAAGCTGCCATGAAATTGATTGAAGAATGCAAACATCTCGAAGGTAACGGGGCTTTCACGATGAATGTACTTGCTGCCTACGTAGAACTTATCGAACCTTCAAAGTGAAAAAATAATGCACTGTAAATCAGGCATATCTGTTTTTAATTGTAAATTATTTTGCATATATTATTATTCAACCTATATTTGCCAGTACAACGACTAATAAGTAATGGCTAAGAAATACAAACTATCTGACAGTTTCCTGCATCCGAAGGATCGGGGAAAATCACTATCGCAAATAAGTGCGATGTTGAGTGATTTACGCTCGTTCAAGGATTTACGAAAATTCAAGAATGAAATGTTTGACATGTTTTGCACACAACACGGTTTGCGTGGTGGGCAGCTTAATTTCTTGCTTGCGGTCGTTGGCGCAGAACGCGCAAAAGAAAATGGATTCCCAATGAGAAATACATAATGAGGGCTGGACATAAGAAAAAATGGGAAGGGCTTGGAGGCGTTGTAAGCATTTCACGCTCCAACAGGCACAACATAATGTCTGTGTACCTGAATTGCGAGGCCATGGAGATGATCGGCGATCACCAGATTATTTTTGACCAGCGCAAAATGAAAATGTCATTGCCAACACTCGCAATGGATTCAACAAACAAGATATCACCCACACGCGGATTCACATGTGCTGCAAAATACGGCAATGCCGATGAATTGATTGGTGAATATTTGCTTGAAAAATCAGGTGATGAATTTTACCTGACAAGGATTGTGGAAACAGAAACATTGTCTAAATAAATTGTAAAAATAACAATCTGTAAATCAAGCAAATAGAAAATGTACAACAAATATTTTTGGTAACTAAGTATTTGACGACACCAAATCTATACTAATTTTAAGAAAAATGTAACCAAAATGGGTTATATTCCGTAAAAGAAGTATATTTGAACCATCAAATCTAACAAAAATGATTTCTCTATCAAAATTCAAAAGCTACTTAGACCTGACAACTTACTTTGCCACAGAGGAAATTTGTGCGGAACACCTTGCGACTATCCGTTGGAATGGTGACTTGGTTTGCCCGTACAAGGAATGCCAACACGACAACATTTACAAACTCGGTGACGGAAAATACAAGTGTGGAAAGTGCCGTAGAAAATATTCGGTTCGTGTCGGAACTGTTTTTCAGGATTCTAAAATTCCTTTGAGAAAATGGTTCGCTGCAATTTACTTGGTCACGTCACACAAAAGCGGAATCAGTTCAATCCAGTTGGGGAAAGACATTGGCGTTCAACAAAAAACGGCTTGGTTTCTACTTCACCGAATCCGTCACACTTTTGGAATTGCAGAAGTGGAAGAAAAATTGAAGGGGATTTGCGAAGCCGATGAAACTTTTATGGGTGGTGTGGAAGGCAACAAACACAAGCACAAAAAAACTCCTAACACACAAGGTCGTAGTGTAGAAACTAAATCAGCGGTTGCAGGTATTATCGAGCGTGGTGGAAAATTACGTGCGAAGAAAATTAAAAATACAGGTGGATTTTATCTGAAACCATTCGTGGTAAAAAACTTGGAATTTGGTAGCCAGTTAATGACTGATGAATGGACTGGTTATAAGGGATTGAATCAACTTTTCAAACACAAACAAGTTCATCATAACGCAGGAGAATACGTGCAGGATGATTGCCATACAAATTCCCTCGAAGGATTTTGGTCATTGTTGAAACGTGGCATTGATGGAATTTACCATAGTGCAAGTGCAAAACATTTGCAGAAATACATTGATGAATTTGTGTTCCGTTACAACAGCCGTAGAATGTCGGAAGATTTTCGTTTCGATTTCATGTTGAACAACATCAACACCCACATCACTTACAAAGAATTGATTGACGATAAAAACGAAAAATCATTTTTACAATCTTCATTAACACTATAAAAAATGAAAGCATATTGGATAGAGTTTATAACCGAAAATGGATTAAAGGCAAAGTATATGATAGTAGGTGAAGATAAACGACTTGATGTAAGAATTAAAATACTTACACCAATGCCAAGAGGTTATTATTATTCTGCCGTAAATGACGCAGGCGCTTTTTATGATGAACATATTTTTCCTACACTAAAAAATAAAGATGAAAGTTCCAACACTACCGCTATATAGCAAATTTATTGTCATTGATAAAGACAATAACCAACACGAAGTATCTGACCGACTTATTTTCGGATGTTTTGGAATGTGTCAATATTTGGAGGATTCGTTTGGAATTAAAACCGTTCCTTCAACCGTATATAATGGAAAGAAAAAATTTGTCCCCATTCAATTTCCGTACAAAAGAACCAAAGAATATTATTTGGCATACTTAAATTGGATTTTGAATTATCCGAAAGAAGAAAGGGCAGATTTTTTTGATAACGAAATAGATGCAATAAAGTTTTATACAAACAATCCGATTGTAGATTTCTACATAATCGTAAAGAGAAGATAAAATGCAGACAGTAATAATAAAATGGAAACTGAATAGGGTAGTCTTATCCTCCAAGATGGAGATGAAAAAGGAAACCTTTAATCAGAAGCTACTTGGTAAGCGTAATAAGTTCACCAACGAGGAGCGAATGAAGCTCCGTAATGTTCTTGTCGAGTTATTAAATGAACTGGATAAGGCAACTGACATAGATTTCAATGATGCACTGAAAACCATTTTGGAAGCGAAGGTGTAATTTTGAAAAACCACAAAGCAACCACCATGAAAGAAACTAAAATATGGTGTCGTCAAATACATAGTTACCATATTTTTATATATTATGTATTTGAATCATTATTGATTATATATTTGATCCCGCAACGACTACAAAAAACACATTCAATGAAATTACTTAAGTGGATTGCAATTACATTAATTCTCACGATTCTTGTTTATGCGGTAATAGCTGCAATCATTACATTTCTGTGGGCAATTTACATTGGCGCCATCACTGCCTGTATTGTTATTGTTATCCTCGCCTGCATTAGATTCAGGAAATGGCTAAATAGGGAAAAATAAAAACAAAGAAATAAAAACAAAGAACACTTACATCTTAAAATAACCAATAACCAACTACAAATCACTATGGGATTCTTAAAAAACCTTTGGCAAAATCCGGAAGAAAATAAAAATACAAACCCGGTATCCGAAAAGTCAACATCTACAAGCAAAAGCAGCACCCCCAAGTCACTGCAATCGACAAACTTCGATCAGAATCAATTTGGTGCCAATTTTACCCCATCTGAGACGCCAGCCCCTATTGCCGGTGAACAGAAAAAGGAAATCATCGCCTATTTCAAAAAGGTATTTGAGGAAAACAATATTCCCGGAGCTGACTATCAGGAATTTTCGGTCGCACTTGAAAAAATGAAAGCCCTTCCCATGGACGAGCAGACAAAATTCAAGACGCTATTCATGTCTTTCGAATCCATGGGACTCACTCCAGAGAAACTTATTGAAACAGCAGAGTTCTATAAAACACTTTTCTCAAATAAGCTGGGGCAATTTGATAAAGAGCACGAACAGGCGTTCAATCGAGAAGTTGGATTGCGTCAGAATCAGGTTCAAGAGTTGACCCAAAAAAATACGGATATTGATGTGGAGATGCGCAAACTCAATGATCAGAAAATTGCCAATGAGCAATCTGTCAAAACGATTAACGAGGCAATTCAGAAGAGTTCAACAATGCTGACCAATTCCAAAAACGACTGGCATGCAACACACGCCGAGATCGTTGCCGTAATTGATCATAATATCGAACTTGTAAAAAAACACCTGATCACAACACCCCAATAACATTTCATCCACTTCAAAAAAAACTGCCAAACCAATAAAAAACACCTATGCAAACATTATCTCCATCATCTGGAAGTCAAAAGCCAACAGGTCTTGAAAAACTAATTCGTCTTGCCATACCTGCCGGATTGATTTACGGGGCAATAAAACTGTTCAACGCCTTTTCCCCGACACTGATCGATTTCTTCAATAATTTCTGGCACATTGCCCTGATCGGAACACCGGCAGTATTTCTTGTGCTTTTCATTCTGAAAAATCCGACTTTCCTGTGGATGGGCTATAAAACCCTTTGCCGGAAAATCACATCATTCTTCATTAAGCTCGATCCGCTTTCATACATGCAGCGGTACATTGATTACCTGCGGGAAAAACGCGTAGAATTACAACAGACCAAACAAAGTCTGAATGGCGACCGAGTTGAACTTGAAAGGGAAATTGATTCGCTTAAGGGGAATGTGGAAAAGGGAATGAAAATGGCCAGCGCTGCAATGAAAATTGGAGACAGGGAGACCGCAAACCATCAGGCGGAAATGGCCAACATGGATAAAAAATCCATTGACCTTTATATTCCAATCATGAACAAGATGAATTCGAACCTCGAATTTCTCAATAAACTTGATGAAAACTGGGGACGCTCAATAGAATCACTGGCGCATACGGTTGAACGCAAGCGAAAGGAATTTGAGATGCTTAAAAAGACCGCCAAGGCACTCGGGAAGGCTTCTGAATTTGCAAGCGGGGATACTGAAGCGAATCGCATCTATCAGGAATCGGTCATCGCGCTTGAGCAGAATGTTTCCCAGAAAATAGCTTACATTGATGAGTTCATGACAAATTCAAAAGGTGCCATGAAGTCAATGGATATTGAAAAGCAAATGATGAACGACGAAGGAATGGAAATGCTTGATTCATACATGAAAAACGGAACAGTATTCCTTAACGAGGATTTCAAGAAATATGAAATCAGCGTTGATCCATCAGCGGATATTTTCGGAAAGCCTATAAAAACAATTCAGGCAAATGCAACAACCATTTCGTCACCGCCATTTACCAACCAATCAGAATCAATCAATTCAGGGAAATCCGAGTTCGGGAATTTCCTTAACAAATAATCAAACCAAGAACAACTTTACAAAAAAAACAAAACAAAAAAAACAAAACCAAAAAAACAAAACCAAAAACAAACAACGACATGAAAAATTTCTTTAAAGGATTGAAACCGGGTGGAATGGCTATTCTTGCGGTGCTGTTTATCGGATTATTATATCTCGGAAAAATCGGATATGAAAAATGGTTCCCAAAGGAACTCGCAAAATCAACAGTCATTGCCGTGAATGACCTTCCGCCACTGGCTTATGATAAAAATGCAAATGCCCCATCGCGTCCACTTCCGGACACAATGAACCTAAGCGAAGTTTCCGCCCCTTTCGAAATACGGGCGGAAATCATGGGCTGGAACGCTCAGGCCGGTGTCGCTTATGCCAATGGGGGAGTGCAGACGATGAAAGGTTCCATCATGGAAGAGCAGGGGGTGCGCCTTCATCTCATCTGCCAGAACAACTGTAGCACACAGGGGCAGGATGCATTTAATTTTGCTCAGGACTATGCCAGTGGCAATAAGGCGTCTTCCAAAGGATGTCAGATGATCGCGTGGATGGGGGATGGTGTGCCGTCATATCTTCAGGACTTGAACGAACGCATCAAAAAACAAATCGGGGCGGATTATATTTTACAGGCATTTGTGCCATTTGGCGCTTCCTATGGCGAGGATAAGGCAATCTTTGAAAATGGTTTTTTCAAACAAGACCCACAGAAATTGCGCGGATCATTATGGTGTGGTGTTATCCGTGATGGCGATTGGAATATTCTCATGGAATATGCAAACCTCAATAAAATCCCGGTTAATACGGATTTGACAACCTATGATGATTCAGCCATCAACTGGATGCAGGCTCCTGATTTTGATTACACAAAAGCTGCACAGGCATATGTTGCCCGTACACCGGAAAAAAGACCAATGGTTCATCACGGTAAATTAATCGGGCGCGACACAACAGTAAAGGTGAATGGATGCGTTACATGGTTTCCCGGTGATCAGGTTGCATTTTCAGGTCGCGGTGGCGTTACCGTTGCCTCGACAAAAGATTTCGGAGCTCAGATGGCCAACACTTGGCTTGCGCCAAAAAAATGGCTCGAAGACAACCGCTCATATGTGGAGAAATTCATTTATGCAGGACTTCTGGGAGGGGATCAGGTAAAATCACATACATCAGCCCTTGAATTTGCATGTTCGGTTCAGGCAAAAATATATGGGGACGCAACAATGAGTGCAACCGATTGGTTCAATGCCTTCAAGGGAATTTCATTTACTGACCCTAATGGGAATGTCACCGAACTCGGTGGTTCACGTGTATTCAATTTATCTGACGCAGCTGATTATTATGGACTGACAAACGGCGGAACGGATAAATACAACGCCGTATATACAACATTTGGAGATTTGTGCGTGAAAGCATATCCAAAGGATGTGCCCACCTACCCTGCTTATGCCGAAGTGGTCGATTTGAGTTATCTGAACGAGGTATATACCCGCAATAAGGGGTCAAACACATCCGTTGCATCAACACCAACATTTACAGAAGGCCAAACGATGACAACACTTGTGGCATCACAGTCCGTTTCCATCCAATTTGATTTTGGAAGCGATCGGATTAATCCAAACTCCTATGCTGCGCTTGATGCGTTGGCAAAACAACTTATTGTTGCTGAAAACCTTCTTGTTTCAATCGAAGGGCATACGGACAATGTGGGGAGTGCGGATGCAAATAAAATCTTATCGCAGAAACGTGCTGACGCAGTTAAAAACTGGATGATGCAGAAATATCCAAAAGCATTCCAGAATAAAATCACTACCGTTGGTTACGGTGATGAACGGCCTGTTGCAAGCAACACTACGGATTCCGGACGCCAACAGAATCGCCGCGTGGAAATAAAACTCGGACGGTAAAAAAATATCTTTTCAGGGATGGCCAATTTTATTGGTCATCTCTGATTTTTAAATGTTGTAATCGATGAAAAAAATATTAAGTGACTCCATTACCCCGAATAAAAGTTTAGGCAACAGCACAAAAAATATTGTTGTTGTCTTTTGGTTATGTTGTACAATGCTGTTGTGGTTCTTTTCCGGATCACATCTCCTTCCCACTCCGATCGATATTTTATCGGCACTCAAAATGATGATTGCAGACAAGAATTTTATCGGAGAACTCCTTACCAGTACAACTTTCTGCATGAAGGCAATGTTTTATGCGATTATGGTTTCCTTCCTTGTGGCGTACCTATCAGTGATTCCGATCTTCAGACCCATCTGTGCATTTGTCGCAAAGATGAGGTTTCTCAGCACCGCAGGATTGACATTCTTCATTGGTGAAATCACTCCCGATTCAGGGGTGAAAAAACTGGTGATGCTTTCATTTGCCATCACCGTATTTCTTGTCACATCAATGCTTTCAATTATCATGGATGTGAAAAAAGATGAACTTGATTATGCGAGAACATTGAAATTCACCGAATGGAGAGCTGTATGGGAAGTCATTATCCGTGGAAAGATTGACCTGATGTTCGAATGCATCCGACAGAATTTTGCAATCGCATGGATGATGTTGGCCATGGCAGAAACACTTTGCCGCGCAGAAGGGGGAATAGGGATTATGCTTACGGATACCGATAAGCATTTTCATCTTGATGAAGTGTTCGCGATACAGATTGTGGTTCTTTGTGTCGGAATATTTTTTGATTTCATGCTTAAAAAATTTCGCGGATGGCTTTTCCCATACTCACTTCTTAAACTGGAAAGGAAATAACGACATGGCAGAGACATATACGCTTGGCGATGACATTTTAAATGTCGAAAATATTTCCCTTGAAATCGATGGGAAATTAATCCTGCGGGACATTAATTTACAGCTCAAGGATGTGATCCGCCCCGGAACCACAACCGGTCAGATTGCTGGACTGTTGGGTGCATCAGGACGTGGCAAAACGCAACTCTTCAAGATTCTTTCCGGTCTACGGCAACCAACTACCGGAAATGTGCTTATCGGAGCCAACAAAAAACAAGTGAAGGCTGGAGATGTAGGGGTTGTTGCGCAGAATTATCCATTGATGGAGCACCGTACAATATGGAGCAATCTTGAAATGGTTTGCAAGGAAAAAACAAAGGCAGAAAAAAAAGACAGGATTGAATTTTATCTCAACAGGTTCAGGATGCTCGAACACAGGGATAAATTTCCGGCCGTATTATCAGGTGGACAGAGACAGCGGATTGCAATCCTGCAACAGCTTTTATGTTCAGAACACTTTATCCTTCTTGATGAGCCCTTTTCCGGGCTTGATCCCATTATGACAACTCAGGTATGTCAGATGATTCAGGAGGTGGCAAATCTGGATGAAAAAAATACGGTTATCGTCATTTCGCATGATATCCCCTCAATTGTTTCCATCGCTGAATATGTGTGGATGCTTGGGTGGGAATATGATGAAAATAAGAATCCCAAACCCGGATCGGTAATCAGATATTCGGATAATCTCATGGAGATGGGGCTGGCATGGAAACCCGACTTGGCGAATTCACCGGAATTCTTTTCTTACATAAGAAATGTGAGAAACGCCTTTAATGAAATGTAAATAAGACCGATTGTCAAAAATAAAACACACAGCTAACTAAAAAAACAAAAAAAACATGGACATGCTTCGCCTGATTCTCCCATCACTCCTTTCCCTTGCATTCGGAATGATTTTATTATGGATTGCCGCCCATTACATAAAGAAAGCCGTTGACGCAGACTCCAAGCCATGGATTCCAAGGATTGCTTGGACAATAACCGCATTCACATTGATGTTCTTTATTTTTTATGTCACCAGAATCGCAAGCGTGAATGAGATTCCAAGAGCGGTGATTGACCCATCCTGTGTAAAAGAGCGTGTGTATAATTTTGAAGACAGGATGAAAAACGACACAACCAAAACCAAATAATAATAACAAACCAAACCAAAAACAACGACCATGAAAAAATCAATCATTGCAATTATGTTATTGTCATCCAGCCTCTTCATGATGAGCTGTGGAAATGCGGTAAAAAACATCCCTTCCGGATATGTTGGGAAAGAGCTTACCCCCACCGGATATTCCGATGCAATCCTTGAAGCGGGTCAAGTTGATATCGGGGCTGTTTCAAATGATGAAACATCAACATCACTTGTTCTTCTGGAAGTCACCACAACAACGATCAAGGAATCATTCATGTCATCAGGAACGGATTCATCTGAAGTGGGTGATCATCGCGTAAGAACAAAAGACGGCACACCGCTGTCAGTTGATATTTACGTTCAGATTTCCATTCCAATAGACAAGAAAGTAAGGGATGGCATTTTTGCAATGGTTACGCCAAAAGCAAATGGTGATCGTGTTTCCGTTATTTCAATAAACGATATTTATTCACAGTTTGCAAAGATGACCATACGTGGAAATGTGCGTGAGATTTTTGCACAATACGAAAACGCAGATAGTGTAATGCAGAATTATTCGAAGATTAATGCAGAAATTTCTCTGATGATAATTAATGTGGTCAAGCAATCCAAGGCTCCATTTGAAATCATGAGCGCACAGCTTTCAAATGTAAAGGAAGATGAAGTTATTTTAGCAAGCAAGAACAAACTTGTAGCGGCGACTAATGACGGTAAGGCAAAGGTGGTTGCAGCACAAAATGAGGCTCAGGCAATAGAAATCATTGGTGATGCCATCCGAAAAAATCCACAATATCTTGAAGCGCGAAGACTGAATGTAATTGAAGCTGTAGGTTCAACCGATAAGGCCAGCATGATCATCATGGATACAAAGGGTTCATCAAACATTTCTGTTCAGGCACCGCACTAATAACGACAAAACTTTGCGAAGGGAATTTTCCATCCTTCAAAAAGTCAAATAAAAAAGTGGCAAATTACTTTCGTTAAAGTGATTGTTAAATTCAAGTTTTGGCGATTAAAAAATAAAGACAAAATGACACGACAAGAGCTTATTACCAGCAGAGAATTTTGGGTTGCACAAATACATATTAGTTTGTGGAATCTAAATGGCAGAGTTGAAAAAGATTCTGACAAGTGGGAACAAATGGCAGAAAAGATAGTGGATGAAAGATTTCTCAACCTGATAACCGAAATCTCACTAACCGCCAAAACTTAATAACACGCTTAGTGGCAATTGCTTTTTAGCCTTTGTTATAAGCTATAAAATTAGCGATGGAAAATAATAAAAAAGAAGCTGAATGTAACTGCCCGATGTGTACCAAAGGAAGCATGAAACAAGGGGAAGTTTATAGATGCACAAAAAATGGTGGTGCGATAATGTGTATTTGCGAACCAAATTCATCAGCTATTCCATTAGTAGTTGTTCAGAAGGTCTTTATTGATTATTACGATAATGAAAAGCGAAACTAAATGTGCGTAGGCAATTTTATTGCACATAACGTTCAGGATTTAATCCGTTTCAATGGATTTACATCCATTGAAACGGATTAAATCCATTGTTCCGCGAAGTCCGCAGGACTGCACAAACGGGTTAACGAAAAAGTATTGTTGCCGTTGTTTTTCACAATGGCATACAATACGGTGTTAGCTTTAGTATTTTAAACTTTGGGAGGGAATTAATAATTTAAAAATCATAAAATGGAAAACGAAATAAGTGAACCGAAAGATATTTTACCAATCATTCAACAGTATATTGAAAAGAAAATAGATGAAGGTGTTGATGAGCGAATTTCAGAATTAAACGAACCAGACGGAGCAATAATATGGGAGTGCATGGTAAGAGCATTTAATAAGGCTGAAATTCCGCATTCAAAATGGGCTGCCATTCGTGAATATGTTGAAAAATCAATGCACGAAGAAGGATGGAAATTTATATTACAATAGTGTGCGGTGGCAAAAGTTTAAAATATTGAAGCTAACGCCGAGCGGTTTTGGGAAGATCGCTTCAGCGAAATAGTTTTGCGATTTTCCGCAAAACCGTTGTTGTCCGCAGTCCACCGGACTGAGGGCAATGACGCCCAAAACCGCTCGGCGTTGATCCGCAATCCGCGTTGGCGTTTCGTGCGGGGTGGATTGCGGATCAACGTTTCGAGTATTGGAGTAGTAAAACAAAAAATTGGTGGCGTGTGTGAGCCTT
>JAVHOF010000178.1:0-7060 GCA_036169915.1 Candidatus Pacearchaeota archaeon | reverse complement strand
AGAGGAGATAAACCTATATAAATCTATCTGACGTTAACTATACAGTATCCTGAGAGAATATATTGGTGCATTAATTGGTCTTTTTATACACTATACAAAAGATTTTATATGGTAAATTTTTTAATTTAATATGGGAGTAAATATTTATTTGGAAGATGAGCATGGGAAAAAATTAGATAGTCTAATAGATTATAATCACACTGTTGAGAAATTTCTACCGAGTTATAATGACTCTTCCTTTTATTGTTTAAGATTTGTTGACCTATATGGAAATACTATGTTCAATATACTTCAAATGCCCCAATTAGAAAAGGAATGTAATATTGTATTAAAAGAAGCAAAAACAGATGAAGTTAAGAATTTTTTAGAACAATTACTAATCTTAATTGATAAATGCAAAAATCAACCTTATACCTCCTTAAAATTTTACGGAGATTGATTATAACTCATCTTTATCAACTCCAACCATTTATTATTTGATTTAAGTTTTAAATCAGTAGCAAGTTCATAAGGACAGCAATTTATATTTTATTTTTGCTCTTGTCTCCACTTTTTCAAAAATATAGAAAATCCAATAATCCTGTATGTAAACTTGTTTCCAAGATAACTTTGAATCTGCTCTGCATATTTTTTAACATCATCCCTATTTTCTCGCGCACTTTTAAGAACACTTATCTTTATATTTTTCATTTCAGGTTTTTCAAATCTCTTTTTTATTTCAATTAAAAAATTATCTGTCAAGCCATTTTTCCCAAGCTGAATTTCAATTTGCGATGTCATAATTAAAAAAGAATATCTTAGTTTTTAAACACTTTCATATTTATTTAATAAAAGATGTTTACTAGACAATATTCTTCTTAATAATCCTTTGCTATAAGAAAGTCTGCTTTTAACAGTTCCTTTTGGAATATCTAATCTTTCTGCAATTTCCCTATATTTTAATCCATCAAAATAATATAAAGATATTATAGTTCTATGATTCACAGGCAATTCTTCTATAGCTCTATCTATAATATTCTCTTCCTCACTTCTAACGGCCTCTTCATAAGGAGTATCATAGCTAAGAAAAAAAACAGATCTTCCTAGCATACCTAATTTGTCTGCATAATCATCAGATTCAGGATTAAAGGGGGAAATATTTGTTCTTAACCTAGACTTCTTTTTTCTCCTAGTAAATTCTATAGCTATATTGAATAAACATCTAAATATCCAAGGCCTTATTTTAGGATTTTCATCAATTCCTTTATTTTTTTTTATTGTATATTTAAAGTGATTTGCTCCTCCATTAATAAGCCTTACAAGTAAACTCTGCACAGCATCTTCACCGCTTTGATAATCTCCTATAAATCTTGAAGCAACATTAACCATATTTCCATAAAGATTTCTTCCATCATTCATATCTGCTTCTAACAAATCAATAAGATTTTGTGAATTTTTACTAAGTCTTCTTTCTTCAGGGCTTTTTAATTTAACCATAATTATAAATTATATTTATCTCTATTTTACCTCTAAACCATCACTTGGAATAGCACTCATTATTTCTTCTTTTGAAACAGGAAACTGAAATTTATCTTTTATTATTTTAACTATTGCTTCAGCAGCTTTTTCTTTTGTTAATTTTCCTTGTTTTATTTCAGCAAGTTTTTTCTCTTTAATGCTTTTAGGTACAGCCCTAAATTTTCCTTTTTGTATAATAAGAATAAGTTCTGGTTTTACTTTAATCTGCCTTTTTTCTCCTTTAACACCAAAAGTTCCTTTTTTCATTGCCCTTAGTTTGTATATCTGATTTCCTTTGAAAATATCAACATCAATTAATTTCTTTCCAAGTTTCCATTGTTTTGAAAAACAAGCACAAAATACAACACTTTCTTCAATATCTGTTTTTGAAGGATTTTCACTTTGAATAATCATAAAAGGGCTTCCAGGTTCACTTGTATGAACAACAGTATATTCAGGTTTAGAAAACTCCCTCAAAGCAATTTCATTTTGTTCATCAGATTTGCCACCAACAACCAATATGTCTTTAGATGTAAAAAACCATCTAAAATTTTCATATTTTTTATTTATCCCTGTTAGCTTCTGCATTAAAAATCTAAAGAAGTCGGATTTTTAAAGTTTGGGATTAAATTTGAGCAAGGTTAAACTCTGCAAAAATGAGCAGTTAAGTGCTCCCCAGACCTGAAACTTTAATTAATTTCTTCAGCCCCAAATTCCTCTTCAAATTTCTTTGCAAGTTCTACTAATCCTCTTTCTTGCTCCGGAGAAATTCTTTTAGAAATATACTTTTTATAAGATAAATCAACAGCAGAGTCAAACTGATAATAACTTGGACTATTTAAAGAAAAATTCAGCATTCCAGAACAAACTAAATTAGTTTTTGCTTGATAAAGGTCTTCACTAGTAGGGAAGGGTCCATTCCAATCAAACATAATCCTCCCTAATATCAAAGGATATTCTTTTCTATTTTGAAAAAAGAAAGTATAGAAACTATCAGATCTATAATTAAATCCTCTTCTTCCCCTCTGCATATGATGTCCAATAGCAACCAAAACATCATCAGGATGCATTGCCCTAGTTTCTTCATTAGGTTTCATAATAAAAGTAAATTATTATACTTTATATAATAAATTATTCTAAATTATATATTTTTTTGAGTCAGCAATAAATATTTAAGTTGCTCTTCATTTGTTTAGTTATAGATTTGAAAAACAATTATCCAAAAATATTGCTTTTATTATACATAATAATATGGATTATAGCAGCCATAAATCCAAATTATAGGAGTGTATGGGTTGATGAAAATATACTTCCTGTTTTTTTGTTCTTTTATTAATTATAACCTATAAAAAATTCAAATTCTCTAATCTTAGTTATTCATTTATATTTATTTTTTTGACACTGCATGCTATAGGTGGACATTATAGTTATTCAGAAGTTCCTCTTTTTGATTTTATAAAACAGCAATATTCTTTATCAAGAAATCATTATGACCGAGTTGTTCATTTTTTATTTGGAGTTTTATTTTTTCTTCCAATTCATGAAATTATTACAAGAATTTTTAAAGTTCCAAAAGGATGGAGATCTTTAATTTTTTCTGCATTTATGATTTTAAGTCTTAAAGCAGGATTTGAAATTATAGAATATAGTTATACAGCAGTCAGAAATAATTCTCTTACTGTAACAAATTATCTTGGTGAACAAGGGGATTCTTTAGATTCAATTAAAGATATAACTATGGGATTTATAGGTGCTTTAATAAGTTTATTTTTTATAAGTTTAAAGAATATTAAAAGAGTTAACAAAATATAATTAGTAATGCTTCTTCCTAATTATTACTTAATCTTAAGGATTAACTCCCCAACTTTTTCCTCTAGAATACAAATTATTTTATAAATTTAGAAATTATTCTTGTGATTGATAAGTAGGATTATATGCTTTTAATACAACTTGGATTGAATTACCTGAAATTCCAAATCTGACTTGTTCATATTCATCTGCTTTATCTTTATTTCCAATAGAAGAGTCTAAAAGATTATTCCTTGTAACAACCCCTTTCTTGATAAGATTGGCTCTGACATGGGGATATAAGTCACTTGAAGCAATACCTTCATAAAAAGCCATAAAAACTGGTTCAGTTATCAATCTTGTTAATGTTAAATCTCTTAAAGAATCAAGACTTTCAAGTCTATCAATCTGAGGGACTTTTTGTCTTAACTTTGTTCTTAGTCCGGTTTCATTTAAAACTTCTCTTACAAATCGTTCCATATCTCTATTATCCATAATATGTAATAAAAATGATCTTTTATAAATCTTACTACTTCTAACTACTATTAAGTTACGCAAATAATAAATATTACAAACTAGTTCAACGCCCCCACGAGTTCTGTGTAACACTTTTTATTACACGATTTATAACACTTTTTGATACAATTCGTGTTATGTTATTTATTACACGCCTTATGACAAGTTTTATAAATAATCTTTAACTTGAATAAGCATGAAAAAAGGTGTGATAATCGGGATTGTTATTATAGCTGTTTTACTCTTATTAGTAGTTGGATTTTTTGTCTTAACAAACAATAAAAATTCTAATAATTCAAATAGTGGTTCTCAAAATGAGTCAGCGAATTCTAATCAAATGATGGATTGTGGTAAAATGAATAATCCTTCATGTTTCTCAAATAGAATGAGCGAATGCTTGCCTGTAACTGCAAAACTGACGGGAACAGATGGTTCTGATATTGACATAACAATTTTAGGCATAGAAAATAATACCTGCCATTTTCAAAGGAAAGTTGGGGGAGTTGTAAATCTTAACTGCTATTTTCCAAAAGGAACAATGAATTGGGATACTATTGATCAAACATTTGGAAATGATAAGGGTTTACAAAAAGTAGTTGATGATGCTTGTAAGTCTGGTTGGTAATAATAAAAAGAGGTTAAAATGAAAAAGAAAATTATTGTAATAAGTATTTTTCTGATGTTAGTATTTTCTTTAATTGTTTTTGTTGCTGCCCAAAATGAAAGTTCTCCTAATTCTATAGAACAAAATTCTCCTACAGAGACTTCTTCTGCAACAAATCCAGAAGCTACACCAACTACAACTGAAACTTCTTCAAATGGGGAGAATAATAATCTGGAAAATAAAACAGAGTTTAATGTTGACCCGGGAATAACTCCAGATAATCCTATTTATTTCATCAAAGATACTTATCAAAGGATTGTAGTCGGAAATGACCCTGAAAAAGCACTTAATTATAGGGAACAGAAAATTGCAGAAGCAAAAGCAATGGTTGAAAAAGGAAATCCGGGAGCTGCTGAAAAATCTTTGGATAGAGCCCTGCAATACGGAGATATTGTAGAGAAGGAAGTTTCACCCGAGATTACAGATAAAGTTAATGAAAGTATGGGTCAAGTTCAGGATGCAATTAATAATCTGAAACAAGATACAGTAGGTGAACAATGGAAAGATGTTAATGCGGGTTTTGATAAGAACATCGAACAGGGAAAACAAGTTGGAACTGCTGCAGAGCTATCTGCTAAGATTGAAGAGTTATGTCAAACTCTTGCAAAATTAGATCCTTTGCAATATGCTGATTCCTGCAAGCCAAAAAGTGATTCTCCGAATTGGATTAAAACACAAGACAAACAATTAACTGCAGAACAAGAACAACAAGCCAAGACTTTCTTTGATAAGCTTTCTCAGTGTTTTGAAAATCCAAAACAGTGTGATTGTAAGGGGATGGGGGTTCAAAAATTTGAGGATTTTTGCACTCAACAAAATGCATTAGCAGTAAAATGTATGGATGGAGATAAAACTTCTTGTGATTCTATGAACAATGGTGCTCCCGAAGATTTATTGCCTGATTATTTAGTTCCTATAATGAAACAAGTTGAGAGTAAATATTCAAAAGCTCAGTTTGATAATTTTGCTCCTGAAGAATGTGTAAAAGCAAATACAAAAACACCTGAAGAATGTAATAAGATTATGTTCAAGCTTACTGCACCTAAAGAATGTTTAGATGCGGGATTGACGGGAGCATCAAGAGAAGATGAAACTAAATGCAGAACAATAATGTTTCAGCAAAATACTCCTAAGGAATGTACTGACGCTGGAATTACTCCTCAAGATAAAGATGGAGCAAGAAAATGTGCTAAAATAATGTTTCTATCTAGAGCACCTCAAGAATGTTTAGATGCGGGATTGACTGGAGAAGGCAGAGATGATGAGAAAAAGTGCAGAGAATTAACGAGTCAGGGAGGAAATTATAACCCCGGAAACAATACCTATGCACCACAATTTAACAAAGACTGTAATTCTATTTCTGATGTTAATGAAAAAATGAAATGTTTTGAAGAATTTTATAATAATGCTCAAGTTCAGGTTAAAGATGATTTTAGAGCAAGAGAAATGATAGACCAAAGTACTGGAGAAACAAGAACTCCCGAGGAAGATGCACAAAGAAAAATATGCAGAGATAAAGGAATGGGGACAATATTAGAACGAGAAAATGGAAAAAGAATTGTAATTTGCGTTGATAAAAATCAACAGCAACCACAACAAGTCTCAAATTGCCAAAGTCAGGATCAGATTGAACAATTAAGGCAGAATTGTAAATCTGGAGGGCAGGATTCTAGAGTTGAGAACAAGGGCGGTTGTCCTTGGGTAATTTGCATTGCAGATCCTAATCAACAAAATCAACAACCTGGCCAATATGTAGCTGGAGATAATTCTGGAATTAAATGTCCTGATGGAGTTTGTGATAGTTATGAAAGAATGAATCCTGATGCATGTCCTGAAGATTGTGGTGGAATAAGACAACCAGGAAATTCTCCTCAACAACAACCTGGAACATATAATCAACAACAGCCAGGAAATCAGCAGCCACAAAATAATCAACAACAAAACCAACAACAGAATCAGGTTTGTTCAGGTCAGGCTCCAGATTGCGCCCCAAATGGTGCTCCTTATTGCCAGAATGGGAATTGGGTTTGTCCTTCAGGACCGCCGCAAAATCAACAACAGCCAGTTGAACAGCAACAGCCCACAAATCAACAACCTCCTACACAAGAGACACAACAACCGCAACAAGAACAGCAACCTCAACAACCAATCAATACTGAAAGTAGTGGAGGTTCTGGGGGTGGAGAAACTCCTTCTGCCCCTATAACTGGAGGAGTAATAACTGGCAGAGTTATCTCCAGCGAATATGGAAATGAGAATAGCAGAAGTGGAGATAGATTTTTAGATTATTGGTTTAACAGATAAAAGTTATTTTAAGTCTCGAAAGCAATTAACTGTTAATAATTTACAAAGGATAAAATAATTAGTTATTTTTGGAGTTTTTAGTAAGCTCTTTTACGTTATGCAATAGTTCACTGTTGGGCAGGAAACAGCATACGTTGTATTAACATGTTGTGTTTTGAAACTGCGAGTATTACTATATGCTATATCCACCTGGACTACCACTTGCATGTTAGGGTTCACATTCACCTGCTCTCCATATGCCCAATGTCATTAAGTTAAGCTCTAACTTTTTTCTTGGTAACAATAACATAA
>JAVHOF010000177.1:0-1556 GCA_036169915.1 Candidatus Pacearchaeota archaeon | reverse complement strand
GATATATATATATATCTCAGAATTTTATATTTGTAATATAAAAAGAGATGTTTGAAAAAAATTTCTTAAGAAATTTTTAGCCTTTTCTAAAGGAAAAAATTGAGATTTTTTTCTAATCTTTAGAAAATGAAAGGAGGTTAAATAAAATTTATTATGAAAAATAATAATATGAAATCAAATTCTAAAATAAACTGGTGGCTTTTAATTGGTATTTTAATAGTTATTGCAATTGTTATTTATTTTATAACTGTTGGAATAACTGGAAATATTGTGAAAGTAACAAATCCTACTTCTGAAATCAGCAAATGTATTTCGGATTGTCAGAAAGCTTGTTTGAAACTTCCTTCAAAAGATAGAATCTCATGCAGGTCAAAATGCGTTGCATCTTGTCCAAAATATGCTGATGTTTATACAAAAGATGAAGTGGATGCTTTAATCCCTGATAAGGTCTTGAATATGTTGAATAAATGTGAAGTTGTAAGGACTGGAAATTCTGGTAATAATGGAGATTTTATTTGTGGAGAAAAAAATAAAAAATGTATTTCAGGACAATTAGATGCATTTTTTTATATAAGAAATTATACTTCCCAGCAATCTGGAAAATTATTTAATGATGATTTTTTCTCTATAGAGCCTATTTTAAATTGTCAAGAGATTCCAAATGATCTTGTTAAAGATATGGAAACAAATCCTAATTTTAAATCTGTAATAGATTCAAGAGGTGGAATTGATCCAGAAACAGAATGGATTTGTTGTTAATTTTTTTTCTTTCTTTTTTTTATTTTAATGTAGCTGAAATATCTCTTTGCATTACAACAACGTTTAAAAAGTATGCTTAGATTTATTAGATATAGAGAATTTTAAAAAAAAATGGTGAATTAATAATATGCAGGTTTTGGAGAAAAATAAGAGGGAGATTGAGGAAAGAGCTGGTAAAATGTCTGATTTCCTTAGAATGGAATATTTGGAGGAATGTTCAAAAAAATTCCATGATATTGAGATACAAAGATATTGTTATTCAGAGCTTTCAAAGCTCTATGAAAAGAGAAATATGTTTTCTGAAGCAATAAAATATACTGCAAAATTCAAAGAACTATGTATTTTGCAAAGAGAAAAAGTTAATTGTTTTAATAAAGAAATAGAATTATATATTAAAAATGGGATGTATGAAAGAGCAGAAATAGTTTACAGGGAAGGCATACAAGAGCTAAAAGATATTGATAGAATGGAATTAAAAAGGAAAATTATTGAAATCTATAAACAGGAAGTAGAAAAGTTTGAAAAAACAAACCGTATGTCAGGAGCATTAAAAGTTTATGAGAAATTAGTTAATCATGTTATTGACAAAGAAAGAGATGAAATCAAAAGAAAAATGGCTTTTGCATATAAAAAATTAGGAAGAGTCCGCGAGTCAATAGAGATAGAAAGAGAGTTGGAAAAAGAGATTTAGATAAGTCATATATTTCTATACAATAATGTTTAAATAGCAAATAAATAAATTTATCAAAAAAACAATGTGCCACCACACCTTAAAAGGTGTGGTTTGTTACAGGCAC
>JAVHOF010000176.1:0-7161 GCA_036169915.1 Candidatus Pacearchaeota archaeon | reverse complement strand
AAAAAATAATGTTCACAATTGGATTTGATCCATATAATCCTCCGTGCAATGAACAACCATAATGTATTGGATCTGTCATTAACTAGCCTCCACAACCACAACCCCCACCGCCAGATCCACCACATTGCATTCCTTTAGCTGGTGTTGCAGCTGCAACTTCTGCTTGTGATGCTGTTCCTGAATCAGTTACAATAAAGCTTCCATGAAGCATTCCCATTCCACAACTGAATTGGAAGGTTCCTACTTTATCTGGTGTAAACTCTGCAGTATTCAATCCCTGCTTTAGATTTAAATCAATATTGTAATTATTTGCAATTAACTCGCTATTACAACCGGTAAGTTGTTTTACATTAATATTCCATTTGACAGGTACTCCTTTCTTTAATACAAAGGAATTTGGTGAATAACCTGCTCCTGAAACATCCATGTTTATTTCCTGGACTCCGTTATTAATTACTGGAACATTTGAATTTGAACTGACACTATTAACACTTGGGTTGATTATTTTAGATTTGATTGAATCAAAACTATAAGGACTTCCTAAAACAGTTAATCCTCTGTTTAACATAATTAATCCTAATGCTAGGACTATTATGGCTGAAAATTTTAATATTTTTTTAGTTGTATTATGACTAATTACAGTTGCCAAGCTTCCAAACCCAATCATTACCGGAAGAGTTCCGAGTCCAAAAGCAGCAAGAGCTGTAGCTCCTGAAACAACGCTACCTGTACCTGCTGCATATAGATACATTGCCTGTAGTGGACCGCACGCAATAAATAATCCATTTAATAATCCTGTAATAAAAGGACCTTTATAGGGACCTTTAGCTTTTGATTGAGCTTTTGAAGTCATATTAGTTAAAAATTTAGGGTTAAATTGAAATTTCCTAAAAAATTTAAGACCAAACATACTTAATGCGTAGAATATCATAAACACTCCTGCTAAAATTGCAACTACTCCTCTGAGACCAGTACTAAAAGCAATGAATCCTCCAATTAAACCAAATATACCACCAATAACAGCATAAGAAATTACTTTAGATCCTCCATACACTAAATGTTGTTTATATCCTTTATGTCCATTTTGAGCATTTTTAGTAGTATATGATAGTACAAATGCACCACACATTGATACACAGTGGAAACCAGCAAGAAGACCAGCTGCAAATAATAAGAAAATACTTGCATTGCTTCCAAGGTCTTGAACACTCATTTCAGGCATTGTTAAATGCCTTAATACAAAATAGTATAATATAAAAGCTAATAGAGCTAAAGATACTATAAGCATTATCCAACCAAACTTATCACTCGTATCACTTTGTTTATATGCTTTTACCAGTGCCTTTTCTGTTTTTATTTCTTGCAAATCTAAACTCTTTTCTTCTTTATAAGATTCTCGATTGGATTTTTCAATTTGTTTCTTTTTTTCTACTTTTTCTAATTTCGAGATCTTATCTTCAACTTCTTTTTTTAATTTCTCATATTGTTCTGAAGAAATCTCCTCACTTAAAAACATCTCCTTTAATTCTCCTTTTTGTTTAATTAAATCCTCCAGATCCTGTCCTGAATCACTTATTTCACCATTATAGCACTCATAACCAAGTTTTTCAATTTCTTCTATTATCTCTTTTTCAGAAATTTTATTTTCATCAAAATCTACAATTGCTTCCTCTTTAGAATAACTTGCAGATACATGATTAACTTTATCCTTAAGTGACTTCTCTATAAGCATTGCACATGAATTGCAATTCATTCCTTTTAATTTGTATGTTTTTTTCATTTTTTGATTTTGTTTTTGTATTTTTATAAAAAATGCAGATTGAAACAGCTTATATGCATTTGTAAGTAACTAGTTTCAATTATTTCTATTCAAAATAACAATATTTGACATCCCCCTTCTCTTTCTTTCAATTAAACCTTTACCTTCTAAATTATCCAGGATACGTGTAACTTTCACTTTATGCATTCCTGTTTTATCTACTATATCTGACTGGAACATGCTACCATTTTCTTTTAAAATTAATTCTATGATATCTTTTTCTTCCTGATCCAGAAGTTTCATTTCTTCTTCATTAAATTTTTTAACTGGAGTGTTTGATATGATTTCAGATTTAGCAGAAGTATTAATTCTTTTTATTACAATCTTTTCACTTTCCTTAGTGAATATTAAAAATAATCCTATAACTAATACTAATCCAGCTAAACTTAGACTAATATACGATTCAGTACTAATTGTTCCCCACATAGGGCATGAAGGACCATGAGTGCAGGAGGTGCTTACTATGGTTTTCAAAGCATTATTAAATATCAATACAATAACTCCTATTATTACAGATATACCTACAATTAAATAACCCACATTTTTATTTTTCATTTATTTCACCTCTTAAAATATGGATACAATAATTAGACATATGATTGTCAATCAGTTCCATTATTGGTTTTATTGTTTTTTCATTTATGGAGTAATATCTATATTTTCCTTTAATTTCCACTTCTACAAAACCACATTTTTTAAGCCTGGTGAGATCATGAGAAATAGCAGTTTGATCTAATTTTGATTCTTTAACAAGTTCAGTTACACACATTTTACCTTTGCTTCTTAAAAGGTTAATTATTTTTAATCTAGATTGAGAAGATAAAGTTCCGAAAAATATTTTATATGCACCATAGAATTCTGTTTCTTTAATATTCTTTACTCCGCAACAATCAGACATGTATTTATTTTTCATATGTATTTATTTTTCATATGAGTATTTAAACTTTGTGAAAGATTATTCTAGGTTAAGAATGATTTTTTAGTAATAATTTATTATGAATAATTTTTATTATAGCCATTATGATTTCTTTAAGTAAATTTTTCTTTAACCACCTCTATCACTTTTCTTTCAATTTCCTGTGCATTCAATTTAGCTTGACTTTCTTGCTCGATAATTTGTTTAATTAGCATTTCTAAAGTCTGAACTCTATCTTTCAAAAGTTCATTCTCTCTACCTATTCTATTCATCTCTTTTTCAATCTCAGTTTTTGTAATATCAACTAATAAATCCTCTTCTTTTATTGTATCCCTCATTCCAAGCATTTCAGAATAATAATGAATCTTTTCAGATTTTTTCCAACCGAATCTGAATTTTAATGCAGATTCAGATTTATATCTAGGAAGCCAATAACAACAGGAGATATGACGAAAGTCATACATAGTGAGTTCTGAATACTTTTGTCCAGCAGGACTTTCTTTATCTCCAAAAATTCTC
This sequence comes from Candidatus Pacearchaeota archaeon, assembly GCA_036169915.1. Taxonomy (GTDB): domain Archaea; phylum Nanobdellota; class Nanobdellia; order Pacearchaeales; family GW2011-AR1; genus ARS1285. The sequence continues at coordinate 3,907 of JAVHOF010000176.1, read as the reverse complement.
TGTCCTAATCTTTTCAGATATCTATTGACAATATAAGGTTTTATTTCAAATAAATAATTTTCAGGTTTAAGGGTTTTCGCTTTAATATATTCTTTTAGAAGTTCAGGACAGATCATTAATTTGATTCTTCTTCCAAAAGTCTTGCTGACTTCTTCTCTGATGTTTAATTCCTTATATTCATTAAAAAGATCTGAAATTTTTACATTAACCAGTTCAGTAGGACTTCTTATTCCTGAATCAAATAAAAACATAATCAAGACTTTATATTCAAATGTTGCATTTTCGCATAATAGTTTAACTTGCTCTTCTGTTAAATAAACCCATTTTGGTTTATCATATTTGGTATCAAGATCTAGTGTAATATCTTGGGTTTCTATTCCTTGTTTTTTACATATCTTTTGATACCAATGATAAAATGCTTTAAAACATTTTATAAAATCCGCAACAGATTGATAATCTTTTCCATCTTTTCTTTTTATTGTTCCATTCTTCATTTCTGCAAAAAGCCTTCCAAGATTTTCTTCGCTTATATCAGTTAATTTATTTAATTGATATTTTTCCTTTACTAATTTTGATAAGAAAATAATTCTTTCTTTGAGAGTATTAAGCCGGATATAACTTCTCGCACCTTTAACATTTATTATAGAAATATTTACTCCATTTTCCATGTCATAAAGATATCTTAAAATCAAGTCAGAGTTTTCTTTTGAGATATCAGGAATTCCATTCTTAGTTTTCTCTTTCCATTTCAAGAATCTTTCTTTATGTTTGTATGGATCTATTTTCATAGGATCTTTGTGCAATTTGGGGTTTAAATAAAACCTGCGACTATGTTGCACAAAAAACCTGCCCATAGAAACTGCCAAGAAGGCTATGTCCCCGGCGGGGGCAGTTTTTTTATCGTCGATAAAACAGAGTTTTTGAAAATAAGAGCATTATAATTTCAGTATACTAATATTTAATCTCTAAAATAAAAATATATTTTAAATTCATAAGATTTATAAACTATTTTAACTGTATATTTCAATCGGTTGTCCCGAAAAGGATGTGATCGCTAAAGCCTCTGTTGGGCATTCAGCTATTAATAAAGAGGAAGGACTATAACTCTCTTTACGAAACCTGTGTCTTTTAAGCTTCGCTCAGTGACACGAAGAAGATAACCTTTAAAATACATTGATAGGTTAAGATTGATTCAAGAGATGTTTAAGGCACTTCTTCACCGAGTCCTATTCATAAGGTCTAAAAAATGGTAAAAAAAAGAAATAAAGGTGGAAGAAGTCCTAGAAAAAGGAGCAAGATTTCTAAGGTTAAAAAATTAATTAAACTTGCAAAATCTAGAAAAGGCAAGAGAAAGAAAAAAAGATAGACTTTAATTTTTTATACTAACATTTTTTTACAATAGATATTTCTTTTAACTGTAATACTTTTAATTAAGGCAATGTGGGGGATGTAGACAATAAATAGAAAGATTTATATATGTAGTCACATTGTAGACTATATGTACATTGAAAAAAGAAAAGTAAAGGGAAGGATATTATATTATCTTGGGCATTCTTTTAGAGAAGGAAGCAAAATTCATAAAATAAGAAAATACTTAGGAGCAGATTTATCTTCTGAATTGTTAAATGAAAGAAAAGAAAAAGCAGAAAAATTAATTTCGGAAGAAATTAATCAGTATAAAATAATTCGAGATCCTTTGCAAATAAGCCTACCTGAAAAAGAAATAGAATTTGTAAAAGGACTAGAAGCAAAAGAGAAATTAAGAATTTTTCATCTTTCTAAGAATCAATGGAAATTATTTTCAGAATTATTTGCTTACAATACAAATGCCATAGAAGGAAGCGAATTAGATAAAAAAGAAGTGAAGGAAATTTTAGAAGAAAATAAATGGCCTAAAAAACCTAAAGAAGACATAGCAGAAGCATATGGAGTTAATGATGCTATCAAACTTATAAGAGAAACCAAAGAGCATATCTCTTTAGAACTAATAAAAAATTTACATAAGATTGTCTTCAAAAATTCAAAGAGCTTTGTAGGTGAGTTCAGAAAGCTTGGAGAAGAAGTTGTTGTTAGAAATGGTTTAGGGAACATAGTGCATATGGGTGCTCCCCAATCAAGAGTTGTTTCATTACTAAATGAATTGATTGAATGGTACAACGAGAATAAAAACAAGTATCCTGCTCTGATTCTGGCTTCTGTAGTTCATAATCAGTTCGAGAATATCCATCCTTTTAGAGATGGAAACGGCAGGGTTGGAAGACTGTTATTGAATAATATTTTGTTGAAACATAATCTTCCTCCCGTGAATATAGATCTTAAAAATAGGGCAGAGTACTATCTATCTCTACAAGAATATGAAAAAAATCATAATTTAAGGCCAACAATAGATTTAATTCTAAAAGAATATCGAATTTTAAGGAAAAAGTTGATATGACTACAGAATAAAAAAGTGTAGTCACATCCATTGCCATTTATGTCCCTTTCTATAGCTCTAACTCCGGCGGGAACATCCAACTTTTGGTTAGAGTATAGGTATTTTTATAAAGGGGTTGTTTATGTTGATTCTTGATGGAAAATAGTTTAAAAGTTATGACTCTTAATGCAAGGCATGGCAGGGGTGGAAGAAAAAGCCCTATAATAAGAAGAAAAACTGCTCTTGAAAATTTAGTTAGGATATCAGAGGTATTGATTAGAGAAAATCCTGATATTGTAATGCTGCAGGAAGTTGATAAAAAATCTATTTTTACAGGATATTTTGATCATGTTAAAAAACTTATTAAATTGGCAGATTATAAATATATCTTTCATCCTGGAGATCATGTTAATTTTAATATTGGAAATATAACTATTGCTTCATATGGAACTGCGCTTATTTCAAAATCTCCTCTTGAACAATCTTGTTCTTATAGATTGAAAACTAATACTCCTTTAAAAAAAGGCTTTGTTTATGCTCAAACTTGTCCTGTTCAGTTTAATGGAAAAAAAATAGATGTTGTTTCTCTGCATTTAGTTGCTCTTGATCCAATTCCAAGAAAATCTAGAATAAGACAAGCAGACTCTATTGTAAATCATATTCTAGAATTGGAAAGTGGAAATCCTATGATTATTGGAGGTGATTTTAATTGCGAGAGAAATGAAGAAGAAGCTTTAATTTATATTGCAAGAAGCCTTAGTCTTAATTATCAAAGGGAAGATGAATTTTGCTTGAATACTTTTCCTTCAAGAAAACCAAGAAAATGCATTGATTGGATTATGGTTTCATCTGAACTAGAAATTAAAAATTATTATTGTGTTTCTGATTTAATTTCAGATCATTATGCTGTTGTTGCTGAAATTAATTCTAGAAAATATAAAATTAGTTAAGTTAGTTTTATTATAAATTAACTTTTTCAGCCCAGTCGCTGACAAAAGGAATATATTTCTCTTCTCCGCTTAATGCATAAAGCCAACTTAAAAGCCAGATTATAAATATTAATATGCTAAGTGCAAAGTTTATCAATGTACCCATTATAGGAATCCATTTGATAAATAATACTAAAAATCCTGCTATTGCTCCAATTACAAAAATAACTAAACTTTGTTTTGCATAATACATTACATATTTATCATCTCTTTTTGTAATTAAAGCGATTATAAATCCAATTATACTTAGAAAAGTTGCAAGAAATGCAAATAAAGTTTTATCATTATCTTTTGATTTCTTAAAATCTATTTTATCTTTCACTCTTTTTTTTTGCCATTATTATATAATAATATATATTTCATAGTTTATAAATGTTATTTAAAAATAATATAGATTAAATTAATTTTTATTGATGTCAGAAATTAAACCATATCCTTTAGGATGTGGAAGATAACTTGTTTTAATTTCTGAGCACAAGAAAATGCACTGCATTTTCTGTGCAGA
>JAVHOF010000175.1:0-1584 GCA_036169915.1 Candidatus Pacearchaeota archaeon | reverse complement strand
TTCTACTTCACCAGCATAACTGCCTAAGAAAGTATTAGAGCTACCTGTAGTATTAAGCTCTCCAGCATTTATTCCCATAGCAGTATTCCTACTACTTAAAGTATTACATAATGCTCCTTTGCCTAAAGCACAATTTAGCGTACCAGTCAAATTCCCTGCTAATGCAGAACTACCAACTGCGGTGTTGTAATGACCTAATGTATGTGCGATTAAAGCATTACATCCTATAGCTGTATTCTCTAACGAATTAGTATCGTGTTGCAAGGCGTTCCTTCCAACTGCAGTATTATTACCACCTGTTGTATTAGAAGATAACGCTAGATACCCTATAGCTGTATTATACCATCCATCAGTGTCCGAAGTGAAAGCCCCTGGTCCAACTACTGTATTATGCTGCCCTGTATCAGTTACAGGTTGCCCAACTCCATTTATAAATATATTAGGACTTGAGTCAACTACTTTAATGAAATCTGTACTATGTAATCCATCTAATAAGTCAGCGTTTAGATTAGTATTAACAATAGTTGAAGTAACGTTGAATGGAGAAACTCCTGTTACTGATGTTAATATTTGTCCAGAAGTTGCAACTTCTGTTACTGAAGTATTGCCTAATACTACTTGATTACTTTTAGTAACCATTGCTGTGTTACCTATTGCTGTACTATTTGTTAATGTAGTTGCACTATTCTTAGTTGCCCCATTACCTATTAATGTCATATAGGTATCATCTACTATTTGATACTGTGGTAGATTATTACTTGAATTATAACCTGAATAAGATCCTATAGAAATATTATTAGTACCTGTTGTATTATAATATAAAGACTGATACCCATTAGCTGTATTCCAATGACCTGTTGTATTCAAATATAAAGAATTATACCCATTAGCTGTATTATTATTGCCTGTTGTATTATTATATAAAGAATTATACCCGTTAGCTGTATTATTAGCACCTGTTGTATTCAAATATAAAGAAGCATATCCATTAGCTGTATTATTATAGCCTGTTGTATTAGAATATAAAGATTCAACACCATTAGCTGTATTATAACTGCCTGTTGTATTCAAATATAAAGAAGCATATCCATTAGCTGTATTACCTTCGCCTGTTGTATTAGAATATAAAGAAGCATATCCATTAGCTGTATTAGAACCACCTGTTGTATTAGCTTGTAAAGACTGATATCCATTAGCTGTATTATAATGACCTGTTGTATTAAAACGTAAAGACTGATATCCATTAGCTGTATTATTAGCACCTGTTGTATTATAATATAAAGACTGATATCCATTAGCTGTATTATTATTGCCTGTTGTATTAGAATATAAAGACTGAAAACCATTAGCGGCATTATAATAGCCTGTTGTATTATAATATAAAGACTGAACACCATTAGCTGTATTAGAATAACCTGTTGTATTCTTATATAAAGACCGAAAGCCATTAGCTGTATTATTAGTACCTATTGTATTATAATATAAAGACTGATATCCTATGCCTTGATTAGCCAAATTTTTATTACTTCTAATTTCTAAAGAAACTTGACCTGTAGTATCTTTCTGTATTAAATTAGCTACAAT
>JAVHOF010000174.1:0-1587 GCA_036169915.1 Candidatus Pacearchaeota archaeon | reverse complement strand
AACAGAAATAAACACCAAACAAACAGAATTCATAGAAGATAATAAAGAAAAGCAAGACGAACAGAAAAGATTATTCTGATTAAAATTCTTATTAATATCAATCATATACAATAAAAACTATAAACTTCAATTTATTTAATAAAAAATGGCAATAGAAATAGAATTAAAGTTCCCTCTTGAAAATCCTGAAAAAGCAATCCAAACTTTAAATGAAAAAGCAGAGCAAATAAGTGAAGATTATCAGAAAGACAATTATTATCTTCCAGTACATAGAAACTTTATAGAAAAAAAGCCTGTTTCTGAATGGTTAAGAATCAGGGAAAGTAAAAACAAACCAACTATAAATTATAAAAAATGGCATAATGATAATGCTCATGCTATTTCCTGTGAAGAACTTGAGACTGCAATAGAAAACATTGAACATCTTAAAAATATTTTAAATAGACTTGATTTTAAAGAATTAATAATTATAGAAAAGATAAGAAAAAATTGGAAATATAAAAATACAATAATCTCTATTGATAAAATAACAGATTTAGGTTATTTCATTGAAATTGAAATAGAAAAATATAAATTTGAAGATATTGATAAAGTTAAAGAATATTTACATAACATATTAAAAGAATTAGGTTTAAAATTAGGGAAGCAAGATTTTGAAGGTTATCCTTATTTATTATTGAAAAAAAGAGGTTTAATCTAAAAATGTTCCACAATATATTTGAAAAATTAAAAACAAAACAAACCAATAAACCAAAACCTAAAATAATTGCAGATATACATGAAAAAAATTCTTTAATATTTTCAGAACTAGCAAATAAAGAAATATCCTTAGAAATTATATCATTAAAAATAGGAGATTACCTTATTGGAGATATAATAATTGAAAGAAAAACCCTCAATGATTTTATTTCTTCTATGCTAAACAAAAGATTAATAGAACAGCTAAATCAAATGCAGAAATATAAAAATAAAATCCTAATTATCGAAGGAGATTTAAAAAATCTTTATCCAGATAAGCAAGAAAGCAAATTAAATCCAAATTCAATAAGAGGTTTTATATTGTCAATAATGATTAACTATAATACAAATATAATTTTCACGCAAGACTACCAAGATACAGCAGAATATCTAACAACTCTAGCAAAACAACAAATAAAATCAAAAACAGAAATATCTCTGCATTCTAGAATTCCAAAAACAATAAAAGAGCAAAAACAATATATCCTAGAAGCCTTTCCAGATATAGGCCCTGTAAAAGCAAAAAAACTTCTTGAAAAATTCCATAATTTATCCTTTGTATTTAATGCATCAGAAGAAGAGCTAAAAGAGATTCTAAAAAATCAGTCAGGGAATTTCAAGAATATTTTAGATTCTTGACCTGTTATTATTTCAAGAATATTTTAGATTCTTGACCTGTTATTATTTCAAGAATCAAAAAAACAATGTGCCACCACACACTAAAGTGTGTGGTTTGTGACGAGCAATAGCATTTTTAGTAAAAGGATAAAAACAAAAAAATGCTATTGCGAGAAAGGCACTTGTTCAAACAACTCACATTTGAAGTAAATATAAAAACAATTGACAAAT
>JAVHOF010000173.1:0-1593 GCA_036169915.1 Candidatus Pacearchaeota archaeon | reverse complement strand
TGTTCTACTATTTAAGACTTACGGTTCATCTTTACAAAAATTTATCCATTTGACAAACTCCAAGAATGTCTTTGTCCCAATCAATGCCCAGCGGTTCCTTAGTCAATCTTCACTTTCTCAGGGGACTCAAATTGTTGATAAAACTCCCATGCTAGTTCTATCCAACTTCTGTGAACGCCTATTTCTTGTGAAAGTTGCTTCCAAGTTTTTTCTGGATGCGCGTGAATATACTCTAGTTGTTCACGAGACAAAATCATAACCCATACCATTTCTCCTTGTTGCTTAGTATATCATCAAAGAGAGAGATTGCAAGGAGACAGTTTGTCGTCTTGCATACACAGTTTAGAGAGTGGGTATATGGATACCTCTATGGAATTACGGCGGGACAACGGCTTTAGCGGTAATATGAGGACAAACTCCATTATTTCGAGCTTTACCTAAATTACAGTTATAGCAAAGTATCTGAAACCCTTCTGGAAAGTTGTTTTTAATGAGCCATCTATATAGTTTGTCTGAGCCGCCTATTTGTCGTTTGTGTTCATTCCCATGACCGTTAATGTGGTCTATTGACAAGAACTTTATCTCTGTCTCGGTACAATTAGGACATTGACAATGCGGGGGATTACCACTATAATGGATAAGACATTGTAATCTTTGGTCTTCATTAACTTTTTGATGATGGGCCAATATTTCCTTTCGGTGGTTCTTATAATAGTTTCGTAATTGTTGTTTACAATCCTCTCTGTGATTGTTATAATATTTTCTTTGCCGTTCGGCACTTGATGTCATATTAATCTAGCCTTCTCATATAACATAATATGAAATCAACTATTTAAATGTTATGGTTTTGGACAACTGCCAAGGTAAAAATGCCCTTTAGAGAATATTTTGCTTTTCTCTCATTTTTCTTAATCTCTATTTCATATAGTATATCTATAAATCTGTCAATTATTGGAATTTGTAAACAATGAAGAAATTCGTGACCCAAAATATATACAAGATTTCGTGTTCTATGCGAACTTTGCAAAATGTGTTTGTTCAACGAAATGATGTGTATTATACCATTTTTGTACGAGATTGTATGCAAACCGTCTGCTCTATAATGCGCGTTATACAGACACGCTATTATATCAGAAACCCAGATAACTTTTATTCTTCTCATAAATTCTACCATCTATCTAATTGACATACTCCTAAGATGTCACGGTCCCAACTGAGGTTTAAAGGCTCTAAAATCTGTATGAATGTTGCTTGAAGAAACTCAATATATTTTGACACATCTATATCTTCTGGCTTGGCTAACTTGGTAGGTTTAACTCTTACTTTATCTTTAGTCTTTACATATGAAATCTCAGACCCCTCACCGACATCATATCCCGCCGCCTTGAGTGCTTTAGCTACTTTAACATGTTGCGGTTCTCCCTCATAATTTTCTATGTTTTTTGACAATGTAACTCGAAACGCAAGGTCTTCCATATTGCCGAAATTACGAGTCTTTAGTTTGGTATAAGTGGTTTTAACCAGTTTTAGAATTGCCGTCTTCTTCTCTTGAATGTCTGCCTCAGTATGAATTTCGGACAGAAGTTTTTTAGT
>JAVHOF010000172.1:0-1598 GCA_036169915.1 Candidatus Pacearchaeota archaeon | reverse complement strand
TATATTCATGATAACCTATTCTCTAATAATACATATCACCCTAATATACATTGGATGAATAGATATAGACATAATAATATAAATATCGATCACAATTATTATGATATCATAGGTAGTTATGTAGATATGGAATTAGGCACAAATTATGTAATAGGAGGAGATCCGTTATTTGTAGATTCTATCAATGATGATTTTAGATTACAATCAAATTCTCCTGCTAAAAATTTTGGAGCATATCATATGGAAGATAATACATTAAGAAATCTATTATTATTATCTGGTATAGGGCTAGGATTATATTATATGCATATGAGTCATAAAAATGAAAGATTAGGAATAGGTATTATATGATGATATAATGATGTATATAAAGGATAATTTCGAATAGTTGGAGTAATGATGTAATAATGAGAAGAACAATAGAGGGCGTACTTTCAGGAATGTTCGAAGAACAAATTAATCTAAGAAGAGAATATAATATCACAAGATTAAATGATGTATTGAATTATATAAAAGGAAAAAGAGTAACAACCGCATTTACTACATATGACAATAACCAGACATTGGTAACAACTGTAAATAATTTGATAAATAATGTATTAACAGGACTTTAATCAGCTAAAGCCGATAAAGTCTAGCTGGACTTTGAGGTATAAATAATGGTGCTAAGTAGAACAATTCCTGTTAAAAGACCCTATAAATTGCCGTTTGAAAGTAATAAATGGGGTGTAATACGTTTATTTGATACTATGAATCCTTCATCGCTTATAGATTTTGGAAATAGTTCTACCTTAAATATGACAAACAATTTTACTATTTTTATGAGACTCAAATTACTTACTATAGGTACACATGTAAGTAACCAACATCGCCTTATTGAGAGATTTATTTTTCCAACAAACGGTTATTATCTGCGCACGCGTAATAATGGTAATTTTGCTTTTACAGGATATCCTGGTGGCAACGTAGATTCAGTTTCTAAATTAATTCCGAATAAGTTGACTACAATAGCGGTGACATATATTAATGGGATTAATGGTACAAATATATATATATAGACGGTAAATTTGATAATGTTGGTACAACAGGTCCAATTACTGGAATAGTATCCCAAAATTGTAATATTGGATCAGTCATCGGTAATGATTATGATACTAATGCTGAATTCTACGAAGTAATGATTATTTCACAAGTATTAACTCAATCCCAAATTCAAGACTTGCATTATGGTAGAAATCTTCCAACACAATTTGATTGTCGATTATGGTCAGATTTTCGCTTAGGACACACATTAGATTTAAGCGGAAAAATAAATAATGGTCTGACAACTTCTACTAGATTTGTATAAATAGGAACAGGAAAATATAAGAGATAAACTATGGCAACTGATAATAAAATAAATAAATATGCCCCATATGCAATAGCAGGATTAGGTGCTATAGGACTGGTATATATAATTACAAAACCAGATGAAATAACAACTCCAACACAAATAATTCGTTCGACTGAAGAACAATTCAACCAAGGAACATACTACAACATTCAATTAGATACTATGGGAAGAATGTCATTAAGTAGAAAGAATTTGTTAGAAAATT
>JAVHOF010000171.1:5662-7418 GCA_036169915.1 Candidatus Pacearchaeota archaeon | reverse complement strand
ATAAGAAACTTTTAAAAACCCCTTAAATATATTTATAATATGATAGCTGGCAAAAATAAAAGCAAAATTGGAATAATTTCTATAATTTCAATTATAGCTAGCATAATCGCAATTATAATTTAAGCAAGCTCTATTGTTTTGAGCTTGCAGGATTTTTTCATGAACTTGGAAATTTATGACTGCATATTAAGGGAAGGGGAACAGGCAGAAGGAGCCAGTTTTAGTTTTAAAGACAGAATTGAATTATGCGAAAAACTTGATGAATTTGGAGTTGACTATATTGAATTAGGATGGCCAATTGTTTCTGAAGAAATATTTGATTCTTTCAGAGCTGTAAGTTCAAAAATTAAGAAAGCAAAGATTGTTGCATTTGGTTCAACTTCAATAAAAGAGAATCCTAATGAAGATAAGAATCTTAATTCTATTCTTGATTGCGGTGCAAAATATGCCTGCATATTTGGAAAATCTTCTCTTGTTCATGTAGAAAAACAACTCAGGATTAGCGGAGAAGAAAATCTTTTGAAAATTTTTAGAAGTGTAAAATTTCTTGCAGATAATGGCATAAAAGTATTTTATGATGCAGAACATTATTTTGATTCTTTTAAAGATAATAAAAAATATGCAATTGAAACATTAGTTAAAGCTCTTTCAGCTGGAGCTGAAAAAATTATACTTTGTGATACTAATGGGGGAGTTTTACCTAATGAAGCTTGCGAGATTGTTCGAAAGACAAAAGAAATACTTGAAGAAAAAGGATTTGATGCTAAACTTGGTGTTCATTTTCATGATGACTGCGGCTTAGCACTTGCTAATACAATTGCATGTTTAGATTATATTGTACAAGTTCAGGGGACTATAAATGGAATTGGAGAAAGACTTGGAAATTTAAATTTAAGCGAATTTCTGCCTGTTTATATTAAAAAACTTGGAAATAAAAGTGAAATTAATTTAAAGGAATTGAAAAAATTAAATGAAGATGCATATAGGCTTGCAGGTGTTGAGATTCCTGAAAAAAGAGCTTTTGTTGGAGAAAAAGCTTTTTCTCATAAAGCAGGGGTTCATATTGATGCTCAAAAAAAAGGAGCAAGCTATGAGCATGAAAATCCAGAAGATTTTGGAAATAAAAGAACAATTCTTTTTAATAGTCTTGGAGGAAGAAGTTCAATAATCAGCCTTGCGGAACAATTTGGTTATAAACTTGATAAGGATGATATTAAAATAAAAGAAAAAATGGAGGAATTATTTAAAGAATTAAAAGAATATGAAACTTCTGGATATAAAATTGGAAGTGTAAAGGCAGAACAGTTTTTATTGATTGAGAAATATTTTGGAGAATTAAAATTTTTTAATTCTCCAAGCCAATCAAAACCTATTAAAACAGAAGGTTTTGATGATTTTGGAAAGAAAAATCTTGCATTTAATATTGTTGAATGGGAAATAAAAAGTGAATTTAAAACAAGGGAAAATGTGTTTTCCCATAGCGTTAAAAATAACAAAAAACAATTATCCAATATTTTTAATGATAGAAAAGAAACTTCTAAATTCAGAGTTATTTGCAGATTAGATAATGAAATTGTTGAAGGAGAAATGAGTGTTGAAGGAGGGCCTGTTGATGCTGCATTTAAGACATTAAAAAAAATTCTTTCTAAAAAATATCCTGAAATTGAAGAATTAGATATATTGGATTTCCATGTCAGTATTGCAAGGCAGAGATCAGAAGAAAGTTCTGTTAGAACAAGAATTGATTTTACAAATA
>JAVHOF010000171.1:0-5562 GCA_036169915.1 Candidatus Pacearchaeota archaeon | reverse complement strand
AAATTTTCATGTGTTGGTGTTGATAAAAATATGCTTGGAAGTGCGATAGAAGCACTTGAAAAAGGTTTTAGATATTATTTGTTAAATTTAATGAAAGAGCGTGAAAAGAGGAAGAATGAGTCTTGCTGATGTTGTTGAAGAAGATTATTTTCCTGAAGTTGATAGAGAATTAAGAAGACTTATTGATAAAAATTCAGCTATGGCTGTAGGTTATTATGCTTCACTTAATCAAAAACTAAGATATTTAGTTCAAAAACAAGATTATTGGCATTTATTAGATGAAAAAATTGAATTAATGGCATATGGTCAAATTTAAAAACAAAGGATAATAAATAATATTATAGTAAATGAAATTAATAATCTGACAAGTTAATTTCATTTCCTAAATATAAAAGGAAAAATTTATCTGAAAATTTATTTCCTTTAATATAAAGAATAAAATGATAAACTTTAATGAAATTGAAAAAGGGATACTGGAATTTTGGGAAAAAAATAAAATATTTGAAAAACTTAGAAAACAAAATAAAGGAGAGAAAAGATGGAGTTTTCTTGATGGACCTATAACTGCTAATAATCCTATGGGAGTACATCATGCTTGGGGAAGAACATATAAAGATTTATTCCAAAGATACAAAGCAATGCAAGGGTTTGACCAAAGATATCAGAATGGATTTGATTGCCAAGGATTATGGATTGAAAGAGAAGAGGAAAAAGCTCTTGGATTAAAAAATAAAGAAGATATTGAAAAATTTGGAATTTTAAACTTTGTTAAAGCCTGCAAGGCTAGAGTAGAAAAATTTTCAAAAGTCCAGACTCAACAAAGCATAAGACTTGGATATTGGATGGATTGGAATAATAGTTACTATACTATGACTGATACAAATAACCTTCATAACTGGTTTTTAATAAAAAAATATTTTTCAAAGGGGTGGCTGTATAAGGGAGAAGATGCTGTTCCATGGTGCTGGAGATGCGGTACTGCAAGTTCTAAACATGATATTGCAACAGAAGGCTATAAAGAGGTTACACATACTGCTATGTATATGCAATTTCCAGTAAAAGGAAAACCTGATGAATATTTTTTAATATTTACTACAACTCCATGGACAATACCTGCAGATGTTGCAATTGCTGTCAATAAAGATGTTGTTTATGTAAAGGCTGAAAATCAAGGAGTAAAATACTGGATAGCTGAAACAAGACTTGAAGAATTAGAAGGAGATTATAAAATTTTAGAAAGAAAAAAAGGAAAGGATTTGAAAGGGATGCAATACATAATGCCATATGCAAGCTTTTTTACTCAAAAGGATTCTCCTCATAAAGTTGTTTTATGGGACTTGGCTTCTGGAGAAGAAGGAACTGGAATTGTGCATATTGCTCCTGGATGTGGACCTGAAGATTTTGAATTAGCAAAAAAAGAAAATCTTCCTGCAATTTCTCCTTTAGATGAGGCAGGTATCTATAAAGAAAATTATGAAGAATTCAGCTTTAAAAAATATTCAGAAGTAAATAAAATGGTTTTGGAAGATCTTGAACAGAGAAGATTTATCTATAAAACTAAGCCGATTAAACATAGATATCCTCATTGCTGGAGATGTGGAGAAGAATTAGTTTACAGATTAGTAGATGAGTGGTATATTAAATGCAATGAAATAAGGGATAAATTAATTAAAGAGAATAAAAAAATAAAATGGTTTCCTGAATATGGAAAAACAAGACAGGAAGATTGGTTCAAAAATATGGGTGATTGGCTTATTTCAAGAAAAAGATATTGGGGATTGCCATTGCCAATATGGGAATGCTCTTGCGGGCATGTTGAAGTAATTGGAAGTTTAGAAGAATTAAAAGAAAAAGCTATTGATAAGAAAAAAGTTGATAAGCTTCCTGAACTGCACAGACCTTGGATTGATGAGATAAAAATTAAATGCAAGAAATGCGGAAAAGAAGTTGAAAGAATAAAGGATGTTGGCGATGCATGGCTTGATGCAGGCATTGTTTCTCTTTCAACAATAGGACCTTATCTTACAAATAAAAAAGAATGGGAAAAATGGTTTCCTGCAGATATGATAAGTGAAAATATGCCTGGACAATTTAGAGGATGGTTTAATGCGTTATTTTGGGCATCAGTTACTATCACTGAAAAAGCCCCATTTAAATCTTTATTTGGATATGAAACTTTAAAAGACGAAAAAGGAGAAGAGATGCATAAAAGCAAGGGCAATGCAATCTGGTTTGATGATGCAGTTGAAAAAATAGGAGCAGATCCAATTAGATTGCTTTATTGTTTACAGGATCCTTCTCAGGAATTAAGATTTGGATTTCATGTTGTAAAAGAGCCTGCAAACAATTTGAATATTCTTTATAATATGAGGATGCTTCTTGAAAATGCAAAAAAAAATAAAATAAAAAGAATAGAAGATAAGTTGATAATTAGCAAGTTTAACAGGTTAATTCAAAATGTTACAAATGAATTAGAAAATTTGCATCCTCATTTAGCTTCAAGATACCTGCAGAATTTTTGGCTTAATGATTTGAGCAGAGGATATATACAGTTTGTAAGAGAAAGATTATCTGAAAATGATGAATCAGCAAAGTTTACTCTAAAAGAAATTTATTTAGGGCTGGTAAAAATGTGTTCACCAATGGTTCCTTTTATTACAGAAAAGATTTGGATTGAGTTAAAGGAAAGAGGAATTGTAAAAGAAGAATCTGTTCATTTATGTTCATGGCCTAAGGCTGATAAAAAAACTATTGATGAAAAGCTTGAAGAAGAATTTAATATATTAATGAAAGTTGTAGAAATAGGCTTAAGAGAAAGAGATAGGGCACAAATTGGATTAAAATGGCCATTGGCAAAAGCTAAGATAAAATGTCCTATGAAAATAACAAAAGAATTTGAAGAATTAATAAAATCTCAATTGAATGTTAAAGCAGTTGAACAATTCAATAATAAAGAATTAATAGAAGTTGCTGTTGTGTTTGATACAAAAATGACTCTGGAACTTGAAGCAGAGGGCTATGCAAGAGAGATATCAAGAAAAATTCAGGCTGCAAGAAAAAATGCAGGGTTTGTAAAAACAGACAGGATAAATCTTGAAATAGTTGCTGATGAAAACTTGAAAAAATTAATTGATAAACAAATGGATTTTATAAAAGAAAGAGTTAATGCAAAAACAATTGAAATAAATCATGAAGATAAGAAAAATTATGGGAATAGGTTTGAAGATAAAATAAAAGATAAAAAAATTATGATATTGTTTGAAAAGATTTAGATTTTATTTTTTATCAACTTTCTTTAGAATTATTTTTTGCAATCCTTGATCAAAAGTTATTATGAATTCTTCAAAAAATCCTTGTCTTCCTAAAAGTAATGGAAAATTATAATTATCTAATATAACTTTTATAGGAATAGAAAAGGTATAATTCTCATGCCCTTTGGAGATATTAATTGTTATTTTTCTTTCTATACATTCAACTCTTCCCCCTATTCCAAAAGCAAAAGTTTTTTCTCCTTCAATCTCTATTCCCAATAATTCTGCAAGCTTTTTAGGAATAACAGAAATATCTGCTCCTGAATCTAAAAGTGCAAAAGTTTCAAAAGATATGTCTTTTTCTCCAAATATCTTTATTGGAATTGAGGGTATCTTAACTTCTGTCCTGTCTGGACGTTTTGTTGTCTTATACCTAAAAGTCATTACCATATTTTAAAATATTAGGGTTTCTTCTCCAGGTATCCAAGCAATTAATGGTTTTCTATCAGGATATTTTTTAGAGAAATCTTCAAATACTTTTTTTACATCTTTGCCATGAGATATTACTTCATTATTATAAATTGATATCCATTCTCCAGAATATTCTTCAAATGAAGATTCCATATAAAATTGATGATTCTTTTCTGATTGACTTCCCATATTATTACATATAATTTTAATAGTTTATAAATTCTATGAAATAAGTTTAGTTGATTTATTTTCTATTTTTTATATATTATTCATTTTCGTAATTTTATAGTGACACTAAACATCCTTTTAAAAAGGATGTTTTAAGAAAAG
This sequence comes from Candidatus Pacearchaeota archaeon, assembly GCA_036169915.1. Lineage (GTDB taxonomy): Archaea > Nanobdellota > Nanobdellia > Pacearchaeales > GW2011-AR1 > ARS1285. The sequence continues at coordinate 1,510 of JAVHOF010000171.1, read as the reverse complement.
GATTTTTAATTTGCTATTTATTAGTTAGATAGTTTTTATTATTATGTTTAAATGACAAAAACATTTAAATACTCCGGTTAGATATTTATCTATATAAAGGGGAAGGTAACATGATAGTCAAAGAGGAATTTTTAAACAGGTTGAGAAAAATATTCGATCTTAATTTGTATGAGGTGAAAGTGTGGACTGCACTTTTATCGAGGGGAGTCAGCACTGCTGGAGAATTAAGCAATATTTCAGATGTTCCAAGAAGCAGAACCTATGACATTCTTGAAACCTTAGAAAAAAAAGGTTTTATTGTGATGAAGCTAGGCAAACCTATAAAATTTGTTGCACTAAAACCTGAAGAAGTTATTGAAAGAGTAAAGAAAAATCTTATTGTTTCTGCTCATGAAAAAAGCAAAAGACTTGAAAAACTAAAGGGTGAAGATATTCTTAATGAATTATCATCTTTATTTACACAAGGAATTAAATTTGTTGAACCATCTGATCTTTCTGGGAGTGTAAAAGGAAGACAGAATGTTTATAATCATTTGGATATGATGATAAGAGAAGCTGAAAAAACAGTTACTATTGTGACAACTGCTCCTGGATTAAACAGAAAATTAGAAGCATTAGAACCTAGCCTTGAAAAAGCAAAGAAAAGAGGAGTTAAAGTAAGAATTGCTGCAACTATTGATGAATCAAATAAATCTATTGCTAAAGAATTAGCAAAATATGCTGAAGTCAGAAGCATGCCTAAAATGAGGGCAAGATTTGCAATTGTTGATGGTGAACAGGTTTTGTTTATGGTTTTAGATGATGAAAAAGTTCATCCTAATTATGATGTTGCTATCTGGCTTTCAACAGAATTCTTTGCTAGTGCAATGGAGCAGTTATTTGAAGCTGCCTGGAAGACTTTTAAGGCTGTTTAGGAATATATCATATAATAGATAATAATAATTCTTTTAAACTAATTTATAAAATTTTATGAACTAAGAATTATCTTACATAACTAGGTCTTCTGCTAATAATTTGGGCATTTCCTTTAAAAGGTGAGCCATAAAGACTTTGATGAAAATCATTTTCTATTTTTTGAAGATTTGTATCTCTTTCAATAGATTGTTCGAGATGTGTTTTCATAGCCCTGCAAAAATAATCTGCTTTTTGTGCTTGTAAAGCTCTGGAATTATCGCCTGATTGTTTAAGCAAATAAGAACTCAAACTAAAATTTACATCAAGACATCCATGTAATAGTGTGCTATTGGATAATCTGTTATAATGTGTTCTAATAAAATCTGGAGTAATTTGTTCTTTTGAAACTCCAAATGGACGATTAACTACAAAAATTCTTCCATCAGGATTTACAAAAACTTGAGAAAAAGGGAATTCTTTGTCATTGCATTCATATAATCCATATATAATTTCAGGTTCAATATCTGAATTAACCATATAAAAATTATATTTGAGAAGTATATGCTCTGTCCGGACTGGACAGATAATTAAAATTGAATAAAAAAAAGTTTGGATT
>JAVHOF010000170.1:0-1638 GCA_036169915.1 Candidatus Pacearchaeota archaeon | reverse complement strand
CGTTGTCCGTAGCTGAGCCTACGGAGTAGGCGTTAGCGTCGGCGCGCCTTCTTGCGACGCAAGAAGCGTGACGGAGGACAATGTGCCTTTAGGCCGAGCGAGGGCTGGGGTCCCGAGCGTAGCGTGTCAGCCGAAGTTGACCGATGTTCGCGCTTTATATTAAAAATAAATTTCGCCATGGACGGCGAAATTTATCATTATGTATCCCATGGATGTGATCCAGATTCATTGACAAAAGACTTGGCAATTTTATCGGCTTCAACTGGCAAACCTAGTTCAAAAAAAAAGTAGTCGTGAGTATGCTTTATTACAGTATATATTCCTCTTCCAGGCAGAAAATTATTCCCCGCTTCCGTTTGTATTCCATTTCGATTGAAGTGTTCTATTAACTCATGACCAGACATTACCTTGCTATTAGAATGGAGAAAGTTGGCGAGCTTAAGTATATAAATTTTTTTGTCATTGGAGATCATATAACTTTAATCTAAATAGATTTTACTAAGATAATCTTCCCCAGTGGTGGCATCCCAGCCGAAAATAACATTAGATATCTTTCCTTTAATTTTAATAGTTTCGCCTTTTTTTAACTTTAATGCTTCAGACTTATCAAGATTTTTAAAAATATGGAGATTGTTATATTTATCCTTTGCTAAATGGTTATCTTCTGAAATTTCAAATTCGGATTGATAAAAAATGTTACCAGTGTGGCATGTATTGCACTCGTTCAATTGGAGTCTTAAAGAAATTAAAGTTTGCTTATCTCCCGGCTCGTCGATACCGAATACTATTTTCTCTACTAAAATGTTAATTTTATTTTTCAGAGATTTTCCTTTAGCATTTAATTCAATCTGTTCCTCAAGGCTAATCATTTTAACTAAGTTTAATATTATTTGTTTACCTTTTATTTTTTTTAGATGCTCATCAAATATTTTAACTTTTTGTCTTTGTCTCTCATTTTTTTGCAACTCTGTATCGCCCTCTACTAAATCAAATTTTGTATAATCGATAGACATGTTTTCAAGAGTATTTAAATCATCATATAAATGTTTATTAGTTTTTAACTCCTGATTCTTTAGATCTGATATCAAAGAATCAGGATTCTTTTCATTTCTTTTTATAAAGAAAAAATCGTCCGAGCTATTTAATATATTAGCACGTTTTATTTCTTTAAAATTTGTAACGAAATCGTCGTCAATTTGTAAAAAAAATTTATAACTTGGTTCAGAACAATATATCGAAAATGTCCTCTCAGCAATATCCCCGCTAACAGCGTTACGTGCCGGTTTCCATTGTAAATTTTCGCAAAGCCTCCAGTGTTTGAAAATAGAAAGAAAACTATTTTCTTCAGTTGATAACAATGTTTTAAAGTTAACGGTTCCGTCCTCACGAAAAATTAATCGAGCAATATCCTTTATCTCAGGCTGTCCTATTTTTTTATTTTCCTTTAGGATTATCCATTCACCTACGATTTCGTCAAAAAACGTCGGCTTTTCCTTTCTGAGAGTTTCAGGATTTGGAGAACATCCTACCAAAAAACATAATATTAGGCTTAACTTTGATTTCATTTATTACCTTCTTTTATGGTCACGGACGACCATAAACAAAACCAAGATTAGGTTAGCGCGAATTTCGGTCAAC
>JAVHOF010000169.1:0-30426 GCA_036169915.1 Candidatus Pacearchaeota archaeon | reverse complement strand
AATCCAAACTTTTTTTTATTCAATTTTAATTATCTGTCCAGTCCGGACAGAGCAAAGCAATAGTAATTTTTAAATACCCTTTAAATTTTAGATTTTAATGCTAAATTTTGCTATAGACCTTTTTGAGTCATTAAAACAGACTCTTGATATTGAGAGAGAAAATATTGTTAAAGCAACCCTTTGCTTAGTTAATTCTCTTAAAAGTGGAAATAAAATATTAGTTTGTGGAAATGGTGGTTCTGCAGCAGAAGCTCAACATTTTGTAGCAGAATTAGTTGTGCGTTTTAAATTAGAGAGAAAATCTATTCCTGCTATTTCACTTACAACAGACAGCTCTATTTTAACTGCTTGCTCTAATGATTATTCTTTTTCAGAAGTATTCTCAAGACAAATAGAGGGATTAGCAAAAAAAGGAGATGTTTTACTATGTTTGACTACTTCTGGAAATTCAGAAAATTTATTAAAGGCTGCGAAAAAGGCAAAAGAACTAGATTGTAAGGTTATTTCTTTTACAGGCAATAAACAAAATAGATTAGAAGACTTATCAGATATAACTGTTAAGGTTAAATCAGAAAATACAGCAAGAATTCAAGAAATTCAATTATTCTTAATACATCAATTAGCAGAAGAAATTGAGGAGAAATTAAAATGAATAATTTTGAAGAAATCTTATCGAATTTTAAAAATAAAAGAATAGTTGTAATTGGAGATTTAATGCTTGATGAGTATGTTTATGGAGATGTTACAAGAGTCAGTCCAGAAGCACCAATTCCAATTTTAAAATTTAATTCAAGTCTTTTTGAAGTCGGTGGTGCTGGAAATGTTGCTTCAAATATATCTTCTTTAGAAGGAGATGTTCATTTGTTCTCTTTTGTTGGAAAAGACAAAGAAGCAGAAATATTAGAAGATTTGCTGATTAAAAAAGGTATAAATTGTTTTTTAGATAAAAATGAAATTACTACTCATAAAAAAAGATTAGTTGCAAGAACACAGCATTTAATAAGAATAGACAAAGAAGAAACTTCTGAAAAATATTTTAGTCCTAAAATTAAAGAAATTCTTTTGGAAAAGGCTTCTGAAGCAGACTTTATTATAATTTCAGACTATGCAAAAGGAGCAATAACCTCTGATTTAATGGAATTACTAAATCCTTTTAAAAATAAAATTATTGTAGATCCAAAACCTGCAAATCTTTCTTTAAAAAAAAATCCTGATTTATATAAAGGAGTATTTTTAATAACTCCAAATGAAAAAGAAAGTTTTCAACTTTCAGAATCAAATGATGTTCATTCGGCAGGCAAAAAATTAAAGGAAAAATTAGAAACAAATGTAATGATAACACGTGCTGAAAAAGGCATGATTTTATTTTCAGAGAATATTATTGAATTGCCTACATATGCAAAAGAGGCTCAAGATATAACTGGTGCTGGAGATACTATGATAGTTGCAATTGCACTTGCACTTGCATCTGGAGCAACATTAGAACAAGCAGCAATAATCTCAAGCAATGCAGCTGCAATTGCAGTTGAAAAAAGAGGAACTTATTCAGTAACTTTAAATGAACTTCAAAAAAGAATTTTTCAAGAAGAAAGCAAAATATTAAACCTAGAAGAATTAAAAAAAATAATCGAAGAAGAAAGAAGAAAAGGAAGAAAGATTGTATGGACTAACGGGTGTTTTGATATATACAGTAGAGGCCAAAAAATTCTTCTTGAAAATGCTTCAAGAGAAGGTCATGTCTTAATTGTGGGGTTAGATTCTGATGAATCTGTAAGAGCACTAAAAGGCCCTGGAAGACCTATTAATTCAGAAAAAGAAAGGGCAGATATTCTTTCTTCAATTGAATATGTAAATTATGTTACTATTTTTCCATCAGGAGGAGCAAAAGAATATTTAAAGACTCTAAAACCTGATATTTATGTAAAAGGTGGAGATTATAATATAGACACTATTAATCAAGAAGAAAGAAAAATTGTTGAAGAATATGGCGGTAAAATTAAATTAGTAGGTCCTGACTGCAAACATCATACAACAGACATGGTAAAGGAAATGAAAAAATGAAATACTCTTTATTTGATTTAATGGATAGAAGATCTATACTTCAATTAAAAATAGAAAAAATTCCTTTTGAAGACAAGCAGATAATTTTGAAAAAAGAACATACAGCAATAATGCAGGGTTTAGACGAATATATTCAAGATGGAATCTGTACAAGAGAAGAAATTGAAAAATGGCATTCTGAATTATATAAAATAAATGGAAATATATGGGAATTAGAAGCAAAAATAGGAGAAAGAAATGAAGGAAAACTTTCATTTGAAGAAGTTGGAAAAACTGCTCTTGAAATTAGAAGAAAAAATGGAGAAAGAATAAAAATCAAAAATGAAGTTGTTGAAAAAACAGGTTCTGGGCATAAAGAAGTAAAAATGTATCATGCTTCAGCATGAATTAAAATGGAATTTAATCGAAATAAGCTGAATATATTGCCATTAAGCTCAAGACAGAGTAAATCTTTTATTGAAGATATTGCAATTAATCCTGACTTGCCTATTGAGGCAAAAAATCTTGAAAACATGGCTAAAATTTCTGAAGCTATAATTCAGGCTAGAAAAAATAATAAACCTGTTATTTTAGCATTTGGGGCTCATTTAATTAAAAATGGATTAAGTCTTGTTTTGAGAAGATTAATTGAAGAAGATTATATAACTCATCTTGCAACAAATGGGGCTGGTTCAATTCATGACTGGGAAAATGCATTTCAAGGAAAAACAGAAGAGGATGTAAGAAAATATATAGAACAAGGGCAATTTGGAATATGGGAAGAAACAGGAAAATTCATAAATCTTGCTTTAATTGCAGGAGCTTATAATGGAAAAGGTTATGGAGAATCTATCTCTGAGATGATTCATAATGAAAAAATTATTGTTCCGAATATTAAAAATGAAAGATTAGAGGGATTTGGAATCAAATCTGGAGAAATAAAAATAAATCATCCATTTAAAAGATATTCTGTGCAGGATGCTGCTTTTGCAAAAGGAATTCCATTTACAGTTCATCCTGGATTTGGATATGATATAATTTATACTCATCCTTTAAGTGATGGAGCTTCAATAGGAAAGGCAGCTGAAATAGATTTTTTGAAATTTGCAGATTCTGTTTCCAAATTAGAAGGGGGAGTTTATATTTCAGTAGGTTCTGCAATAATGTCTCCTATGATTTTTGAAAAATCTCTTTCAATGGCAAGAAACTTAGCAAGGCAAGAGGGAAAAGAAATAAAAGATTTTATGATTGTTGTAAATGATATTCAAGGTGGAAATTGGGATTGGAATTCTGGAAAAGAACCTGGAAAAAATAATCCTTCTTATTATTTAAGATTCTGCAAATCATTTAATAGAATGGGTGCAAGAGAACTTTATTATGTTCAAGCAGATAATAGAGATTTTTTGCTTAGCCTTTATCATAGTTTAAAAAATTCTGAAAATTAATTTGAATAATAAATTAATAAAAATCTATTTTGTGCTTTCTATTCTTTCCCAGCCATCTTGATATAATTTATTAGATATTTTTGTATCAAAGAAATATTTAATCCAGGTATAAAGTCTTAGAAATACTAATTCAAATGTCCATAATAATTGTTTAAGATTTTTTGGATAAATTAAAAGCCAGAGTATTCCTTTTAATTCTGTTTTAAAGGTTTTAACTTTTGGAATCTCTTTTACATATAAATCAAGTTTCCCATGAGATTTATGAGTTCTTGTTTTTTGTTTTAACCAATCTTTTGTATTGTCTGCATTTTTTACATAGACTAAAGCATTTTCAGCATATTTTATTTTATATCCTTTTTTATAAAAAAAAGATGGAACAATAGTGTCTTCTGCAACATCTATTGGAAAACTATCAATTACTTTATTTCTAAATGCCCAGAGATAACCAGAACATTCTAGAAATTTATTATTTTTATTTAAATTTTTTCTAAGCCTATGTGCTGAATCCATTAAAAAATGAGCCCAATAACCAAATTTATTGGATTTGTCCTCTTGTGGAATTGGATGTCCTGACACACAACCAACTGATTCATCTTCAAATTCTTTTAATATTTCATTTATTGAATTTTCAGAAACATAAACATCACCATCTGTTAAAAATATGATTCTGCCTTTTAGTTTTTTTAATAACAAGTTGATTGCATAACTCTTTCCTTTTCCAGGATCTATGAAAGTTTTTATTTCTTTATTTTTTTTCTGATATTTTTTAACAATATCTAGGGTTTCTTTATCTGGAGCTGAAACTATTAGTTCATATGTTTCTTTCATATCTTGATTAGTAAATGATTCAATTGCCTTTGCAATTGTTTTCGGCTCTTTAAATGCAGTTATTATTATTGATATCATATTTTTAAGAAACAAGGAGGATTTTTAAGGTTAATTATGCATATAGTCTTTACACCCTATACCTTATTTTATCATACCAGACTCTGAATCCTAATGGAAGGCTTCTAAAAAGGGGTTTGGCTATGTTTTCCCTGATATTATCACTTATACCTATAAAAAATAAAACTAGTCTTGTTGGGAAGGGATTTTTTAGATTTTTTTCTACTCTTTCTGGCTTTAGAAGATAATTGATTAGAGAATTTGGCATTATGCCAAATCTTGTTTCTGTTGCAACTCCCCTCATTAAATTAAGAATAAGATTTAGATACATGTTTTTCTTTTTTAATTTTATATGCGCTGCTCTGTCCCAATAGTTCAGGTCTGCTGCTGAATCTCCTTCTTTTTTTATTATTCCATCTAATTTTGCCTTGCAATATAATGGGGTTGAGGTGAAAAAAACAAGGTTATTCACAGACAAAAAATAAGGCTTTGGAAGCTTTTGAAGCAGTCTGATAAGACTTATAATATCATCTGAAGTTTCATAGGGATTTGAAGTTATTACATCATACATTACTGCAAGTTTATCTTTGTATTTAATTAAAATGTTTGCAGCTCTTATAACTTCTACATCTGTCTGATTTCTGTGATAAATTTCTTTATTAACTCTTTCAGAACCTTGAATTCCAATTATAATATCTGTACATCCTGCATCAACTAAAAGATTTATTTTTTCATCTGAAATTGTTTTAGGGTCTCCAAGACATTTGAATCTCATTTTTACTTTTTCTTTATACTTTTTGCAAAAATCCCTTATCTGCCCTGTTGAACGCATGGAAAAAGTATCATCTCTTATGTCAAAATATTTTAAGCTTGGAAAACGCTTTTTTAAATCTAAAATACAGTTGATTATATAATCAGGGGAGTGCCATCTTAGAATTTTTTTTCTTTTTCCCTCATATAATTTATTTAGTAAATCATTGCTGCAATAATCACAACCATAGGGACAGCCTCTTCCTGTTAAAAAGAAAATTTGTCCTCCTAAATCACTTTCACGAAAATGGATTATTTCACTTTTATCTAAAATATAATGATCTTGAATATCATAATCTACAGGTGGCAATAAATCAAGATTATCAATTAGAGGACGTACTGGATTTTTTATTATTTTTCCGTTTTTATCTTTTACCCATAAGTTTTTTATTTTATTTATTGATTTTTTTGATTTAATTGCTTTTGCTAAATCTAGTATTGCTTCTTCTCCTTCTCCAACACAAACAATATCACAATGTTCTATGCATAATTCAGGAGAAATTGTTGCATGAATTCCCCCCCAAATAATAGGGATGTTCATTGATTTAATCTTGTTTATCACTTGAACTGCTCTTGGTGCTGTTGAAGCAAAGGAATTAATACCTATTAGTTCAGAATCCCTGCATAATTCTAAAAGTTGATTCATGGAATTTTCATGGTAAAGTTGTTTGTAATCTTCTGTGTATGCTAAAAAGATTATTTTAACTTCATAACCTGCTTTTTTTAATACACTTGAAATCGTTCTTATTCCTTGGTCAGATGGAAAAGTTGCAGTTGAAATCAATGTTATTTTCATTTAAAAATTAAAAGGACTGGTTTTTTAAGCATTTGGGTATTTGAGAATAAATTCGTTAAATTTAAATAAGCTATTTAGAATAATTATTTATGATTAATGAGGAAATTGCAAAAGTAGATGTTGATAATAGTATTGAAAATAGAAAGAGAAAAGTAGTTGATTTTTTAAAAAATGGACAGTTGTGGGTTATTCTAGTTTTAATATTAGCTTTAATTTTAGGTGTTTATACAAGAGTCTTGCCAATGGTAGACCATGATTCTGGAACCATCCCCTCTATTTTTCAGTTTGTTTTTACCCCTTCAGATATTTTTAATGGAAGACCTGGATTGTGGGATATCACAACAAACAACTGGGCATTAGGTCCTGATTTAGATCCTTGGTTATTTTTAAGATATGCAGATATAATTGTTGAGAAGGGTTCTTTACCTACTGTAGATTATATGAGAAATGTTCCGCTTGGCTTTCCAACAATAAATGAAAGAGATTTACTTCCATATATGATTGCATGGAACTATCAAATTTTTCATTTTATTAATCCAAAACTCAATATTGAATTTGGAAGTGCTGTATTCCCTGTTGTTATGTTTTTCTTTACAATAATAAGTTTTTTTCTGTTTGTAAGAGAGGTTTTTATTAGGAAAAACAAAGAGAGTTGGAATAAAGCAAATATAATCGCTATAATATCAACTTTTTTAATGGTTGTAATTCCTGACTTTTTGTCAAGAACTGTTGCAGGTATCCCTGAAAAAGAGTCTGCTGCTTTCTTTTTTATGTTTCTTACATTTTATTTATTTTTAAAATCATGGAAATCTGAAAAGATTATAGGAGTTATAATTTTCAGTTCTCTTGCAGGAATCTCTACTGGAATGATGCACATGATATGGGGTGGAGACAGTTATGTTTTTATTACAATTGCAATTTCAACCTTATTTGCATTTATAATTAATAAGATACATAGAAAAGAATTTATTGCATATTCTTTATGGATATTTATTTCAATTTTTATTATGATGTTTTCATCAAATAATTATTCTTCTGGAACATTAAAATCTCTGTTAAGTTCTTTGGATACGAGTATTTCATGCTTAGTATTTTTTATCTGTGTTGTTCATTTTATAATTATAAAAATGAAAATTGATGATAAGATTTTAAAAAATAGAAAAATACCAAAAAATATTTTATCTTTGATTATATCAATTATTTTAATAGTAATAATCAGCACTATTTTATTTGGACCAAATTTTATAATAGACAAGTTAAAGGTTATTCATCAAACAATATTTCAACCAGTTACTGGAAGATGGAGTACAACAGTTGCAGAAAATAGACAGCCTGATTTTCAAGAGTGGAGTCAAAGTTTTGGGCCCTTTATAAAAAATATTCCAATTCTGTTTTGGTTATTTTTCATTGGCTCTGTTTTGCTTTTTAAAAAAACTTTTGAGAGAATAAAAAAGAAAGATGCTCTTTATTTAACTGGATTTTACATATTATTTCTTATAGGGATTATATTTTCAAGGTACTCTAGTTCCAGTATTCTTAATGGAGAAAATTTTATTAGCAAATTATTCTATTATTCCTCTGCGTTATTGCTTATTTTCTTTTTGTTTTATTATTATTTGAAATATAATAAAGAAAATGACAAAAGTTTTGAAGATATTGATTATGAATATTTGTTATTATTTTCTTTGTATATTTTGACTCTATTCACAGCAAGAGGTGCGGTTAGATTGATTATGGTTCTAGCACCAATAGCTCCTATTTTTGTAGGATTTTTGATTATAGATGTTTATGACAGATTTAGAAAATCAAAAGATGAAACAATGAAAATATTTTTAGGGATTGTTCTTATAATAGTATTATTGTCAAGCTTGTTTAGTTTCTGGGCTTTTTATAATCAAATAAAATCAGAATCCTACGGATTTATTCCTGGAATTTATAATCAGCAGTGGCAAAAATCAATGGAATGGGTAAGACAAAATACTTCTGAAAGCGCGGTTTTTGCTCATTGGTGGGATTATGGCTATTGGCTTCAAAGCATAGGAAACAGGTCAACTGTTTTAGATGGGGGAAATGCTATTGCATTTTGGAATTATTATATGGGGAGACTTGTTTTAACAGGAGATAATCAAAAAGATTCATTGGATTTTTTATACAGCCATAATGCAAATTATTTACTTATAGACTCTACAGATATTGGAAAATACGGAGCATTTTCAAGTATTGGAAGCGATAAGGATTATGATAGATATTCTTGGATAGGGACTTATCTTTTAGATGATGCTCAAACGCAGGAGACTAATAATCAAACTGTTTATGCTTATGTAGGGGGGGTTGCTCTTGATGAAGATATAACTGTTAATGATAATGGAAAGACTATTTTATTTCCAGGCCAAAAAGCAGGAGCTTATGCAATAATTTTGCCTGTTGAAAAAATAGAAAATGAGACTAGGGTTAATCAACCATCTATAATTTTAGTTTATCAAAACAAACAACAAAAGGTTATGATGAGATATGCATCTATTAATGGAAAGTTTATTGATTTTGGTTCTGGAATAGAAGCCTGCGCTTATATTTTTCCAAAAATAGAGGCAGATTCCTCTGGGAGAGTTGTTCAGAATCAAATAGGTGCTGCTATGTTCCTTTCACCTAGATTATTAAGAGGATTTTTAGCACAAAAGTATATTTTAAATGACCCTTTTAACAAGTTCCCTAATTTTAAGGTTGTTCATTCAGAACCAAGTATTATAATTGATAATTTGAACAGCCAAGGAATGAATCTTCCTGAATTTGTGTATTACCAGGGAATTCAAGGACCTATAAAAATTTGGAAAATTCAGTATACTGGAAATGAAAAAGTTCAGCAAAAATATCTTGATACTGATCCTAGCAAATATCTAAGCTGGCAATTGTAAGATTTAAAAGCCCTAAATTTCTAAATAATTCATGGAAGTTATATTATTAGTATCTCTATTAATCAGCTTTTTTTTGGCTGTTTTTTTTGTTCCAAAATGGATAAAAAAATGCCATATAACTGGATTGTTATGGGAAGATATGAATAAATACCATCATCCGAAAGCAGCTTCTTCAGGAGGATTTATAATTGTTATGTCTTTTATTTTAGGAGTTTTCTATTATATTGCAATAAGAACTTTTATTTTTGAGGATACAAATGGAATTACTACAAAAATATTTGCTCTTTTAAGTGTTATTTTAATACTTGCTATTATTGGGCTTGTTGATGATTTGCTTGGATGGAAACATGGGGGACTTTCAGTCAGGTTTAGAATATTTTTGGCATTTGCTGCATCTGTTCCATTAGTGGTTATAAATCCTGGAATTCATATTTTTAATGTGCCTTTTTTTGGAGATGTAAATTTCGGGATAATCTATACATTATTAGTTATTCCAATTGGAATTGCAGGAGCTACAACAACTTATAATTTTTTAGCTGGATTCAATGGATTGGAAGCTGGACAGGGGATAATAATATTAAGTTTTCTTTCTTTTATAGCTTATATAACTGGCTCGAGCTGGCTTTCTATAATAGGTTTTTGTATGGTATTTGCATTGGCTGGATTTTATATTTATAATAAATATCCTGCAAAGGTTTTTCCAGGAGATGTGCTTACCTACTCTGTTGGAGCTTTAATTGCATGCATGGCTATTTTAGGCAATTTTGAAAAAATTGCAGTTTTTGTCTTTATTCCATATATAGCTGAAACTATCTTAAAATTAAGAGGTAATTTAAAAAAACAATCTTTTGCAATACCTCAAAAAGATGGAAGTTTAGATATGCCCTATAATAAGATTTATGGAATAACTCATTTATCATTATTTATTCTTAAAAAATTCAAGAAAAAAGTTTATGAAAAAGATGTTGTTTATTTTATATTTTCTGCTCAAATAGTTATCTGCCTTTTGGCATTAATAATATTCAGGAAGGTATTGTTCTTATAATGGGCTTAAAAAATCTTTTGAAAAATGAATTATTTTTAGCAAGCCTAACCTTGATGATTTTAATAAATATTGGGAATGTTATAAATTATGTTTTTCATTTTAGCATGGCTAGATTGCTTGGACCAATTGATTATGGGGTATTTGCAGTTCTTACAAATATTATATATATTTTCAATGTTCCAGCATTATCAATACAAACTTTAGTTTCAAAATATACTACAAAATATAAGATTAAGAAAGAGTATAGTAAAATAAATGGAGTTATGAATAATTTGATTAAAGAAATAGTTATAGTCAGTTTTGTATTATACTTTCTTTTTTTAATAATTTCCTTATTTATATATCAATACTTGAATATTTCTTTTTATCTATTGGCTTTGACTGGCTTATTTATTTTCCTTGCATTTACATATCCTATTTTAACTGGGATACTTCAGGGGATGAAAAAATTTAATGCATGGGGGTGGAATTTTATAATTTCCTGTATTTTTAAATTTGTAATAGCCTTAGCTCTAGTAATATTAGGTTTCAGGGTTTATGGTGCTGTTCTTGGTGTTCTTATTGGAACTTTAATATCTTTTTTACTTGTATTTCCTTTTATAAATGAAATTATATACTCAAAAAAAGTTGAAGAGAATTTTGAAAAAATAGGAAATTCAAAGTTCTCTAAGAAGAACTTTGATTCGTTTTCCTTCGGAAAAGATAATTATTCAAAGTTCTCTAAAGAAAAAATAAACATTTTTTCAAGGCAAAGCCTGTCAACTTTTTTAGTAATGCTGGTTATAGTTTTAATGTACAGCATAGATGTTATAATTGTAAAGATATTTTTTCAGCCTGAAATTGCAGGCAAATATGCAATTGCTTCATTATTGGGAAAAATGATATTTTTTGGAACTTCTGCAATTGGAAGTGCTATGTTTCCTATAAGCTCTGAGAAATACGAAGCAGGAGAAAAAAGCAGAGGTGTTATAAAGAAAACTTATATTGCTGTATTTTTAATGTCTTTTGTATCTGTTTTAGTGTTTTTTTTCTTCCCTGATTTAGTCATAGGAATCTTATTTGGAGCTAACTATATGTCTGTTGCAAACATATTGGTTTATGTTGGAATAGCTTTTAGTTTTTTATCTATGCTTAATATATTTGTTCTTTATAAGATTTCAATAAGCAAATTCAGACTGTTCCATGCATTTATTTTAGCTATTCTTTTAATATTTCAAATATGTACACTAGTTTCCTTTAGTTCAGACTTGAAATCATTCAGTATTTCCTTTATGATTTCCAGCATACTAATCTTTATAGCCAGTATTTTATTTATTAAAAAATGAAAATAAGCATAATAATTCCAGCTTATAATGAAGAGAAAAGAATCGAGAAAACTTTAAAAGAATATCTTGAATTTTTTAAGAAATTGAAAAAGGAAAAATTAATTGATTTTGAGATTTTAGTAATTATAAACAATACTGAGGATAGAACTCCGGAGATTGTTAAAAATTTTTCTAAAAGATATAAAGAAATTAAATATCTTAATTTTAAGGAAGGTGGTAAAGGATTTGCTATAACTAAGGGTTTTAAAGAGGCTATGAAAGATAAAAAAAATGAATTAATTGGATTTGTTGATGCAGATATGTCAACAAGACCTGAAGTATTTTATGATCTTGTGAATAATATAAAACACTATGATGGAATAATTGCAAGTAGATATATGAAAGGGGCTGTTGTAAATCCAAAACAATCTATTCAAAGGATTATTGTTAGCAGAATCTTTAATTTTCTTATAAGAATATTGTTTTTAATGAATTATAAAGATACTCAATGTGGAGCTAAATTGTTTAAAACTCATGTTTTAGAACCTATTATTAAAGAACTTGTAATAACTAAATGGGCTTTTGATGTCAATCTTCTTTATTGCCTAAAAAGAAAAGGATTTAAAATTAAGGAGTTTCCTACTATTTGGAGTGATATGGAATATTCTAAATTAAATTTTAAAATATCAGGGCCTTTAATGGCTCTTTCTGTACTAAGATTAAGAATAGTAAATTCTCCTTTTAAGGGTTTTATGAGACTCTATGATAAAATGCCTGAATGGGCAAAAATACATCATAGGATTTAAAAAGGTTTTTAAAGGATTTACTTTTAAGAAAAATATGAAAGCAGATTTGCATAATCATTTAAGAACAAGTTCAAATTTACAAGAAATAGATTTTAATATTGCTATAAGCTTAGCTATGAAAAGACTTGGTATTAATTCTGTTTTTGGATTAGTAAATTTTGCTGATGGAAGATATGAGGAATTTATTGGATTTAGAGGTTATGATAGAATTTATCTTGGAAACACTAAAAATGCAATCTATATTCCTGAAAAAGGAGTTTTAGTTGTTAAAGGCCAAGAAGTTCCAACAAAACAAGGACATATTTTAATTTTAGGTTTAGGATATGATATTCATTTAAAACAATTTAGAGATTTAGAAGATACATTAAAAGAAGCTAAGGATAATGATGGAACTGTAATAGTAGATCATCCATTTCATTTAAATGGACTTGGAAGTTATTTGGAAGCTAATCCTCAATTTTTAGAAGAGATAGATGCAATTGAGGTATATAATGGAGAAGCTTGTTTTGGAATACCTAAAACTTCTTTTCCATATAGGGCAAATAGAAGAGCACAAGAATTTTATGATAAAATAAAAAGAGATTTTGTACATTTAGGTGCTTTAGCCTCTTCTGATGGACATTCAATGTATGAATTAGGAAGAAATTGGACTGAAATTGACAATATAGATATGAATAAATTAAATTTTCTTTATTCTTTAAGAAATTCAGTAAGGAATACAAATAAATCAACAAAAATGAAGAAATATCCTCTTTTTGGTATTTTTGGTTCAATGGATCATATTGTTGACTTAGCGTTTATAACTAAAATAGCTCCAAAAATAGGTTTAGAAAATTTATTTAAAATAGAAGGGTTAAAATAAAATGAAGTTAAAGTTTTCACTGGTTATCCCAGTTGCTCCTGACAGAGGCGCTGAAATATTAAATTCAATTAAAGAACTTGATTATCCTAAATCAGATTTCAATGTAATAGTTGTGAAAGGGAAAAATCCCTCAGATAATAGGAATATTGGAGCTAAAAAAGCAATTGGAGAATTCATTGTTTTTCTTGATGATGATGCTGTAATTAATAAAAATTATTTGAAAAATGCTGAAAGCTTTTTTAATGAGCATCATGAAATTGATATTGTTGGAGGTGTTCAATTAACTCCTGAAAGCGATAGAGGATTTGCAAGAATATCAGGTTATGCTTTAGGTTCTAAATTCGGAGCCTGGAAAATTTCAAACAGGTATGTTGGTGATAAGATAATAATAAATGCTGATGAAACAATGCTTACTTCTGCAAATCTAATATGCAGAAAAAAAGTTTTTGATAAAGTAAAATTCGATAAAAAATTATTTCCAGGAGAAGACCCTAAGTTCATTGCAGATGCAAAATCTGCGGGATTTAAAGTAGCATATGAGCCTAATTTAATCATATATCACAGAAGAAGAGCTGATGCAAAAAATATGATGAAACAGATATTTCTCTATGGAAAAGCAAGACCAAAAAAAGAATCTTTTTTTCAAACTTTGTTCAAAATGCCTTTTTTCCTAATTCCAAGCGGTTTTGTTTTGTATTTGATTTTTTTAATTTTTTATTATTTAACTTATCTATTTAGAATAATAGGGCAAAATAAAATTTTAGCTATTATTTTATTAATTCCATTAATAGTTTATATTATTTTAAGCATATTATTTTCAATATATGATTCTGTAAAAAATAAGGACTATAAAGCAGTATTTATATTGCCTCTTATCTATTTTATGGTACATTTAAGCTATGGAACAGGTTTTTTAATATCCAGTATAAATAAGCAAAAATAATCTTTTGACAAAATGAAACTCAATTTAGCGTGTGGAAAAGATATAAAAGAAGGATATGTCAATATGGACTTGGTTAAACTAGATGGTGTTGATATTATTCATAATATTGATAAATTTCCATGGCCATTTAAAGACAATAGTTTTGATGAAATCTATTGCTCCCATATATTAGAACATGTAAGTGATTTGATTAAAGTTATGAATGAGATAAAAAGAGTTGGGAAAAATAATGCCGAGATAATAATAAGAGTTCCTCATTTTTCTTGCGGAGTTTCCTATAGAGATCCAACACATAGGAGATTATTTAGTTATTTTACATTTGATTATTTTACAGAAGGATATTTTTATAAAGATATGCCTAAATTTAAAATACAAGAGAAAAAATTGAATTTTACTAGAGCAAATTTTACTTTTTTAAATGGATTTTTCAATCCAATCATTAATATCTCTCCAACCGTTTATGAAAGATTATTCTGCTGGATGCTTCCATGTGCAGAAGTTTTATTTAAACTAAAAATAAAAAAATAAAATATGCAAGTATAAAATGAAATCATTGATAAGTTTTATTGTTTGCAGTTATAATGCTCCTGAATTAATAACAAAATGCATAAATAGTATTCTTAGACAAAAATATTCTGGCAAAAAACAAATACTTATTGTAGATGGAGGTTCTGATGAAGCTACTTTAAATGTTATTGAAAATATGCATAAAAGACATGGGGAGATTACATTAATAAAAAATAAAAATAAGCTTCCAGAAGGTTATGGGATGGGCAAATGGCTTGGATGGAAAAAAGCAGATGGAAATTATGTATTTATTATAGACCAGGATAATGAATTAGAAGGGGATAATTGTGTTAATGAAATGCTAATGCCTTTTGAAAAAAAAGATGTTTTTGGATGCTTATGCAGGGTTAAAACTGATTATAATGATAATTTAACTAATCAATATGTTTCTTTCATGGGTACTGATCCTTTTTTAGCATATAGGACTGTTGATATTCTTATTAGTCTAAAAAAAATTGAAGAGGACTATGGAAAATACTCTCTGGTTAGAATAAGCCCTAAAAATATCCTTATAACAGGGGGTAATTGTTTTGTTTATAAAAAAAAATATTTAGATAGTATTGGTGGATACATACAAGATACTCAAAATGTTATGAATTTAGTAAATAAAGGATATGATTGCGTTGCTATTGCAAAAAATGCACATACTCACCATAGAGCTACAAAAGGATTTTTTGATTTTATCAAGAAAAAACAGAAATGGGCAAAAACTTATAATTTTTCTGTTGAAAAAACAAATAAATTTTCTTATATGCCTTCTACAAAAATCCAAAGAAAAGAGTTTATATTAAATCTATTTTTTATAGCCACTTTTTTTCCTACTTTGGTTATTGCAATGAAAAAAATTATTGAAACTAGGGAAAAAGCATGGATTCTTCATCCTATTTTATCATTTATAACTCTGTTTATTTATTCCTATCACTTTGCTATAGAGAATTTTTTAAAATTCTCTAAAAAGTAATTTTAAAAGTTTTCCTCAGGAATTAAAAATTCCTGATACATTCAAAATAAATAATTTTGAAGTCTTCGGAAAATTTAATCATTAAAATTCCTTTATAGAAAAGCTTTTAACTTCACAAGACATCAAAAAATTATGAAAATTTTATTTTTAAGTCCTCCGCAAAATGATAAAAACTTTCCATCTTTAGGAATTGCTTACATTGTTTCTATTTTAAACAAAAATGGACATGAAGCATTTTTACATGATGGTGCAGATTCTTCAATTAAAGAAATGATGGCTTATGTTGAACACCTAAAACCTCAGGTTGTTGGAATAACTATGAATACTACAAATAGGTTTGAGGCTTTAGAACTTGCTAAATTAACAAAACAGAAATACAATATTCCTATTATTTTAGGAGGGCCTCATCCAACACTTGTTCCTGATCAAATTCTTAAAAATTATGAATTTATTGATTTTATAGTAAGAAATGAGGGGGAATATGTAACATTAAATCTTATAAATGCTCTTGAAAAAAATAAGGACTTTAGCAAGATATTGGGAATATCTTATAGAAAAAATAATGAAATAGTCCATAATCCTCAAGCACCTGTAATAGAAAATCTTGATGAACTTCCGTTTCCTGAATGGAAATTTTTTGATTTGAAAAAATATGTTTCACAACCTGAATATCCTGAAGAATATAAAAAACATTATTATGGAAGCATAATTAGTTCAAGAGGCTGTCCATTTAGATGCACTTTTTGCTCATCTAGTAATTTTTGGGGCTATAAAATAAGATTCAGATCTGCTGAAAATGTTGTTGATGAAATGAAAATGTTATTTGATTTGGGGATAAGATTTCTTTTGTTTAATGATGATAACTTTACTTCAAACAAAAAAAGAGCTATAGAAATATGCAAACTTATAATAAAAGATGGATTAAATGAAAAAATGGGATGGCAGTGCAGGGCAGAAGTTAATATAATTGATGAAGAATTACTTATGTGGATGAAAAAAGCCAATTGCAATATGATTGAATTTGGAGTTGAAGACTGCACTGAAGCAGGTATAAAATGGTTTAAAAAAGGACATACAAAAGAACAAACAAAAAAAGCTTTTGATTTATGTAAAAAATATGGGATTAAAACAAAAAGCTGTTTTATTGTTGGAGGTGACCATGAAACCAAGGAAAATATAAAAATGAAGAAAGAATATATAGAAGAAATTGACCCTGATGTCACGACTGCTTCAATTTTAATAGCTTACCCTAAAACCGAAGTTTATGAACTTGGAAAAAAGAAAGGGCTTTGGGATGATGATATATGGCTCAAGGAATGCATTGGTGAAAAATATCATAGCAGAGCACCTATATACACAGGCCCAAATCTTAGTTATTCTGAAGTCAGTGCTGCTTCTGCTGAAATCCTTTATTGGTGGATGAAAAAAAAGGGGCAGGTTAATTTTAAAGATAATTTAAAGATAGCTTTAAGACTGCTTAAGACAAGAGATTTGAAAAAATTAGGTGTTATGACTTTTGCAGTTTTGAAACAAAAAGTAAAGTGATATGTTTTTAAATTTATATTTCTTGATTGGATTATGAAATTAATAAGAAAAATAAAAGACAATTTCAAAATGGATTACTATCTTTTATCTACAAATAATGTTAATCCTATTGAAAAAATATCCTTTTTATTCAGAAAATATTTTTGTATCTTAACAAACAAAAGAAAAATAAAATACTTTGGAAATTATTTTTATTATGATAACAGATTTTCTCCTGCTATGCTTGAAGGTTATCCAAAAGAAATAGAAAATATAAACAAGGCTGTTGATTTTTCAAAAATAAAATCTGTTTTAGACATAGGGGCTAATATTGGGCAATTTTCTTATACTCTTAAGAAAATTTATCCTTTTATTAATGTTTATTCTTTTGAACCGAACAAGGAAATATTTCCTATTTTAAAAAAAAATGCTCTAAATATTTCTGGGATAAAGATTTATAATCTTGGGGCTGGAAAAAGAAACGAAAAGAGAGTTTTTTATTTTTCTCCAAATTCTTCTCCAGCAGGCAGTTTTTATAAAGAAAATATGTATCAAAATGATATTAGAAAAAATATTAAAGAAATAAAAGTTGATATTGTTAATCTTGACTCGAAGATTATAAGAAAACTTGGATTTTTGAAAAAATTTGACTTTGTTAAAATTGATGTTGAAGGCGCTGAACTGGAAGTTTTAGAATCTTTAAAAAACATCCAATTTGATTATGTTTACATTGAAGTTTCCATTACTAAAAATATGCATGCAGGTCTAGAAGCAATTAAAGAAGTTCTACAAAAAAACAGAGGAAAGGCAAAACTTGTTTATTATGACCTTCCTAACAAAGACTCCCCTTGTGTAAATGTTATTTTCTCATTTAAGAAATAGTATTTTTCTAAAAAAATTTAATGAAAATAAAATATCTAAAATGTTCAAATGAGGATGAGATTATTGAGTGAGGATTAGAAGATTTAAAAATTATAGGATATGTTTAATCTAGACTGTTTTATTCGTAGAATTACTAATAGAACTATTAGAATTAATAGTTTTGCTTACTGGAATATATGTATATTCATATATTACCAGTGCTGCTTGTTTTTGTTCAACATCTGAGAAATATACTTTAACAGGAAGGAACATTTCTTTATTTTTTTCAGGAATCTGATAAGTCCATTGAGGTACAGAAGGTTCGAATATGGAAGCTATATAATATTTTGGTTTTTTATTTTTCAATACAACTAAAAATTCTTCTTCAGAAAGAGGACCTGAAGCAAATGGATTTTCAGGGTCATTAAAATTAATGGTTTTTCTTTCTGAATAATAGGTATTTTGAGGTAATGATGCACTTACAATTATATCCTTAGGGTCTGAGTTTTGTTTTATCCAAAGGCCTGCTTCTTTGACTTGAGAATAGGAATCTAATTTTTGTCTTATTATAGTATCTGCATGAACTATCTGGCTATAAGATCCTATCAAGACTATTAAAATAATTATTAAAACAGATAATTTCTGTTTTTTAACAAAATCTCCAATAAATTCTGAAAAATAGATTATTCCTCTTGCTGTGAAAGCTAAAATTGGCGGTAAAATCATAAAAAACCATCTGAATTCTATTGCAGGAGGCCTAATTATAAATATAAAGACAAATAATACTGAAAACAACAAGATGAGATTAAATAAATCTGACTTAAAATCTAGATTATTGCTGTCTCTATAGATATATTTTATCTTATCTATCATAATTAAAGTGCTAAAGATAATTATTCCTATACCCAGTAAAAATGCATATAAGAAAATAGGGGGTATATTAGGAATTATAGAGTCATAAAAACCATTGAAAACACTCAGACTAGTCCAGCCCAGTTTCCAATCACTATGATAATTAGGACCTATTACTGGAATTGATTTTAAATTAAATAAAACAAAAATTGCCGAGATTACAAGTAGGGCTATTAAAAAATAAGAAAATTTTTTATTTTTTCCTTTTATAAAAAATGATTGATTAAGTATTATCAAAAAAAGTACTAAAGATGGAAAGAACATTACATTTCCAGGCCTTATTAAAAAAGATATTATTGAAAATAATAAAACCCATAAAAGAGAAAACTTTGAAGTTATGAATAACATTTTTTCTTTTTTCATGTAAACTTTAAAGAAAACTAAAAGTGCTAAAAACTCAAAAATTATTGAAAGATTTTCAGTTTGAAATCTATTGCTATAAAAAAGATTTTCCCATAAAATTCCCAGGATAATAACCGATATCAAGGCTACTTTTTTATCAGAGTACATTTCTTTTATTAAAAAATAAAATACAAATAATACTATTATTGAAGGAAGAAAACATATAAAAAATCTTATTACTGCTTCATTATTTATTCCAATTATATAAAACAGAGATATTAAAAGAGGAAATCCTGGAAGCCTTAAACTTGCAAGCTTAAAATCTACAATACCTGCATAAGCTTTTGCTGCTGAGAGATATTCAGACTCATCCCACCATACTGGCTGATTTTTAGTAATCCAGAAATAATAAAAACGAAGTATTATTATTGAAAGAATGGTTAAAGCCAAAGTGAAATTATATGGATTTCTAAGCCATTTTATGATTTTTTCTTTTATTTTTTTAGGTTTATTAGCCGATTCATTATCCGACTCTTTAATACCTTCATTTTCCATTATTATTTCTAGAAAACTGAGTTTTTATTTGTTTTGATTTGTTGAAGACAGTCAAGTTAAAGTCTGGTTTTTAGAATATATTTTAGAAACCCATAATCATTTTAAATAAAATAATTTAATATTCTTTATGATTTTAATAATCACTTCTTTATTAAGTGGAATATTTATATTATTTCTGTTAGTTATAGGATTTTTTTGGAAACCCTTAAAATTATTTTTCCATCAAGATAATTATACTTATTTTGATGTTTGTTTTTTATGCATTTATTTTATAGAACAAGTCTTTTTTATCATTATTTCTTATTTTTATAAAGAATATAACATACTTTTAACAGGTTTATTTGCTTTGATTGTTATAACTACTGTTTCTGCTCAGAAAATAATGATGGAAAGCAAGAATAAAAAGATAGCTGAGATGTCAACAAGTTATGTAGAGAAAATGAGACTGATGAATCATAAATATGAAACACAGATAGAAAACCTTAGAGACTATATAGAAATTCTAGAAAAAAAATCATCATCTAAATGAAGAAGATTAGATGATTTAAAGTAATAATGACATCTTTTTATGGATTTGTAATACTTCATCTTCTATTTTTCTAACTTCATCTCTTGTTTTCTTTATATTTTCATCTATTTCTTTCAAATTAATAATTCTGCCCTTGAAAAAATTACGTTTCTTATTTACCATCTTTTTATTAAATCTTTTTTCTATATAAGTATTATGAAACTTTGATATATAAATTAATCTATTAAAAATCCCTTTTTCTTAAAACTTATTGCTTGAACACCTGTTTGATTATTCGGGGGATATAATAAAAAGGTTCTGTTAAAATCATTTTAGAAGTTTTAATTGGATTATTTAACACAAAATCAAATATTAGCCTAATTTTAAGTTTTGTTAGTTTTTTTCTTCCTTTAAGAAAAACTCTCTTAAATTCTTCATTGTTAATATTTTCATCTAACAACAATGGGGAATCAAGATTATGATGACTTAATAAATTCCAATCCATATCCTTACTTACTTTACCTCTTTTTAAAGCAATGTCCCAAAAAATTGTATTAGGAAAAGGTGTTGCAATAAAACTCCACATGTATCTTGCTTTATTTTTAATTGCAAAATCTATGAATTCATTTGTTTTTTCCATGTCTTCTATTGTTTCTCCTGGAGAGCCATAGATTAAACTACCATAAGCATAAAAACCATATTTTTTGCATAGAAGAATTGCATTCTTGTTCATTTCAACTGTAACACTTTCTTTTTTTAACCATTTCAATATTTTATCAGAACCTGATTCAAAACCAAAATTTAATGTTTTAATTTTTAATTCCTTCATAGCTAAACAAAGCTCATCATTCATAAGATTAGCTCTTGGCTGACATTCTATTGCTTTTATTTTTTCCAATACTCCATATTTTTCAAAAGAGACTTTTAAGTCTCTTAATCTTTTGGAATTAATTGTAAATAAATCATCTAATACTTTTATGTAATCAGAACCAAAATCTTCTATAAATTTTTTAACAATTCTTGCCGTATAATCTGGAGAATGAAATCTCATTCTGCCCCAAAAATGAGATGTTGAGCAAAAAACACATCTATAAGGGCATCCTCTTGAAGATATTAAGTAACACTTGATTCCTGTATCAGATATTGAAGGTATTTCTTCTTTTTTAAAATAGTTTCTATTAACAAATTTAAAATCTGGCAATGGCAGTTCATCAAGATTTTTAATAGGGGCTCTTTGAGGAGAAATCTCTAATTTATCTTTGTTAAAGAAAACCAATCCATGTATTTTTTTAATATCTTTTTCTTGAAAAGATTCTTTTTTAAGATAATGAGATATTAATTCACCAAATGTTTTTTCTCCTTCCCCTATAACACCTATATCAAAAACTTTGTTTAAAGAAACTGGAAGGGTTGATATATGAACTCCTCCAAGTATAAAGGGAATATTATAATTATTTTTTATTTTTTTTGCAAAGTCAATTACTTTTCCATAATCAACTGTCATTGAAGAAAAACCTATTATATGTGGAGAAAAAGCTTCTAATTCTTCTTCTATGTCTGAATAATTTTTTTCAAGAATTTTTACATTATTGTTTTCCAAACCAATTATATCCCTTAAATAAGTTGCCAGATAAACTAATCCTATAGGTGGAACCCTTTCTGCATCTTCCTGCAAAGAGATTAGGGCTATTTTTAGGTCTTTTTTCTTCATTTTAGTATATTATAGTTCTATAAAAGAAGGTTTTTATTTGTTTGGATGAAATGTATAATCTCAATGCAAAATATATTTTGGAATAATATCAATAGAACAGTCTAAATCTTTTAAATGCAAATAATTCCTCAAAAGTAGTATAATCAAAATGAAAGCTTTAATTTTAGCTGGCGGTAGAGGTTCTAGATTAAATAAATTAACTGAAAATAAGAACAAAAGTATGTTAAAGTTATTTGAAAAACCTCTTATTGAATATAATCTAGAACATGCTTTTGAATCAGGAGTAAGTGAGATTATAATTGTTGTAGGTTATAAAAAAGAAGAGATAAAAAGAAAATTTGGAAAAGAATTTAGAGGTATAAGAATAAGCTATGTTTTTCAAAAAGAACAAAGAGGGCTTGTTAATGCAATAGAATGTGCAAAGGAAACTATTGGAAAATCTGATTTTATTTTAATGCTTGCTGATGAAATATTGATTAATGCTGATTTAAATGGAATGGTTAAAAAATTTAAAAAAGAGGAGTTATTTGCTGTTTGCGGAATAACTTTTGAAGAAGATAAGGCAAGCATAGAAAAAACTTATTCTGCAATGACTAATGAAAATGGGAGAGTTTTTAGATTGATTGAAAAACCAAAAGTCCCTATAAACAATATAAAAGGAACAGGGCATTGTATTTTAAAAAATGAAATATTGAATTATATTGAAAGAACACCTATAAATGCAAACAGAGGTGAAAAAGAATTAGTTGATTTAATACAAGTTGCTGTTGATGATGGAAGAAAAGTTTATGTTTATCCACTTACTAGAAAATATGTTAATGTTAATACAGAGGAAGATTTTAATTTAGTTCAGGAGCTTATAAAAAAGAATAATCCTAAAGTTCTTATTGTGCATACTCAAATGAAATATTTTGGGGGTGCTGAACTTTTGATTGTTGAACTTGCAAACTGGCTTACTAAAAAAGGTATTAAAAATGATATTTTAGCACTTTCAAAATCAAAAGAAGTTGAAAATCTTCTTTTGAATACTGATATAATAATTCCCAAGCATAATATTCATTTAGAACCTCCTGGATTTAAAAACACAAAAGAAATTCTTCAGTTTATAAAAATTTATAGAAAAGAGATAAAAAGATTGAAGAAAAATTATGATGTTATTAATTTTCATAATTTTCCAGTTACATGGACTTTATTTCCAGACAAGAAACCATGTGTATGGATGCTTAATGAGCCTCCTAATCTCTGGAGCAAGCCTGATGCTGGAGTCAGTTTAAAAATTCTAAATAAAATAAGAAATTATGCAGATAAAATAATCATAAGAAATTCAGTAGATATTATATGTGTTGGAGATGAGTTTAACAGAGAAAGATGTATTCAGAGATATAAGAGAATTCCAAGGATTGTTTATTATGGGGTAAATCATGATTTTTTTTCAAGAGGAAATGCAAGAAGAGCATTAAATAAATGGAATCTTAAAAATAGATTTATGATTGTTCAATCTGGAATGATTACAGAACAGAAAAATCAACTTGAGAGTGTAAAAGTTATTAATAAAATAAAAGAGAAAATTCCTAATATATTGCTTGTTTTAGCTGGAAAATCTGCTGATGAATCTTATATGAAAAAAATTGAAGAATATATTAAAAAGAATAAAATTGAAAAAAATATTTTATTAATAGGTAATTTAAGCAGAGAAGATTTAAGAGACTTGTATAAATCTGCTAATATTGGTCTTTTTCCAGTTGGAAAACAGGGAGGATGGTTAGCACCTTTTGAGATGCTTTGTAGTGGAAATCCTATTATTGTTAATGAAGAACTTGGTGCAGCATCTATTATTAAGAAAAATAATCTTGGAATTGTAACAAATGATTATATCTCTGCTATTCTTGAGGTTTTTAATAATAAAAAAGAGTATAAAATAAAGGCAAAAAATGCAAGTATTTTTGTGAAAAATAATCTTGGATGGAATGTTTTCACAGATAAAATGATTAGAGCATTTAAAGATGCATGGAAAAGATAATTTATTTACATGCTTTTAATTCATAGGCAGGACAATGACTGCATTCTTTAGGACATTTATTCTGCCTTATCATTTTTCTCATATTAACATATTTTGGAGAGTACCAAATCTTTCTAAAGGGCTGTTCTAATGCATTTCCTAAAGAGAAATTTTTCTGCCATTCTCTTTGATTATCTTCATTCTGACTGCAGCATGGAGTTACATCTCCTGTTACAAAAATAAAGGGCATTATATATTCCTTGCAATTATTTATTGAAGGCTTTCTTAATAAGCCTTCTGCTTCTTGTTTTGCAGACATATTTATTGTTATCGGAATATGATATTTTCTTGCTCTTGCATTGACTTTTTCAACATAATTTTTATCTATTCTTACTTCAAATTTTTTAGCTTCTTTATATCCATGAAGCATTGGAGTTACAAGAATTTCTCCAATTTCTGTGTTAAGTGAATGAACAAAGTCTAAAAAATCTAAGATTTCATCTTTTGAGTCTTTGGTTATAATATAATGAAAATTTAAAATTGGAAATCTTTTTTTCATTTGTTTTTTAAATTTTACAAATTTTCTTATATTCTCTATAATAATATCATAATTGCTTCCAACACAAACTTTTTCAAATGATTTTTTTGATGCTCCATACATTGAAGCAAACTGAAAATCAGGGCCTATTTTAATAAGCTCTTTTATTTGAGCATCATCTTTAAAATGAGCAAAATGGTCAAAAACTTCTATTATTGTTCCTTTTGATTTTGCATAAGCCATCATTTTATGATAATCTTTATTTAAATAAGAACTTCCAATTCCAGTTAGTCCAATCCATTTCGGTTTGCCGAAATCATCAAATATTTTCTTGAATTGTTCAAAACTCATATTTTTTGAAGGTTCTTTCCAATAACGATGTTCACAACACAGGCAGGCAAAATTACATACTGTTGTAGGTTCAATTTCTAAAAAAGGAGGAAATAAATCAATTCCTAATTTTGGCAGAAACTTGTTCAGAATAAAAGCTGCATATTTTCTATTCCACCATAGAGGATAAACCCAAAGCATATTATAAATTTCTCTGAATCTTCCAGCTAGAATAAAATTAGATAATAATTCCAATTTATGTTTTAAGGACATTGAAGGCATTTTAGAAAAAGATAAAAAGGATTTATAAAGATGATTGATATGTTTCAAAATATATTATGCAATGATATGGAAATCTTTTTAAGGGCTTTTATTATGTTTTATTTATGCCAAGAGTATTAGTAACCGGTGGATGCGGATTTTTAGGAAGCCATATATGCGAGATGTATTCAAAGAAAGGCTGGGAGGTTGTTGCATTTGATAATCTTGCTAAACATGAATTTGCAAGAAATACTTATATGAAACCTGAAGCTAGATTTTATAATAAAAAACTTTTAGAAAGTATGGGAGTTCAGGTTGTTGTTGCAGATATAAGAGACAAGGAAATATTAATGAGATGGGCAGAAGGATGTGATTATATATGTCATACTGCTGCACAACCAACAATGACTATGTCATGGGAAGATCCTGTTCTTGATTTTACTACAAATGTCATAGGAACTTTTAATGTTTTAGAGTGTGCAAGAAAATATAATATTCCAATTGCATCGTGCAACTCTGTTCATTGTTATGGTCCTGATAAAATAAATTCTGAATTATCAGAAGAAGAGACAAGATATGTTAGAAATCCGGTTTCAATAGATGAAAAAGAACCTTTATTGCAAGGAGTTGTTACTCCCTTACATGCTTCAAAATCTTCTGCAGAACATTATATACAATGCTATATTGATACTTATAAAATAAAGGCAGCAAGCTTTAGATTAACTGGAATTTATGGACCTAATCAGTTTGGCGGAGAAGACCATGGTTGGGTTGCTAATTTTGCAATAAGAAACGTTTTAGAATTACCTTTGACAATATTTGGCACTGGAAAACAATTGAGAGATATTTTATATGCAAGTGATGTTGCAGAAGCATTTGATGCATTTTATAGAAATCAAAAACCAGGCATATATAATATTGGCGGTGGAGAAAAAACAATGATTTCTTTGTTAGAATGTGTTAAATTAATTGAAAAAATAACTGGGAAAAAATCAGATTTGAAATTTGATAAGGACAGATTTGGAGATTTAAGGTATTATGTTTCAGATATAAGCAAAGCAAAGAAAGAGCTCGGATGGGAGCCTAAGATTCTTCCTGAAGAAGGAGTTAGAAAACTGATTAAATGGATAAATGAAAATAGACAATTATTTTACTAGTGGTTTATTATATATAGATTTATAAATAATTTTAAAATTAAATTAGGAATTATGGAAAGCATATTATTTTTAAAAGCAAGAACTGGGATGGATGACCCATCACCTCCAATGTCCTTTAGTTTTTTAGGAAGGATTGCAAAGGAAAGGGGATTTAAGGTTATTGTTGAAAACCTAAATGCCCAGTATAATGAAAAAACTAATGCTGATATTGTTGAATTGATAAAAAAAGAAAAACCTTCTATTGTAGGGGTCCATATATTTACAAATGCTGCAAGATATTCCTATGAACTTATGAATGAAATAAGGCCTTTTTGCAAGCTTATTATTGCAGGTGGCCCTCATCCAACTGCTTGTCCAGAAGAGGTTATAGAAAAGGGGGCAGATATTGTTTTTATAGGTGAGGCTGAAATTTCCTTTAGAAATTTTCTTAAAGCCTTTAAGTCAAAAAAAAGCCTGAAAAATATAAATGGAATTGCATACAAAGAAAAAGATAGAGTTATAAAAAACAAACCTGAAAAAGTAATTTTTGATTTAGATAAAATACCAATGCCTGACAAGAGCATTCATAGAAAATCTGATTATGTTAAAATAAATAAAGAAATAAACAATTTTGGTCAGATTTTATCAACAAGAGGATGTCCTGGAAGATGTAGTTATTGCTTTTCCTTATTTGAAAAATGTTTTAGAATAATGTCTGCAAAAAGAGTGTTTGAAGAAATAGAATACTTAAATAAAACTTATAAAATTGATTTTATTAATTTTATAGATGATGCTTTTACAGTAAATAAAAAAAGATTATATGAATTATGCAATTTATTGATTAAATCTAATCTTAATATAAAATGGTCCTGTGGAACTAGAGTTGATCTTCTTGATAGAGAAATGATTCTTAAAATGAAGGAAGCTGGCTGCAAAATGATAACTCTTGGAATTGAAAATGCTATTCCAAGAACATTAATTGGAATGAATAAAGTTTTAGGGATAAATAGAATAACTAGCCCTGAATTGTATGTTAAAAGAGCTGATGATGTCTTAAAATGGTGTGAAGAATTGAATATGAGAGTCGGAGTTAATATTTTAACAGGATTTCCATGGGAAACTTCTGAAGATATGATTAAAATGCAGGAGTATATAAACAGAATTAAAAAATATGTTACTCAAGGATTTTATGGAGGCATATTACAGCCTCAACCAGGAACTGAAATGTATGAAAAATACGCAAAAGAATATGGGTTTGAAAAATGGTGGCTGTATAAAAAACCTCTTTTCAAGGATAACTATAGGCCTTTTTTCATGGCTTATTATCATGTTTTTTGGGATCATCTTCATAATGATTTTTTTAAATTTGATAAAAGAATGTTTAGAGAATTAGATAAGTTATATAAATTAATGGGAAAATGGAATCTTTATATTTTTGCAAAAAGAAGATTTCAAAATCCATTTATAATTTATTTAATCTACAAAGGGGTATTTATATTAAGCAATTTTTCTATTTTGATATATAAAATATCTCCA
Organism: Candidatus Pacearchaeota archaeon; assembly: GCA_036169915.1. Classification (GTDB taxonomy): domain Archaea; phylum Nanobdellota; class Nanobdellia; order Pacearchaeales; family GW2011-AR1; genus ARS1285. The sequence goes on along the minus strand of JAVHOF010000169.1, from coordinate 2,837 downwards.
AAATTAGAAAGAGTCTTGATGGAAAGACTTAAAAAGTTTAGCTATAAGTTTAAATTCAGAAAAGGAAGAATATCTTGATATGGCAAAATTGATTTTAGTTAATGCTGGAAAAAAATATGAATATGGAGTTCATGAACCTCTTCATCTATTAGGCTTGGCTGCTTATGCACAAAAATTTGGGCATAAAGTTGCAATAGCAGACCAAATAGCAAGAGAAAATGTTTTTAAAAAAATTAAAAGAATGAATCCTGATTTTGTCGGAATTACAGCAACAACTGCAGTTATTAATGATGCTTATGAAATAGCAGATTGGTGTAAAAAAAATGGTTATAAGACCATTTTAGGAGGAGTTCATGTAAGTGTTATGCCTGAGGAAGCTTTGGAACATGGAGATTTTATAGTTCTTGGGGAAGGAGAAGATGCAATAATTAAAATTTTAGAGGGAAAAGCTAAAGAAAGAACAGTAAGAGGAGATTGCATCAAAGACATAGATTCTTTGCCTAAAATAAATAGAAACATGGTCAATATTAGATATTATCAAAAATCAAAAGACAGGAATCCTGGCTCTCATTTGCATTTTGTTCCTCCAAATACAAAGCTTAATTCCATACTAGCCACAAGAGGCTGTCCTTTTAATTGTATTTTCTGTCATAATAGCTGGAGAGGACTTCCAACAAGGATGAATTCTGCAAAGCATATAGTTGATGAAATGAAAGAATTAGAAGAAAAATATGGAACTAAAGCTGTTTTTTTTATGGATGATAATTTTTTATTTAGTAAAAAAAGGGTTCTGGAATTCTGCAAGCTTTACAGAGAAGCAGATTTGAAAATAATCTGGGGGTGTCAGGCAATGGTTATATCAATAACAAAAGAAATCTTAGATGAAATAAAATCAATTAATTGCAAGCAAATAATGTTTGGATTTGAATCAGGAAATCAGAGGATTTTAAGCTTGGTTAAGAATAGTTCGACAACCGTTGAACAAAATAAGAGGGCTATTGAACTAGTTAAAGAATCAGGAATAATGGCATGTGGAAACTTCATGATAGGAAATCCTACTGAGACTGAAGCAGAGATTGAAGATACAAAAAGATTTATACTAGAAAATAAATTAGATGGTTTTGGAGTAACTATTTCTACTCCACTTCCCGGAACAAAGTTATGGAAAATGTGCGAGGAAAAAGGTCTAATACCTAAAAAAATTGATTGGTCTAAATTTAATTTAAGCAATCCTACTTTTAATCTCAGCAATGTTCCTTATGAAAGGCTTTTAGAAATTTGGCAGGAATTTTTAAATTTAACTTTGGAAAAAAATCCGCAAACATCTCCAAGAAATCTTTTTAGAGTTTCCTTAAAACATCCTTTAAAGGCAGCAAAAAGACTTATTAAAAATCCAAAATCAGGCATAATTGTATTTAAAAGAATATTTAAAAATGAATAAAAAATCCATTAATTTTAAGCCAAAAGTATTTTTTAAGCCTCAAATTTGGATAAATCGTCCTAAAGGACGAGATACTAAACCAAATTTGAGCGATAAATTAAAAGTTATTCAAATATCCCATTCCTCGGAATCTTACTCTCTTGGAGAAGGAGAAAGAGATTTGAAAAAGTTGGTTCTAAATGACTGGCCTGCAAAGGTTTCAAAACAGCTTAAGAAATTTTATCCTAAACTTGAGATTGAATGCTGGGCTCCTGAGAGAATTTATGAAAAAGAAGAGAAATATAATGAATTTGGGATTGTTTTCAGGTTTTTTCCTGTAACAGTCTCTTTAAGATATGCTTTGGATTTATCAATACCTATGCTTAATGAATTAAAAAAAGAAATAAAAAAAAGTAAAGAAGAAGGATATAAATTAGTTATTCATGCACATGAAATACATAATCTGCATGGATTATTAATTGCCACTTTATTTAAAGATGCAAATATAATTTTTCAGCATCATGGTGGAAGTTGGCCAATAAAACATGTTCAAGAATCAAAAAATAAAAGACTTTTTTATCCCTTCTTCATTTTAGCCCAATTATGGGAAAATCTTGTTTTGAAAAATATAAAATACTACTATGTTTTAAGCAAAGAAGAAATGGATTATTTGAAAAAAAAAGCTCCTGATTCTAAAATAATATTCCAAACAATGGGAATTGAAGATGAATACTTTGTTAATGAAAAAAAAGAAAATGCAAGAAAAAAATTAAAAATTCCATTGAACAAAAAATTTGTTTTATATATAGGAAAAATAGTTGAGATTAAAGGAATGAATTTTCTTCTTGAAGCAATGAAGAGTTTAAATGAAATTGAACTTAAAATTATTGGGTTTAGTCCTGAAGAAGCAAAATTCAAAAACTATGTTAAACAGAATAAAATGGAAAATATTGAATTTTTAGGGGGAGTTTTTGGAGATAAAAAACTTGCATATCTTCGTGCTGCTGATGCTCTTGTTCTTCCCTCTTTAAAAGAAGGGGCTCCTGTTACAGTTATGGAGGCTTTGGCTAGAAATACTCCGGTTGTAGTAACTAATGTTGGCGGAGTTAGTTTAATGATTGAAAATAACAGAGAAGGAATTATAATAAAACAAAAAAGTTCTGAAGAGATTATATGTGGCATAAAAGAGGTCTTAAAATGGAAAAATAAGAATGTAAAAAAATATGCTGAAAAATATAAATGGAAAAAGATAATTGAAGATACAATGAAAGATTATTTGAGTTTATGATTTAAAGGTATAATTTATTCTAGTATATAATAATAATTAAAAAGGTTAAATTAATGGGATTTGCATGGATGATACTGTTAAGTAAACCTTAATACTTAACATAAAGATTAGCAGGATAATCTTTAATTC
>JAVHOF010000168.1:5844-7641 GCA_036169915.1 Candidatus Pacearchaeota archaeon | reverse complement strand
CCGTTATAAGTTAATTTATAAATAGTTCCATCCAGTGATACTGTTTGTTCTGTCATGATTTTTAGTTCTCCTCTTTTGATTATCAGGATATTATTATAATTGTTTTCAGCTTACACCAAAAGATATTGTCGGACTATTACAAGTAGGGTTATTATTCTCTATTGCTTGATACATTTCTGTTGTTATCTTTGTTGATAAAAAGAATTCATAACATCTTGCCCAACCAGGATCATTCTGATCATTATAACCATATTGTTCACACACACCATCTGCATTCGGAAAACCTGTTAAATTGTATAGAATGTCTAATATCCATTTCAATGCATGCATCCATTCGTGAGTTAATCTTTGGGAAATGACATTGGACCATGGACCCCATGGATTGGTTTCAAAATTAGGATTTTGTCCTAATGGTATACCGATATATGGTACGTTAGGATATATACCAGAGTCTCCACCCAATGTACCTCCACCATATCCAGTTTCTTTATTTTTCCAATCATACATTAGAATATTTATCTGAACATTGCTAGGAATCTTTTGTTTAGTACTCGGAAGTAGATTTCCTGGATATACGAAATAACCCCATGTGGGATCTGGTTGTCCAAATTCTGAATCTTGGAGAGGGAGATATTTTCCTACATTTATATTTAAGTCAATTAGACTATTATTAGATACAAAATTTTTGAATTCTGATATCATGGAATCTATAGGATATCCGTAATCTCCGAAAATGGATATCGAGATATTCATTCTATATCTAGTCATTTATGATAATCCAAAAGTACAGTTTGGTTGTGGACACATTACATTAGGCATTGTAACACCAGTTAATGTGTATTCATCGTGTGTATTATTGTTAAACCAATATTGATAAGGTAACCATCCATATCCATTCAGGCCCCAATCTGTACCCCAAGAATTCTTTATTTTGAAACCGCCCGTAGTATTTTCTGATGGACATGTTGGATTTACAATTGATTTCTCATCATTATATCCAATCACTAATACCGAATGACCTCCTCGTACACTATCGTTGGGACAAGGAACATAAAATTCTCCTTTTCCATTACCATGATCATTATAAGGCCCATTATATACTTTAAAACCGATTATCACAGCATTTTTTGATGCAACATTTGATTTTATATTATCTATAATTGCTTGTTTACCACTTATTCCTTGTTCGAGATTGACATAACTATTTGATCTATAATCCAATGCTTCTGTAGTACATTCTGGATTCATAGTATCTAATGGACAACTATCTTTGTATGGATAACATTCATCCTTTGGTGCACCTTTTTCTTTTAATTCTCTCATCGCCTTATTAATATGAGCTCCACTACCACATGAATAACCTTCTATCTGTAATAGAGTCTTATATACGAACATCTCTGATGCATCTACATATTGATTATAATTTAGATTTTCGAAATATTCCAATATACCAACGGTCGCAAATGAAACACAGGAACCTAGATGTCCCTGATCTCGTATTGGACTACAGATATTTGTATTATCTACACTTATTGGTAAAGTATATGGATTATCCACATAATATAATATTCCCTTTTCATAGAAATAATCTATGACATCGGGATGCCACATAGAATAATCACGAGGATCATAAATACTGGGTATTGCACCCAATCCTCTTCTATATATACTTGGATGTGGATATTTGATTAGTGTCATATTATCTCATTTGTTATATCTATCATATTTATATGATTGATTATTTATATCTATCATATTTATATGATTGATTATTTATATCTATCATATTTATATGAT
>JAVHOF010000168.1:0-5744 GCA_036169915.1 Candidatus Pacearchaeota archaeon | reverse complement strand
TATTTATATCTATCATATTTATATGATTGATTATTTATATCTATCATATTTATATAGTTTGGTAAATCTATTAATTAACCCCAAATTGAAGACTGGGCCATGGACAGTTCGGATTCGATGGTCCACCAGGAGTTACGCATACACGATTTTTTGCTTCACTTATTATGTTATCACATCTTAAAGCTCCAATCAAAACCATATAGTCCATTCCATTCTTTAATGCATTTCCATTACTATCAGCCGTCAATGTAATATCTGTTGTATTAACATCTATATATTTGTTTAATTTATATATAAAATTATTGTTATAATCAAGTTCAATAAGTTCTACTTTATATCCAAATATATATATATTTTCATCACATACATTTTTAGTTACAGGATCCCATTTTGTTCTAAACCCGTTATTTAAAGAATATACCTTCAGAAATGGTGGTTTGGGTATGTAATGACTATTTTTCCATGCTGCACCAGGAATAATTTTTATACCAGTACTCATCTCGCTTGTGATACCTGTCAGATTTGTACATGATTTATCGTCAACACAATTCTCTCCAGATTGACACGCATATGCCTTTAGTCTTATATTAGTTACAGGGTTTGTTTCTATACTATTATCGATATATGTTGCTGTCCACCTGTTTCTAAAAGGATCTGGTATATTTTCGATACAGAATTCTTTTACTGTTTTTGTTTCGGTAGTACCATCTTGTCTAGTTATTATTCTATCGATTTTAATGTATCCTGCAGTTCCTGGATTATGATATAAATATGGTACTTGTATCATATTGTCTGTAGAATTATTATGATATGCACAAAGAGAATCGATTTTAAGATTTGCTGTCATGTTATTTCCTATTACATTGATTATTGATTATCTATTAATTATAATTGGATTGGTTATTGGTTATAGTTAACCGCTGCATATGCATTAACTATTCCATAACCATATTCTCTATTTCTACCTAAAGACCCTTTATGAACTGCTGTATTATCCATAGCTATTCTGATTTGGTCTGGATTCCAATTTGGATGAGCGGCTTTTATTAAAACTGATACGCCTGTTACATGAGGACATGCCATTGATGTACCTGACCATCTTCTATATCCACTATTGCAACAATACATACAATCGTCGTATACTGTAGGATCACAACCTAATGTATGCAGACATGTTGGAATAGTTCTTGGTATTGATGATAATATTCCTCGCCTATTAGAACCCTCATATCCTCCAGGAGCAGCTAATTCTACGCTTGGTCCTCTACTTGAGAAAGGAGCAATAGTATCATTGTCATTGGTCGCTGCTACCGCTACATGGTAATTACTCTGCGCAGGCCAAATTACTCTATCTCCATCATCATCACAATCAGTTACACCATTTTTGTCAGGGTCACAAGAATTCCCAGCAGCAGATAACATCAACATTCCACTATTATATAATGATGCATATTCCTGATTTTCAGGAGAATTATTTAAATATCTTCCAAATCCTCCGGCGCTTAAATTGACAATTTTTATACCTTGGTTATTTAACCATTCATAGCCTTCCAATATATCATCAAAAAATCCGCTTCCTACACAGTTTAATGCTTTGATAGCATATATTTGTGCATTTGGAGCGACACCAACAACTCCTTGACCATTATCTTTAGCAGCGATAGTTCCTGCAACATGGGTTCCATGACCGTAATCGTCTCGAGGATTACTGTCTTCATATGGACCATTAGCTGTTGTGAGAAATGTATGACCGCCTTTATAATTATCTGATAATACCTCATGTGTATAATCGATTCCAGTATCGATAATTCCCACTTTAACATTTGCGCCTGTATTGCCTGTTGCCCAAACATCTGGAGCTTTCACTCTTGATATTCCCCATGGTATCGTTCTTGATTGGAGACTTACACACTGTTCTGGTTCAATTGTATATGCTCCTCCAGGAGGATCTATACTAGCTTCCATGACAGGCCATATTCCTGTTATATTAGATTCTCTATTTAAAATATTTATAATACTTTCGATAATATCCTCAGAAAATACTACCGATATCAAAGGACTTAATGTATATTTATGGGCTACAAGACCTCCTAGACTTCTAATTATATTGAGATCTGTCCCTGAAGGAAATGATGTATATGATATGAAATATCTTCTGCTGTTTATTATTTCTGTATAACCTGTTCTGTCTACTATCATAATTGTCCTCTCTTATTAATAATCATATTTCTACATTAATCCAAAACTACACATTGGTATCTTACATCTGTTGTCATCATAGTTACCTGTCAGAGGACCATATGTGTACCATATACTATAAGGCCTTATTTGAACTTCATATGGTATTATGGGATCTAAATTATAAACTGTTATATCTCTTTCTGTATCTGTTACCCATCCAGTTCTATTAGTTGGATGTCTATATCCACCATTTATATGAACCCAATATCCAAATATAGGTGCTTGGTTTGTATTATTCGGAGGATCCCATTTTATTCTCACTGCTCCATTCAAATAGGTGACATCCAGATTATTAATATTATTTGGGCTGATGTCATTGTACATTTTTATATTTTCAGTAATCTGTTCTACAGGAGGCCTTGAAATTATATCTCCAATACAAGTACATGTTGAAATCATCTCCAAATCACAATTATATATCTTAATATCTACAGTTTGAGGATATAAACCTAAATAATCACCTCTATATAATTTCATTCTATTTTTTAGAATATCTGATGTGGGCTTACATGTTGATACTACAGGACCAATATTCATACTTTCTTGTATAGTAGTGGTCGCTTCAATTACGCCATAATTAGTATTTTCATATAAAACATATATTCTCAGATGAGGCCATTCTGCTATACCACAATCAGCTTCTTTCTGTTTTGAACCTTGGTTAGTTGGCCATCCAATGCTTTCTCTACATACAGCAGTGGCTTTGACGATATGAGGATTAGCTGTCATAGAGGTGTCACCTCCACAAAGACAGTATTATTTTGGTCAGCACTATCGTATATACCATAACCTAATACTCCAATTGCGTATGTTACCCCACTTTCTAATAAAAGAGGATCTCCGATTGTAACATCTGTCACTTCACTTAGAAGAAATGCTTCAAAATATTTTCTATGATCTGCTGTCGTAAAGATTATTACCCTGTACCATATCACGTCTACATTTGTTGGAGCAGTCCATGTTAATCTAACACTTTTGATGCCAACTGTCGCTGTCAAATTAGTTACAGGATTAGGAAATGGTTGTTTTACCACAAATGGTAAAATGGGGATATCCGTTATTTTGTCAGAATAAATCCAACCCTCTCCGCACGGTAGCGTCGGCGCACAAGCGTTGTTATCTGGAGTGGGATTAGGATCAATTATTTCTCTTGGACAATATTTTCCATATATCGATACAAAATCTGGTGATTCTTTTACGTATTTATTACCGGCCAGTAATATAACCATTCCTTTATTCCAGAATGGCGGAGGCGCATGGAGAAAGCATAATTGATAATCTGGTTCTATATAATTGTTGGTAGTATCTACGAAAGTCTCTACAGCGGATAATGTATATCTTCCCACATATGCTGGACATCTATCTTTCATACAAGTTGCATACATATTATTATATAGGAATTTCACTTCTACACTGTATTCTCCTGATAATGTGTGAAAAGCGACTGCTCTTCCTAGTTTGAAATCTTTGTTAGTAGTCATATTCGTCTCTATATTATCTTTATTATATCATGATAATCCAAATGTACATATAGGTATCGGACAATTGCCTGTAGCATTTTGTATAGCATTCATAGAATCAATTCTTCCATAACCATAACATCCGTCTCTTCCTGGCGTTCCTTTGTCTATGCTAGTTTGCTGTAATATTTGTCTAACTTGAACGTTAGTTAAATTAGGATTGACACTAAATAATAATGCTGCTGTACCAGTTACAAATGGAGCTGACATGCTAGTTCCAGATTTGCAACCATAACCATTGTTAACAGTTGTCGATCTAATACTATCTCCGGGTGCAGATAATTCTACCTTGCTACCTCTACTTGAGAATGATGCTATACTATCACTCGATGTCGTAGCTGATATCGCAATCACACTATCATACAATGCAGGATATCCCACGGTTTCTGATGTACAACTTGAACCATTATCATTTCCAGCAGATGCGATTATCAAAACATTGTGACTATTATACGCATTAGCACATGCTTCTCTCAATGCTGTATTATCAATAGGTCCTCCAAGACTCATATTAATAACCTTCACATTTTTACTGACACACCAGTCTATTCCTGCAGCAACAATATCCTCACCACCACAGCAACCCGATTGGTTTCCTGGTTTATCTGGATCACAATCAGTCTGTTGTTTGAGAGCTTTCGCCATATATATTTTTGCTTCTGGTGCAACACCGACAGTCCCACCAGATACGGTACCTGTAGCAGCAACTATTCCAGAAACATGAGTTCCATGTCCACAACTGTCACTGACATCATTAGTACCTGTAAAAGCATCATAACCTTCTGCAAAATTGGGAGATAATGATTGGTGTGTCTTATCTATTCCCGAATCAACAATTCCTACTTTGACATTTGTTCCTTTATAACCAGAATTGTGTGCAATATCTGCTCTAATTTTAGGAATTCCATAATCTGATCCTGGAACACTACAGGTCACGTTTGGATAGATATTAGGATATTCGTGAGAATGCATTATACCTACTTTTTCAATGTATCTGACATTTGGTAACATTTTTATTATGTCAATCATATTTGTAGGAATTTTCACTGAAATAGCATTTGTAATCGCATATGAATATCTTAGATATCCACCATAAGATCTTATAATATCTATATCGTCATATGTATATCTATTGTGAAAACCAATAAATACTGATGAAAAACTGATATCTTGTTCGATATTTCCAAAACCTTCTTTGAATCTTGTAAACATATTATGACATTCTCCTAATCATTAATTCATTAATTCAATCCGAATTGAAGTGTTGGTATTGGACAATTAGCACTACCACCTCCAAATGATAATCCTAATAAATTTTCAACATATTCCAATTTGTTACCAATTGCCCGACTAAATGGGGCACTGGTTGGACCAGCAAAATTTAATGCTATGGGTCTATTATCAGATTTTCTTATCCACACACTTCCACTATCTCCCCCTCCCATCATACCATCTACACCTTCCATTTTAATTTGTTCTATAAAATGTGCTGTCCCGAATGTTCCGTAACCTACATTTCCTACATAATCTATTGATGTTATAGTTCCTTCAGTATAAGCAGTTCTTGCACCACATTTCTTTACTTCAACATTTAATGCTAATTCGCTTCCTTTTATAGCAGGGCCTACAATAGAATAATTATTATTGGTACATTTTGTATTATTTTCATATTGTATATTAGAGTCTATTGTAAACCATGCAGAATCTATATAATTGTTACTGCCATCGAATTTTAATTTTTCATATCCACCCAGATTACCTATTTTACGTGTGATACCACAATTATCTTGTTGTGGAGGAGAATATACCGCATCGCCTATAACCCCATTATTCTTTTCTGCAATTATATGGTTATTGGTTAATCCTACTGTTTGTCCATTCTTGTCTACAAACGCCCCTATTGTACCTGCATAACATGACTTCGATGCCTTACCATTTATACATATACCCATTACAATAGGATTATATACTGTACCGCACTTA
>JAVHOF010000167.1:0-7726 GCA_036169915.1 Candidatus Pacearchaeota archaeon | reverse complement strand
AAAACAAAAAGTATTAAAGAAAAAATTTCTGAAGAAGTATTTGATAAATCTTTAAGTAATGAAATATTAAAAAATTGGAAAATCTCCTAAACAAACATTATAATGAAAATAAAAAAATATTGGGGTTAAAATGAGCAACGATAATGGCCTAGTAGATAAATATGATACACTTGAAAAGCAAAAGAAAGAAATAGAACAAAAAGAAGATGAATTAAAAAGGAAGATTATTGAGTTAGCTAAACAAAAAAATACAGATATTCTTTTTGGAAATAACAAGAAATGCTTAATTAAAGAATATGAACAAGTGATTTATCCTGAAAATAAAGATTTAATCATTAAAATTATAAAAGAAAATGGATTATATGAGGATTTATCTCACTTAAATTATCCTAGATTAAGCTCAAGAATAATAAAAAATGAGATTAGTAAAGAGATAATTGACTTAATTAAAAAAAAGAAAGTTTTAAGAATTTCTTTAAAAGATATTGAAAAATGAGCAAAAAAATAATAAATAAGGCTCCCGAAGCAGAGATGATCAGTAAAGTTAGAGGGATGATTGATTATATGTATCCTAAAATTGAAGAAGAAGCAAGGGAGATATTCGTTCATGAAAATGAAGATGCTATGAAAATAATAAAAAGAAAGGTTGACTTTCGTTTAGATTTTCATGCATGGTTTTTATTAAAATTTGAATTTCCAAGTGAAGCAACAGCAATGGAAATGGCAGATTCTTTTCCAATGGATTTCTTTAATGAAAAAGAGAGAAAAATGATAAAAAATTTCTTAAATTATAAAGAATCACTATTTGAAATATTAGAAATCTCAAAAGATATGAAGGACTATAAAATTAAAGATTTGCTAGATAAACAAATATATTCAGTAAAAACCTTTGACTTTCCTGCAAAATTCTCAAGAGGACAATTAATAAAAGCAATAATTATAAAAAACTTAGAAAAAGAATATTTCTTTTATGGAACAGTTCAATCATATAATATCTCAAACAAGAACAAATTTATTAAAGAAATGTTGAAAGAGATTAAGCTTGAAAATGCTATAAAAGAAGAGGGAGAAAAAGAAGTTATCAAATGGGAATTTGCTAAAAAACAAACTTCTAAAAAGGAGGCTCCATAATAATAAACATGTCAAAACAAACAAACATAAACATTTATAAACATAATTTTACTAATAAAATTGGTATGCTCCCTAGTGATCCTACGGGGTCGCTAGATGATTTTTTTTCTTTAAAAATTGGAGGTTTATTTTAATATGGAAGATACATTGATTTTTGTTGACGAAGGTTTTTTAGCGAGATTAAGCAAATATTTTGGTAAAGGAAACTATATTAAATTTAAAAAAATTGATTTTATAAAAAATTTAGCAAAGAAAAAGGGCTTATTTGTTAAGCATATTTTTTATGCTACTGCTCCCCCATTTCAATCAGGAAATCCAACTAATGAAGAGAGACAGAGAAAAGAGGGGTATGATAGATTTAAGAGTAAATTTTCTAACAAAAAAGATTTTACAATATTAGAGGGTAGATGCCAAAGGACTAAAAACAAAGAGGGTAAATTTAACTATCGACAGAAAGGAGTAGATACTGTTTTAACCATGGTTTTAAGTTCATTTAGAGCAGATTTTCCAGCAATTAAGAAAATAATTTTAATCGCCTGCGATAGCGATTTTGTTCCAGTTATAAAAATGTTAAAGGATAAGGGTATAAAAGTTATACTATTTTCTTACTATGAAAGAAAAAGAGATACAGAATTTTCTCGTTCTCATCACCTAATAGATGCTTGTTCAGAATGTATTCAATTAAAGTTAGAGGATTTTACATCTTATCCATTAAATAAAAAAGAAATAAAAGATTAACATGCTACACGCAGAATTAAAATTAAAGATTAGAAAATTATGGGATAAGTTTTGGAGTGGAGGAATCTCCAATCCACTTCAAGCAATAGAACAAATATCTTATTTAATTTTTATGAAAAAAATGCAGGATAAAGATGTTTTGCAACAGCAAAATGCTACACTAAAAGGAATTAAGTTTAAATCTATATTTACTGGGCATGAAAACTGCAGATGGTCTGTTTGGAGTGAATATTCTTCAGATAAAATCTTAGCGCATGTAAGAGATGTTGTATTTCCATTTATGAGAGAATTGGGAGAAGAAGACTCTCTTTATTTTAAATATATGAAAGACGCAAGTTTTTCCTTGCCAACAGCTTCTCTTTTAATTGAAGCAGTAAACATAATTAATGATTTGCATATCAAAGAACAAAATCAAGATACTCAGGGAGATATTTATGAATATCTTTTATCTGAATTAACAACTGCTGGAAAAAATGGACAATTCAGAACCCCTAGACACATAATTCAAATGATGGTTAATCTTGCTAAGCCAGAATTAGGAGATAGGATTTTAGACCCTGCTTGTGGAACAGCTGGTTTTTTAGTAAACGCTTATGAATATATACTAAACACAAACAAGAAAGAAGGAGTTAGCACATTAACCCCTCAGAAAAAGAAGATACTCGATGAAGAATCCCTATATGGATATGACATTGACAGAACTATGGTAAGAATTGCAGTTATGAATTTAATGATGCATGGAATAACTGATCCTCAAATTAAAGGTGAGGATACTCTATCTAAAAGATATAATGAAAATGGAACTTATGATTTAATCTTAGCTAATCCACCATTTAAAGGTTCTATAAATGAAAGCGAAAAGTCTGATGAATTTACAATAAGCACAAGCAAGACAGAATTATTATTCTTAGAATTAATGTATAATTCTTTATCTGTTGGGGGGAGATGTGTAGTAATAGTTCCAGATGGTGTATTATTTGGTAATTCTAATGCACATAAATCAATAAGAAAGCTATTATTAGAGAAATGCAGACTTGATGCAATTATTTCTATGCCTTCAGGTATATTCAAACCTTATGCTGGAGTTTCTACAGCAGTTTTATATTTTACAAAAGGCGAACAAACAGAAAAAGTTTGGTTTTATGATATGGAAGCAGATGGTTATAGTTTAGATGATAAACGAACACCGCAACCTGATAAAAACGATATTCCAAACATTTTAGAGAGATTCTGTAATAGATTAAAAGAAAATAATAAAGATAGAGCTAAAAAGAATTTTTTTGTTCCAATTCAAGAAATAAAATCTAATGATTGGGATTTATCAATTAACAAATATAGACAAGAGAAACATGAAGAGATAGTTTATAGAGAGAGTAAAGAAATAATAAAAGAAGCTAAAAAAGAAGTTAAAGAATTATTAGATGGTTTTGAAGAACTTGAAAAGATAGTTTAATGTTCTTTCCAACTTCTCCACTTATCTCCACCAACCACCACACTATCCAACACATTTATTCCCAACTCATCTCCAATACTCATTAACTTCTCAGTTATCTCCATATCTTCTCCACTCGGTGTTGCATCCCCGCTCGGATGATTATGCACCAAGATTATCTTTGCTGCACTGTTCTTTATTGCAGGCTTAAAAACTTCTCTAGGATGGATGATTGAAGCGTCTAAAATACCTTTTGATATTAATACTGGTTCACCAATAAGATTATTTTTTGTATCCAACATCAACACATAAAAATATTCTTCTTTTTTATCTTTCAATCTTTCATGCATAAGATTAAACACATCTTCAGCACAGCTTACTCTTTTAACTGGTTTTTTGGACTGATTGATTCTCTTTTGAATTTCTGCAATAGTCAATATCTGCATTGCTTTACTTGGCCCTATTCCTTTTATCTCCTGAAGTTCTTTTAATGAACACTCAAATAGCTTATCTAAACCATATTCTGCAATAAGCCGATTGGACATTTCCACAACATTTTCCCCCTTACTTCCTGTCCTCAGCAGAATCGCAAACAATTCTGCATCTGATAGAGCCTCAGCCCCAAATTTAAGGAATCTTTCTCTTGGGCGACTTTGTTTTGGAAAATCTTTGATTTTCATGATTATTATAAAGCCCAAAGGATTATAAAAATATGACTGATTGACTGACTGATCTTACTTTTACTTATTGCATTTGCTCTGATTTCTTTCTAACCAACTACCCCTCATCTTTTCTTTATTACACATTAACTACTCCACGCATCAGAATAGAAAGATTTTTATACTATTACAATTTGTAATAGTATTATTACTTTATGTAATAATTAATGAAATACTGGATAAATAAATGAAATGAATAGTATGAAAGAAATGAATAATAAACTAAGATGAAAAATATGATTTATAAAATAAATAGTGAAATAAAGATATTAAAACTTTTATTAGACAAAAAGAATGATAGATTTACTATAAAAAAGATAGCTGAAACCTTAAAAATCAATTATAGAATAGCTTATGAAAATGTTTTAAATCTTGAAAAAGAAGGTTTGATTAAAATTATCAAGGCGGGAAACTCTAAACTATGTGAATTTGCTTATATATTTAATGAAAAGATCTTTGAAGCAGAATATTTGAGAAAAAAAGAGCTTTTCAATAATAAGAATTTCTTGATAATCCATAATAGTCTTGCTGAACTTAAATATCCATTTATCGCATTATTATTTGGCTCTTATGCAAAAGGGACAGCAAACAAACACTCTGATATAGATATTTTAATAATTGGAGAACATGAAAAAGAAATACATTCTAAACTTTCATTGTTTCCTTACAAAATACATTTGACTGATATAAGTTATGAAAACTTCATTGATATGGCTAAGAGCAAAGAATTTACAGTTGTTAGCGAAGCAATTAAAAACAATATTATATTAATAGGTATAGAAGAATATTACAGATTATTGAAACATATAGAAAATCTATAATATTTTAGTTGATTAAATTTTATAGGAAAATTTAATATGCTAGATAAGAACAAGATAAAAGAATCTGAAAGTAATGTTAGAGCTTACTTATCTGAAGGACTATTAAAAAAGAAAGATCCTGATAAAAAAGTTATAGATATCTTGATTAAGGATTATAAAGAAAGCATTAATGTAGCAAATTTTGTTTATAAAAACAATTATTCTGATTTATGGGCCATTGTATGTTCTTATTATTCAATGTATTATATTTCTAATGCCGTATTATTAAAATTTGGTTATAAAGTAGGAGAAAAAATATCTCATAAAGTAACTTCTGATGCATTGATTGTTTTTATCAGAAATAAATTAAAGAGTTCTTTAATTGAAGATTATGAAGAAGTAAAAAAAGAAGCATTGAAAATAGCTGGAATAAAAGCAGATTCACTTTTAGAAGAATTTGATCTTGAAAGATTGAAAAGAGAAGAAATACAATATAATACTCCTGAATTTCTAAAACATTCAAAAGCCAATACATCTATTGAAAGAGCAAAAAATTTCAATTTAGAAATGGAGAAATTATTAGTTAATCAATAAAGAATCCTAATCACAACAAGTTAAGAGGTATTAAACTCATTTGGAGTAATAAAAAATTTCTTTTTCACTCAGTACCTCAGCCCCAAATTTTAGAAACCTTTCTCTTGGGCGGCTTTGTTTTGGAAAATCTTTGATTTTCATGAAATATTTCTCCTATTTTGCTTAACCGAAAAGTTTAAATTCAGTTGTTTATTAAATATTATATCTGGGTAAGTCCTAGGGAAGTTGTGTACTGGATGGTACACCTTGTCTTAATCTCTAGAGTCCAGATGACTCTTTTAAATTTGAATCTTCTCAAAGAAATTGTTTTTCTGTAACTATCTTTTCCTTGATTTGATTATAATACAATAAATTATTGAATTCATATTTATTAAAAATTGATCCTGAAATAAAATCCAAACATTGCAAAGCTCCTGTAAATTTTGAGTCTGCATGTTTTATAGAAAGACACCTAACTTTCTCTTTTAAGTTATATTTAATATATTAATCAAAATCATCTCTTAGTGATCTTTTTATTTTCATTCTATCCACAATAATATCAAAATCATTCTCAATATAACATTCATTTATTATTAGATTTGCTAAATAATTATACAATTTATGCTTTTTATCTTTTAAATAATCATAAACTTTAGATTTTTCAAGAATAATAGTAAAAATTTCAAAATCTATTTGAGATAATTTTGCAAAAAATTTCTGTTTTATTGCCTCATTTGAGTTATTCCATTTTATTTCTATTGAGTTTTTTAACTTCTTCTTTAATATTTTTTGTCTAACTTTTTTTATAACTCTTTAAAGTTCTTGTTCTTCTTTAATACCACAAGAAAAGATAGTTATTACAAAATATTTTGAGGATTTATCTTTGAATCCTAAATCACCACTTTCATCTAGATATATGTACTTAAACATTTTAAAAAGATAAGTGATTAAACTAATTAAATTTATGGTAAACTCTCACATTACTTCCCCCAGCAACCTTTAAATAACTCGCGCCTTTCTCTATATCAATAAAAAGAGAATGTAAAATGGACGCAAATACAATTGAATTGCTGATTCTTCCTGCAATTCTTGGAGGTGTTGGAGGGCTTACACGAGGTTTTATAGGCTTGCTAAAAGCCTTATCTTTGCGCAGAAAAATAATTTGGACATATTATGCAATAACTGTTGTTATTGCATTTATTATTGGAATATTCACAGGATTAATCTTTAATTTTGACTACAGGCTTTCTTTACTTGCAGGATATGCAGGAACTGATATTCTAGAAGGAATTTACAAAAGCTTCAAAGTTGATAAGACTTATGTTACAAAAAGAAAATAAGTTTAGTATAATATAATCCATCACATTTAATCTCTCCTGCTGGACTTTATCATCTATTACTTGTCCTGCATAACATTATGGATAAATTCATTTTACTCATCAAGCATGACATTATAAAAAACAATTCAATAAAATTAGCATAATTATTTTTTCCAATCATGAGTTAACTTAATACAAGTATCAACTGTTAAAGAATCTTTTTCAAGATGCTCCAAAAATTCTTTTTTAGCTTCTGAAACAGGATCTGAAATAGATTTCTCTTTTTCATCAAAGGATTCATCAAATACTTCAGATTCTTCATCTTTATTATTCTGCCACTTATTAAAATTTTTATTATACCTTTTACTAAAATTAATATTCTCTTGATTATCTTCTTCCTGACCTATGCTATTAAAAACCTCAGTAGAACCAAATTCCTTTGTTTCAAACTTCTTCTTAAACAAGTTTGCTTCTACATCATTAGAATCATCTCTAACATATTTGCTAATAAATCCATAATCCTTTGAATCAACCGAAGAATCTTCACCATTTATTGTCATATCTTAATCAAATTAAAGAAGTTTATAAAATAATGTAATGAAATTTTTTATATTTATTTTATTTAGTTGGATCTATCCTTTCCAAATCTGTTCTAATAGTAGTCCTTTTATCTATACCTGCTAAAATAGTTCCAACAAATCTATCATGCATCATCATTCTACTAAGGCTAACTCTGCTTAAATCTCTTGCATAATCATTCAAATTTCAATAATGTGAATACAAAACTCATCTTAATCAATTAAAAAATAGGGCATTTTTAAATCTTTCTTCGAGTCTCTAGGAACGCCCGCGCCGAGAATCGAACTCGGGTCGCATCCGTGACAGGGATACGTGCTAACCACTACACTACGCGGGCTTAAAAGATTTAAACTATAAGGATTTTTAAAGATTTGGTTTTCAGGCTTTGGTGAAACCCATATAAAATAAAGTGACTTACCACTTTCGACTAAAAAG
>JAVHOF010000166.1:0-1676 GCA_036169915.1 Candidatus Pacearchaeota archaeon | reverse complement strand
TAGATATAATAGGTATATCAAGACCTCAAGGTATAGCGTGGGATATAGGTGCATATGAATATACTTCAGTAATAATATCAGCATCTTTTACAATACTTTATCCAAATGGTGGAGAATTATATTTTTATAATCAAATGATTCCAATATCTTGGAGTTTTACATCATGAAGTTTATAATGAAAAATAAGGAAATACAATAATGACACCAATGAACGGAACCGGAACAATAGGTGACCCGTATATAATAATGAATGATGGACATCTGAATGATGTTAGAGATAATATGTCAGCAAGCGTATATTATCAATTGGGTGCAAACATAGATTTATCTTCATATCCATCTTGGACACCCATAGGAACAACTGCGAATGAATTTAAAGGCCATTTTGATGGAAATAATTTTACTATAAGTAATATGACAATAACATCATTGTATCAAGCATCAATAGTTCAATCAATAGGATTATTTGGAACTATAATAATTCCGACCGATGTATCACAGTCATATGCAATAAAAAATCTGACATTGCAAAGTTGCTCTATAAATTTAAATAATTGGACAATTGGTACTCCTACTATAAATAATGCAAAGTTATATCTTGGATTATTAGTAGGTTTATGGGATGATTATAGTACTCATAGTGGAGAAGATAAATCTGTATGGAATAGAATAGAATCTGTTAAAATAAAAAATAGTTCAATAAATATAATAAAATCAAATTTAACAGGAAGCGTATCTGAATCGTTATCATTAATTTATCTTGGAGGATTAATTGGAGGAGCATCATACGGACTAATAACATCTTGTTCAGTAGATGATATAAGAATAGAAGGAATTATTTCTTCCAGTGTGGCAAGTCCAGCAGTATATGTCGGCGGATTGGTTAATTTTTATTATCAAATAACATACTGTACAGTTAAAAATTCTTTTATAAATTTTGAGTGTAAAGTAAATTCAGGTTCATTTGATACTCATGCGCCACAGATGTTTATGTATGCATTTGCTGGTGCAGGCACAGAAACAGAAGTTCATGATAATTATGTATATAATACAGTAGTTTCTGGCGCATTAAATGTACACGGATTTTCAGATACTATTTCAGTCGATGAAAATGCATTATTTGATTTGGGTCATAATTTTCCAAGTGGTAAAAAATATACAAACGCAACATTTGGTAATACTCCAGTTTCTTCAGTATATTTATTCACTGAAAATTATACTGAATTAGACGCATCAGCATCACTTTATAATTATGTGCAATCTGGTAGTAATATATATAACATAAATGATGTAACTCCTACTGGAATGCCAACCATAACAGAATTGACAGTTGCACAAATGAAAAATTCAGCATCATATGCTGGATTTGATTTTCAAAATGTTTGGAATATAAGTCCAAATAGTCAAAGTGGATATCCATATTTTGGATGGGAAACAGTTGACTATACTCCACCATCTAAATATGCAACAATAGAATATAGTTTAGATAGTGGTTCAACTTGGAATGAAATTACAAGTAGTTTGCCATTACAAGAAGGAAGTGGAAGTTATACTTGGTATGCACCTGAAACATCGTCCACTCAATATATAATTAGAATTTCAAGTGCAAGTGTTACAGATTCAAGTGATGCACCATTTACTGTATTTGGACCATATAGTATGAGTGGAAACATAGC
>JAVHOF010000165.1:0-1680 GCA_036169915.1 Candidatus Pacearchaeota archaeon | reverse complement strand
ACCTGCAAAAATATAGACAAAAACAGGTGTTAAAATGAACAAAATAGTTGTAAAAACAATTCCATAAATTTCATAGCCATAATAAAGTATTATTCTGTAAAAAACCCATATTATTGAAATAAGCAATATCATCCATCTTGAATTATTTTTAATTTTAGTTTTTGGCCTTATTATTACAAGAGTTATTATAAAAATCATAAGGCATCTTAAAAAATAAAAACTAAATGGATTATAAAATTGAAGTATAGGTTTTGATGCAACTAATTCAATTGCAAAAAATAAGCTTCCAGCCAAAGCAGCAGTCATATATTTATCAAAGCAAAAATGATGTTTTTTTACATGAGCAGCAATCAAAGCCAAACTTGCTATCAAAGCAAGTATGAAAAGTAAAAAATTTCTTTCAGAACTGAAGAAAACAAAAGCCAATAAAATAGTCAACAATGGCTGCATCAATCTTACTGGCTCTAAAACACTTAGACTTTTTCTTTTTAATGAATAATATGTCAAAAGATTTGCAAGTGCTGCCATTGCAACAACAAAAAAGAATAATAAAAGATTTTTCAAAGTTCTTGCATCTGCATCAACTTTCCAAAAAAAGAATATAAATGGAAGCATAACAAGAACAATTCCTAAAAATCCATAAACACTATAATTCTTGTAATTAATATCTTTTCGCTTCATCAAGCTCTTTTCAAAGCTTGAGCCTGCAGCTTCTAATAAAGAACCTATAATCGGAAGATATACCATTTTGCCTCTTTTTATTATTAGAATAGTATTAATCTATATTTAAATTAATCTGCAGCTTATAAAATAGAACCAACCTGATTTTGACATTACAATAAAATAGTAAGAAGATTTTATAAGCGTTTTTAACAGATATAATCCTATGGAAAATCAATATCTTAGCAATATAAAAAAAGGGTTGAAGGTTAAGATAATAACCAATCAAAACAAAATAGCTTCTGGAATAGTAGATGATGTTATCACAAAAGACTCATATCAAATGTACGGAATAATGGTAAGATTAAAAACAGGTGAAATAGGAAAAGTTCAGCAGATAATTTTAAGTGAAGAAGATAAAGAAAAGAAAAATTCAGAAGAAGTCAAAAAACTAATTGAAAAAGGAGAAAGTTTTTACAATGAGCTTAAACTAAGTACTCTCTGGAGTGTTAATTTCATAGAGGAAGATATTAAAAAAAGTAAGTCAATGGACCTTCATTACTACAAACAAAAAGCATCTAAAATAATTATTGCAAAATCAATTGCAAGCTTTCTAAATTCCAATGGTGGAAGTTTAATAATTGGGGTTAGAGAAAGAAAAGACTCCAATGAAGCAGAAATCATAGGGGTTAAAGATGAATTTAAAAAATTAAAAGACCCTAATAAAGATGGATATAAAAGAATGATTATAGATGAAATAATAAAGCCATACTTTCCTTTTAAGATTTCAGATCATTTAAATCAATATATTTATATAGATTTCATTGAAATAAATGAAAAGATTATCTGTTGGATAAGAATAAGAAAAAGTGAATCTTGGGTATTTCTAAAGTTAAATGATAAAGAAGTTTTTATGATAAGAACAGAAACTGAAAATAGGTGCTTAGAAGGTGAAAAACTTGTTGATTATTGCATAAAGCACTTTAAATAAAGAGCTATTCAAAAGCAATCCCTAATCTT
>JAVHOF010000164.1:0-7783 GCA_036169915.1 Candidatus Pacearchaeota archaeon | reverse complement strand
GGATGGTTTTTAAAATCCAAAAACATCCAAAAATTAGGGAATAATTTTTGAAAGTCTTTCGAATCGATATTTTTAAATTATAAATACAACAGTTTATATACAAGTTCTTCTTATAAAATCTAAGTTTAAACTTTAAAGACAATTAAAGAGCGATTTTACAATGTCAATAGAAACAGCTGAAGATACTGATGTTTCATATAGAGAAGAAACAGAAGATGCATATTCTTTTGTATCAGAGTCTACTTGTTCGTATAAATATCCTCCAACAGGCCCTGATTCTCAACTAAGGTCTTTAAGACTAGTTATCTCTCAATCAAGCATTGATTCATCTAAACCAAGTCTTAGGAATTTACTTTTGCCATTGGAAATTATTTTAATTGAAGAAACAGGCAAGATGACTTATGAAGATGTATTTTCTTATGATTTATGGGGCCAATTTTTATATCATGGATGGAGAAAATATGATAAATCAAAAAAAGCATATATTGATGCTGATAATAATCCTATTGATGATAGAATTCATAATGATGTTAATCCAACTAAAGCCTTTGAATATGGTGAAGCAATGAGCACTATGACAAAACACACAATTTTTCCAGAAAGAATAGAAAGAAATCCTGCGATTAAAGCACTAAGAACACATACACTTTGGCAATTGCATCATTAATTTTTCAATCCCTTCAAGCTTCCGCTAACTCTAATAATTCTTAAATCTTTGCCACTCATTAAAAAACTTGCTCTGACTTTGTCAAGCATCTGCCTATTAATTGCAAGAATAATTCCATCAGGAGATTTTTTTGTCCTTATTATCTTAGGGCTTGTCTGTGCATGTCCAAGAGTCCCAACATAATCCATAATAGCATTATCAATATTTTCTTTGCTCAAATCCTTTCCCTTTATCAAAAGATATCTTTTCTTTTCTCTGTGCGATGGTTTTAATGGTTTCATTTTTTATTAGATGTTGTATAAAATACATCTTTTAACTTATAAATTAATGTTTTGATATAATTTTCCAAAAGACTACATCCAGTACCAGCAATTGAAGGTCTTCCACTAGTTAATTGATGATTATAACTTATAGTTAGCAAAGGCGCAAGTCCATTTGTTCCAGATACAACTTGAATTGGATAATTAAAAGTTGCAGCTCCAGGCCATAATGCAGTTTGATAATCTCCCTGCAAAGCCAAATCCAGATGCTTTGGCACAACAGGGTTGTGCAGATATGTTTTATAAACATCTCCAGAAGCAGAAACGAGACTAGCTGAAATGATTATAATAATAGATATCAATAATAAAATTCCTGATGGGAATTTTATTTGTTCTCTTTCAAACCTCTTTTTTGATTGTTGATTCATTTTTAAGTTTCATCGCATTTTTAATTGCATAAAGTTGAATCTGATGTGATATTCAAATTTTGAATTTTTAATAAATTTATTGTATTATTTTTTTTGTTGATTGAATATTGATTTTTTTTAGTCTCACCGGATTTTAAAAATGAGGGATAACAAGGCAATGTTGAAATAATTGTAGGAGGAGAATGATAAATCCCATAAGAATTTCCTCTTTCATCAGTCAAACTCCATAAATAAACATTTTTATCCATTAGACAATAATTTGTAAACTCCATCATAAATATCAGTTTATTCTCAAATTCCTTTTCACATAAAATTTTATATCCTATACAGCTTAAATTTCCTGTTTTATTTAAATAATTTGTATTATTTCCAGAACCGCAAGTGTAGAATGTTATATCTATATAATATTGGAATAAGAAAACTAAACTAAAAAAAATTAAAGTCAAGATACTTATAACTATAAATTTATTTTTAATTTTATTATTCATTTTTCAAATCTTCTTTTTCTTGCGAGGCTTAATATTATTTTCAAAAACTTCCTTATATTCCTTTATCTGCTTTTTATTCTTATTATTTTTAATCTTGTTTATTGCAATTAAGATTACAAATGCAATGATTATAAATATTACCACAAATATAAAAATTACATTTCTTAATCTAGTGATTTCATAATTTGCAAATTCACTACCTTTAATCTGATTAAATTCATCTTTACTATTATTTTTGTCAATAACTTTCTCTTCTAAAGAAGTTATTATTATTCTTTCATTTATCAACTGTATTATTAATTTTGCCTTATTATTTTCAATAGAATCTAATTTAATTAGCAAATCATAATAATCAGAAGAAGTTAAATTTAATTTTGCGCTCTGCCCAATTCCTAAAATTAAATTAATAGGGCTGCTTTTAATAGTGATATTAACAGAATTTTGCCTGATTTCATTTATAATAATATTATGCTCTCCTGATTTTTTATCAAAAAAAACAAACTTGACTCTATCTTCTTTTTTCAATTCTTTTGTATATCCTTTTGAACCTTCTTCATAGCTTATAGAATAAGTGCTATAGCTGGGACTTGAACCTCCACCACCACTCGTTGAAACAATAATCTGTTGAGCAGGAGCATTTACACTAAAACTTCTTTGGCTTGAATTTCCAATATTCCCAGCATAATCACTGCAATTAACACTCCAGCTATAACTCCCAGAACTAAGAGTCTGTACAAAATTCTGCACAAGTGATAAATTAACAATAGAGCTGTTAGTTGCACTAACAGCATTATTTATTATTAAACTGCAATTTGCAATATTAAAATTATCAGAAACATTATAGCTAAAACCTATTGGAGAATCAAGAATACTTGAGTCAGTAGGACTTATCAAATTTATTTCAGGTGCTGTGGAATCATAGGTTATTGTAAAATTATTATTTGCAAAATTATTGCTAGAGATATTATTAGATGCAAGGCAATTCCAATTATAACTGATATCATCCTGAAAACTATAATTAAAAACACTGGAATTTAAAATACCAGAAATATTTTTTGTTGAATTAAATATTAAACCACCAGAGTTCCATAAATAAAAAGTAATATTTGTCAATTTTTTTGTTGTATCACTTTCAGCTGAACAATTAAAATCAACTGAATTTGAGTTTGTATAAGAATTGTTTGAAGGAGATACAAGTTCAACATTTAAGTCTCTAATATAAAAACTAAAATTTGTTCCTGCAAAACTATAATTTCCATTAGAATCATAGACTAAACAATTCCATTCATAATTTCCTGGGAAAATATTTGTTATATTAAAGTTTGCAGTTGCACTTGTCCCTGAAACATAACTTACTTCACTATTATTATATATTGAAGTTGAATTCCATAGATATAAAGTCATATTAGAAAGTCTTACATTATTAGCAGAACAGCTGAAGTTCATGCTATTGCTGAAATAGCTTATTGAGTTTTGAGGAGATAATAAACTAACCTCTGGATTTAATATATCAATTGAAATAATTGCAGAATAAATGTCAATTTTTGAAAAATTCAATCCAGAAGAGCTGTCAGCTATTCTTTTTCCACTTGAATTAAAAGTATTCTGGATTTCCAAAGGAGTTGGAACTCTATTATTTTGTAATCTGAAAAATTGCCTAAACATTGCAAAAGCTCCTGCAACATGAGGAGCAGCCATTGAAGTTCCAGAGCAAGTCATATAATCTCCAGAGCATGAACAGCTTGACAAGCAAGAGCTTCCAGACCACCTAGCAGATTTTATGCTTGTTCCTGGAGCAAACAAATCGGTAATATTATTTCTATTGCTGCTTGAAGAAATAGTGTCATCCTTATTCAGCCATCCAACAGCAGTCGCATTTTTAACGCAAGCTGGAAAAGAAATCTTAAGAGTATTTCCATTATTACCGCTTGCAATAATAACTGAAATATTTCTGGATGTTGCATTATCTATTCTTACTGCAGTGCTTGATAAATCAGCTTCATTATCACAATAAGAACTATAGCAATATTGAGGAGTTAAAGAGCAACTTGTTCCTAAACTCATGCTTATAACTGAAATATTATAATTGTTTGAATTTGCTATGCACCAATCAATTCCAGCATCAACATCACTAATACTTCCACTTCCACTTGCATCAAGAGATTTAACAGCAATTATTTTAGCTCCAATTGCAACACCATTTAAGCTTCCAAATTCACCAGCAATTCCAGCAACATGAGTTCCATGTCCATAATCATCAGAGATTGAACAGTTTTCCACACAATCTTTGCTGATGCAATCAATAACACAGGTTTTATTTCTTCCAATTAAATCAGGATGGGAAAAATTAGCTCCTGAATCAATTATGCAGATTGTTTCATCCAAACCTGTAATATTTTTACCAGAAATTTTAATATTCCATGCAGTACTGGCATTTATAGATGGAACAGAATCCTGAAGAAAAGCAAAAACAGGCATATCAATAATAACTGATTTTACATCAGAATCAAGACTAAGTTTATATAAATCTTCCTTGGAAACATTCACAGCAATTTCCTTGTCAAAAACATGCCTTACATCTTCTTTACCAATATTTTCTATTATTTCTTCTTTTATGTTCTGCTTCTCAGATGGAGGGGAATCTTTTATCTGAATAATAACTTTAGTCTCAATATTTTTTTCAAGATTTTTATACACTTGAGAATCTATTTTATTTTCATTTTCAAGAGAACTGATAATAAATATTCCTAAATTTAAAACTAATATTATTAAAAGAATTTTTTTTATCATTTTATATTGCTAATCACTTGGCATTTATTATTGACACAACCACAATATCCAGCATTACAGTCAAGAGGTCCTGAACATTCCTGGCTGCATATCATCATAGAGCAATTGCCTCTTTTTGCAATTGAAACACAGGAATCAGGATGACAGCTGCATTTAGGAGCACAATCATTATCTTTAACACATTTCATTGCAGAATAATTATTTTCTTTTTTATAATTAAGAGAGATTATAACACTAAACAATACAAATAAAACTATAATCATAGTTATTAATTTCCAATTATAAATATTCTTCATTTTCAACCCTTTTATATTCAAATCTTTTGTATCTAATCTAGGAAAACTGAATATAAAAACATTATCAAAATGAAATCAAAACCTATTTAAACTATTTTTATTTTATAGTAGATATAAGGAATAATTCAAAAAAGAGTTAAATAATATGAGAATTTATGGAATAGGTGGATTTAATGAAGTAGGGAAAAATATGACTGCTGTTGATTTAGGAGAAGATGTTATCTTATTTGATTGCGGGCTTTATCTTCCTCCAATAGTAGAATTAGAAGAATCAGAAAGAGCTTATACAGAAAAAAAATTAAGGCAAATAGGAGCAGTTCCATCAGATGAAATTTTAGATGGACTAAATCTAAGAAATAAAGTCAGGGCAATTCTGCCAAGTCATGCACACCTAGACCATATTGGAGCTCTGCCATTTCTCGCAAATAGATATAATGCAGACATAATAGGAACTCCATTTACAATCGAAGTACTGAAAACTTTGCTAAATGATGAAAAAGTTAATTTTAGAAACAAGCTGAAAGTTATTCAACCAAATTCTTTTTGTTATGTTCAGGGAAAAAATAGAAAATATAAAGTTGATTTTATAAACATCACACACTCAACAATACAAACATCAATGATTGCTCTCCATACTCCTCAAGGAGTTGTTCTCTACTCCAATGATTTCAAGTTTGATAACACCCCTATTCTTGGAAAAAAACCAAATTACGAACAATTAAAAGAAGTTGCAAAAGAAGGTGTCAAAGTCCTGATTGTTGATTCATTATACTCTGGAGATGAAAGAAAAACTGCAAGTGAAAAAGTTGCAAGAACTTTATTAGAAGATGTTCTTCTTACAACAACCAATAAAGATGCAGGATTATTTGTAACAACATTTTCTTCTCATATAGCAAGATTAAAGTCAATAGTAGATTTTGGAAAAGAGCTGAACAGAAAAATAGTCTTTATTGGAAGAAGCTTGAATAAATATGTAAGTGCTGCATCAAGAATAGACATGTGCCCATTTAGAAATGATATAGAAATATTAAGTTATAAAAATCAGATTTATAGCAAACTAAAAAATATAAATAAAAACAGAAAAGAATACATGGTTGTATGCACAGGACATCAGGGAGAACCAGGAAGCATAATGGACAGGTTATCAAAAAACAAATTGCCTTTTTATTTTAACCCTAAAGATCATGTTATTTTTTCATCTTCAGTTATTCCAACAAAAATAAATATTGAAAACAGGGAAAAGCTTGATGCTAGGCTTAAAAAAATAGGCGTAAGATTGTTTAATAATATTCATGTAAGTGGTCATGCTGGCCGCGAAGATTTAAGAGATTTTATAAACATGGTAACTCCTGAGCACATAATTCCAGCCCATGGAAGCCATGATAAAATAACTCCAATGGTTGAACTTGCAGAAGAGTTAGGCTACAAAAATAAGAAAAATGTTCATTTAATTAATGATAAACAAAGGCTTGATTTTGATTAAAAATATTAAAAAATTCAATACAAAATCATAGAAATTAACAGCATAAATTTAATAAAAACAAAATATTTAATATTCAAATGGTAAATGAAGAAATTATAACTGCTTTGAAAAATGCAGTTGAAAGAGGAGAAGATTTGCAGACAGCAGTAATGATTCTTATAAATTCAGGATATAATTCAAGAGAAGTTCAAGAAGCTTCTAATTTTATTGGAGGAGCAACAACTCATTTAGAAACCAGATCAAACGAGCATCTTTTAATGCCGAACGACAGGAGATTTTCACAGCCTCAAGTTCCATATACACAGCCACAAACATCCTATGCACAGCAAATACGTCAAACGAGACAGAATTTTAAAGAAGAATCTTCTCAAATAAAACAAGAGATTTCAAGAGACCTTGAACCAAGATATCAAAAAGAATTCTCCAATGAAAAATTTGCTCCTCTCGCACAGGAGCTTAATAAAATTTCTCCTAAACGAGAAAGTTACACACTTGAAATAATTCTTGTTATTATTCTGTTAATGTTAGTTGGAGTTTTAATAAGCACAATTGTTTTCAAAGACAGTCTTTTACAGTTTTTCTCTAAATTTTAAAGTTTAAAAATGTCAATATATATTCCATCTGATGATTCTTATCTATTAGCAGAAGCAATAAAGAAATATTTAATTAATTTAACAAAAAATATTAATAAACAGACCTCCAAAACAAACAGACCTAGTCGCTTAAACTTTCATAAGACTATTAATATAAGATATAAAAACAAAATTAAAAACAAAACAATAAAAATACTAGACATAGGTTCTGGCTCTGGAATACAAGCTGAAACCTGCAGAAAACTAGGATTTAATAATATATTAACTTCTGATATAAATAAAGAAGCAGTAATTCTATTAAGAAAACAAGGATTTAAATCAAAACAATCAAATCTATTTGAAAAAATAAAAGATAAATTTAATTTAATAATCTTTAATCCACCATATCTTCCAGAAGACAAACTAGAGCCTAAAGATTCAAAAACAAATACAACAGCTGGAAAAAAAGGCAATGAATTAATAATCAAATTTTTAAAACAAGCAAAAAAACATTTAAATGAAAATGGAAAAATATTCTTATTATTTTCCTCATTATCTCAGCCAAATATAATCAAAAAGCAAGCAAAAGCATTTGGCTACAATCTAAATCTATTAAGCAAAAAAAAGCTCTTTTTTGAAGAGCTTTTTGTCTATGAATTAAAACAATAAAAAAATTCAGAATTATATTTCATTAAATTTTTACTACTATTTCTAAATTAAAAATTATCTAAATATTTAAAAAAATCTTATTTATATAAAATTAATGGCAAATCAATCAGGAATACAATTAGTGCCAAGA
>JAVHOF010000163.1:0-1709 GCA_036169915.1 Candidatus Pacearchaeota archaeon | reverse complement strand
TTTTTTCTAAACAATATATACAATAAGAAAATTATAATTGCTATTAAAATAACTATTATAGCTAAATAAGTTGAACATGCAGAAGTTTTTTTGCATGATTCTAATGCTTCTGGATTTTCAAGAATTGAAAGAGTTCCAACTCCCTTTTCAACACTATTGCCATAAAAAATCTCTGCGGTCAAAGGAAGTGTTGCAACAGGAAAATCAGCAGTATAAAATATAGCTGTAAAAGTCCTTGTTTCTCCTGGAAAAAGATCTTCTGTTGTTGTATCAGCACTTGCTAATACATTTTCATTATAAACTAATTTAACTCTTCCAGAAACTCTTTTTAAAACTTCAGTTGCTTCGCTTTTTACTTGAATTTCAATCTCTGCTTTTTCACCTTTTTTAACTGACTTTGCATTTACACTTAAAATACTTAATTTTTTAGGAATTGCAAATGCAGAAGAAGCATATTGTTCAGGAACTTTAATTAAAATTATGATCTCATTTCCAGCAGTTATAGATAATCCTTCACCAACATCAACAACAGGCCTTGCACCAACTCTTAATTCATAAGTTCCTGCTTTACTAATGCCTTTTGGAAATTTAACCATAACTTTAATTTTTTCAGATGGAATATCTTTTGTAAAAGATATCTGAGTTTTATCTAAGCTTAAAATATCTTGAAACTCTGCTCTGATACTATCATTTATTTGAGTAAGACTAACATATATTTCCACATTTTGATCTCTTGCAGGAGAATTTCCTATTTCCATTTCAAAACTTTCTATGCCTTCTGGCTTAAATTCAAAGCTAGTTATTCCAGGACTAACCCCTAAAGCAAAAACATTATTCAAAAAATATATCAAAATAAATAAAAATAAAAGAAATTTATGTCTAATCATTTTTAAGCAGGCCCTCCGGTTATCCTAATCTTAGCAGTTTTTATTCCAGAAGGTTCAGGAGTATTATCATTTGGTCCTGCAATATATATCTTCACATGAAGCAAAGCTTCATTAAGAGTATTCCCGCCTGTCCCATCTACTGATTTTAAACCTTTTATTATTTTTACTTCAGTTGGAGATAACATACTGTCTATATTCAAACAATCTGCTCCTCCAACACAACAAGAACCCGGATTATTCCCAGTAGGAAAATTATCAGTTTTACATGTAGCACCCCCACTATAAGGAGTAGATATAAAACAATCAGCCCCACAAGCATCTAAACCATTCCAAGGAATAGCATCTCCAGGATATGCTTGTTCAACCCAAAAATAAACCTTGCTATCAGTACTACAAAAAGGATCACCAGAACCAGCATAACAATTAATTGAATTATCACCAGTTATGGATGTAAGAGTAATATCTGCGGGATTATTTCCAATATTTCTTATTACAAAAGGATAGGGTGATGCTACATCAGTACTCTCCATATCAGTTACATAAGAATTACCCCTTACTGCTACTGGAAAATTTACACTCAATGAAGGTACTCCAACATCACTTGTTCTTACATCTGAAGCTTCAACAATTATTACATTAATATCCATACCTTGTCCTTGTAAGTCCTTTGTTAATACTAAACATATTATAATTAATATCAAAACAGATATAATAAAATTTTTAATGTTCATATTAGCCTCATTCTTTTAATTTAATATTTCTCAACTATTATTTACTTGTATCTAATAAATAAATTCCTTATATTTATAAATTTTTGTTTTC
>JAVHOF010000162.1:3558-7910 GCA_036169915.1 Candidatus Pacearchaeota archaeon | reverse complement strand
GTACCGGCTTCATGGCGTGGCAGCCTGTAGATTCCAGGGGCAGCGCAATTCAACGTCAACAATAAGTCCACAAACAAATCCTTCCAATGCTTCCATTAGTACCTCTTTAATTGATATTATGCATTAAAAAATCCATAGAAATTGATCTATGGATTTTAACAAAATTATTTAGAATATTTTGCACAAATTAATTCATTATACTTATTTTTCCATTTAATACTGTCATTAATTGTGGATATTACAGCAATTCCTCTTAATGTAAGATAATGATTTATAATATTACCATTTGTATTAGTTTGCTCAGGTGAGAAATATTTAGATTCATATTCTTTTGCAGTTCCTATACCCGCAATAAATTTCTCTGCGTGTACTTTATTAAATTTATGCTCTACATTAAATCTTCTATAAGCGTCCATTAGTAAATTTAAATCTTTACCGCTTAATTTATACTCTACTTTAATGGAATTAGATGCGTTTAATAACTTGTCCATTGAGCTAATCCTTTTAATTGTTTATATTTTAAGAACTTTTAATTGATTGCGTAAACATAAGAAAAAAGATGCGTATTGTCAAGAGTTTTTAAAAATTAAGTTAAGTTTAGATATTAAAGAACTTAGCTTGTGCTCAAAATCACCACGTTTAAGAGCCTCTACATTTTTTTTGTATATATATTCCAAATAAAAATCTGAATTTTCCGCATTTGTATGGATGTTATCGGCTATTAAATTTATTTTATACAATAATCCAATAATCATAGTAGTAAACTTAAAAAAATCGGAGTTTTTAACGTAAGACTTTTGAATAATTACAATATATAAATTTAAATCATCCTCTGTCATAAATGGCAAAATATCTTTAAGAGAAAGAATAATTTCTTTTTTTAATTGTGATGATATTTTAATAGTGCTATCCATTATTTTAGTCGAAAAATATATCCAAATTTATTTACTTCTGATAAAAAAACAAAATCAAGTTCAATTAGCTTTTTATAAATTCTTAAAACTCTACCATCTTTAACCAATAGTTGCTTATAATGCCGAATACGTGCTAATTCTTGTGCCTGCCTCTTTGATAGTGCCATCGCATCTTCCATTTTATATAAATATATAATTTATATCTAATGGCTTCAGTTTTCAATAGCTTTAACAGCTAAAAACTATCTTTCGTCATTAAATCCTTCCAACTGAAAATATGTAAAAACATCATCTACCGCACCTTTATAATCATACAATTTGGCTTTAGCTTTAGCTCTATTTATATACGCATTTGTATACATTGGTTTTAACTCTATAGCTCTATCATAATCAGCAAGAGCATAATCATATTTTCTTAGCTTGAAAAATGCTTTCCCTCGCTTATGATATAATACACAATTGTTTACATTAAATATGATCTCTGTTGTAATGTCTTTAACATAATTATTTAGAATATTTTCTTTTTCTTTTTTCATATTTAATCCTCTTAAAAATTATTTTGAATTGTTTATTATAGTTATCGTTTAATTATTCTCTAATAATCGAGTTAAATAACTTGATTGAACTGTATCTTTTATATATATATTATTTTTATGATGTTGTGTTAGCATTTCATTATATTTTATTATTTGATCATCGGTCCAAATGTTATATCCAGGATATTGTTCTATTTTAAATGAATCTATTCTATCTTTAGCAATATTAAAATATTTAAGCTCCTTCTCAATTCCAATAAACTTCCTTTTAGATAGCATACAAGCAATTGCTGTTGAGCCACTTCCCATAAATGGATCCAGAACTAAATCGTCTTCATTTGAAGATAATCTTATCAATCGTTCAAGCATCATTACTGGTTTCTGACAAGGATGCAGTTGCTTTTCTGAAATCCCATTATGCTGTGGTGGCGAATACACCCAAGAATTGCCTAACCCCGTCCATCTTATTCTTTTGCCATCAACATCAATCACCCAGCCTCTTGGTTTACCATCTTTAATATATGGAATTATAACTTCACGCATAGTTTTAAGACTATTCCAAGTATAATCAAATTCAGACTTAGTGAAATGTATTATTTCTTCTCTAACAGATTTTAAATGCTTAGAACTTCCACGCCCTTTCAATCTAGACCATGTTATCCAATTTTCAAGATGTACTGTGCCAAAATCTTGCATAGCATTAACCATTCCCATAGGACACTGTTTATGTGTAAAAAGATTATCTTTTGCCATAAACGCCCACATTGTACCATTAGATTTAAGTTTTCTAGTACAAACTTCAATCCATTTATGCATAAAATCTATCTCTTGCTTATCCCAGTTTTTATAATCTATTAAATAGGGAGGGTCCGTAATTATTAACGATAAAGAATTATCTTCTACCTCATTGTCAATCACTTTAAACAAATCATCATTTATTATCATCTATAGGGTATCCTTATTAGTTTAATTCTTTTATTTTAGTATATTAAGCAACAAGTGAGCTTCAGCATCATTAAAATTAAGCTCTCTTGCTTTATCATAGTCTTTAAGCGCACCTTTATATTCTTTTAAAGATTCTTTAGCACAACCTCTATATAGATACGCATCTACACACGTATCATCCATTTCTATAACTTTGGTATAATCAATAATAGCCCCTTTATAATCTTTCAATGAATATTTATCATTTCCCCTATTTTTATACGCTAATACACAATTAGGAATAATTTCTATTAATTTAGTATAATCTTCAATAGCTTTTTTATAATCGCATAACATATCTCTAGAATATCCTCTCCAAAAATAAGCAATAGAATAATTAGAATCAAGCTCTATTGCTTGAGTAAAATATTCAATAGCCTTTTGATAATTATTTGAAAAGGCTTCCTGCCTTCCATCACTAAAGCATGTTGTTGCCAATTCATTTTTACTATCACATGACAAAGCTTCTATTTGCATATTTATCATTATTTTACTCGTGCCTCCATCAATGGCAGGTTTGAAACATCCAGAAGAGTTTTGAATTCCCACATCTCTGCGCCATCATAGTTAGCACGTTCTAGCCACCAGTCTTTACCAATAACCATTAAATTATAATCGATAATGGTATCTCCAAACCCATTATCATAATTTATGTCTGCTTTCTTTTCAAAGTCTTTCCATCCAAATTTATGATATTTTGTTATACCGTTCTCATAAACTGTATTCACTACACACACTACATCTGACGTAGTTTTACCATTTAACTCTAACACTTTAATGGTTTCTTTTAATAAATTTGTTTTCATTATTATTCCTTTTCTCTTCATGTTAATATAATAAAAAGTTTAATTGATTATGTTCTTTTTCTATTCTATCTTTAGATATATCATAATATTTTTGTTCTTTTTCTATTCCTATGTAGTTTCTACCTGTCCGCATGCAAGCAATAGCTGTTGTACCACTTCCTATGCAATTATCTAAAACCAACTCTCCTTCATTAGTATATGCCTTGATAAGGTATTCACACAAATCTACTGGCTTTTGAGTGGGATGAAGTGGTGTGCTTTCTTTATTATATTCGATTAATGCATAAGGATAGTTAGTTTTAGTCTGTATATATTTATTTTGAGGAACTCTGCCTGGTCTATGATCGTTACCTTTAGAGCCAGGACATATTTTATTTATAGTTTTTAACCCTTGTGGGTTATATTTAATTCTATTTTTACTGTTTTGTGCTATAGTTGCAAACGAAAAGACTGCAATCTCTTCAACATTTTTTAATGGCATATATGGAGCTTGTGCAAAATTTGCAGCTCTATTGCTTTTCCAGTACCAGCAATATTTAAACATATCTAAGTTGCTAATAATCAATTTACTAGTGAATGGTTGAGTACAAGTTAGCACTATTGCTCCGTTATCTTTAATAATCCGTTTATAGTGCTCCCATAAAGGCTCAAACGGGATTATAGTATCCCATTTACAAACTGTTGTTCCATAAGGTAAATCGCATAAAATCATATCAATGCTTTTATCTTCAATATCCTTCATAATTTCTAAACAATCGCCTAAGTGTATCTTATTTATCATTGTATGCTTTCGTCATTAATTATTTCTGTTCTTTCTCATTTAGTTCTTTCTCAGCATTTTCTCTATTGTGTTTATTGTTTAATTATTTCACAACCAACTCTTTCCTTTATAATGTCACAATATTCTTCTGATATTTCTATTCCTATAAAGTTTCTGTTGTTTAGTTTCGCCATCTTTAGTGTAGTGCCACTACCGCACATTGGATCAAGCACTATATCTCCTTCATTAGACCAAGATATTATATGGTCATTGGCAATGGGTTCGCTAAATTGTGCAGGGTGAAATCTATTACTATTTGAAACTTCTGTGTTTATTTCCCAAACATTAAATC
>JAVHOF010000162.1:0-3458 GCA_036169915.1 Candidatus Pacearchaeota archaeon | reverse complement strand
CATAGGGTGGAGACGTTACTGTTAAATCAATAGTTTTATCTCCAATATCCTTCATCACTTCTAAGCAATCGCCTTGATAGCATACATTAGTTTTCATAAAATTAACTTTTGCGTTGTTATATAAATATCTGTTATTATTTCTGTTCTTTCTCTTTTAGTTCTTTCTCAGCATTTTCTCTATTACGATATGCTAAATCATAATAGGGATCGATCTCTATAGCTTTATTATAATCCTTAATAGCTCCTCTATAATCCTCTAAGGCAGCTTTAGTACTTCCACGATTAAAGTATGCCTCTGCATAATCAGTATCAATTTCTATTGCCTTACTATAGTCAGCAATAGCTCCTTTATAATCACCTAATTTATGTTTAGCATACGCCCTATCGAGGTATATGGTTTCATCATTAGGGTCAAACTCTAATGCTTTATTGAAATCTATAATAGCTTCTTTATAATTTCCTAATTCGCATTTATCAACACCTCGAATGATACATACTTCTTCATAATCTTGTAAGCAATTCTTAGCCATTTCCCGATTATAATATGGCTTTGCATAATTAGGATTAATCTCTATTGCTTTATTACAGTCAGAAATAGCTCCTTTATAATCTTCTAAATAATATTTGGCAACACTACTGTAATAATATGCCTTTGCATAATTAGGGCTAATCTCAATTGCTCTATCGAAATCCACAATAGCACTTTCATAATCTTCTAATTCATTTTTAGCAACTCCTCTAAAAAAATATGACTCCGCATCATTAGGCATAATTGTTATAACCCTTGTGAAATCGGATATTGCATATCTATATTCTTTTAAATCTAAAAATATATCAGCTCGCTCAAAGTAAAGTATGGCATTAGTATCTCCTTCCTCTATTTTTGCAGTGACCTCTTTCAACTTTTTTTCTAATTCATCTTTATCCATTATTTGGCTCATCATCTTTTAGTTTCCTTTCAGCAACACCTTTATTAATATATGCTACATTGGAATATTCCTCTGAATCATTCTTATCCATCATTCGTTTCCTTTCTCTTTTAGCTTTCTTTTAGCAACTTCTCTATCCATTATTTTCCTCTTTGTAATCTTTTAATATTTTTTCTAAATACTCATTATACTCCTTAGCCTTAAGGTGGTCTGGAGTAAGTTCAATAGCTTTCCTCATATCTTCTAAACAGCCTTTAGGGTCATCCAACATAGCTCTTAATTGTCCTCTAAGAGCATAGAATATAGGATTCTCTGGACATAGATGAATAGCTCTTGTATTACGGATTATGCCATCAATATATAGATTATTCAGTAGCTGTTCGCCTACTTCTATTTGCTTCTCATCTTTTATTATTCTAACACTTTGACCATAATTCTTATTATTATCATAAAAGTAAATAAAACAATTGATATATGTCAGATACAAATAGCAGGCATCTGTTTCATTGTCTTCAGAAGAACTCCAACAAGCAGCACGACGACCAAGACCATCGAAGATTCCACAGCCTTCACGGTATCCAGACAACAGAGCAGAAAAACCACTTTTGTTTGTTCCAACACCATTCCCTGTTCCTTCTCCCTCTGCTTTTAGAGGGTTACTGTTGTCATTGACTGTGCCCCGTAATGTCTCAAATTCTTCCATTGTTGGGATGTGCCAGCCTTTTGGGGCTAATCCTCTGGGATCACTAACCGCATACCAGTTATATAGCTTGCCATACTTCTTACCATTTATAGATTGGTTATAATAATAGCACCAAGCACCAGTTGTTAAGTTTGCCCATTCGTCTGGATCTTGCACTTCAGGTATTATATCACCATTTCTATAATGTTCTACATCTAAATTTTCAGTACTCCATATTTGGTCATCTATCTTAACTGTTTTCATTATTAACTTCCTTTTTATTTTTTAAGTATAGCAACCTGTGTTACAGTAACCTTTGTTGTTATAAATGATTTGTAAATATAACTTATTTTTTAGAATTAATCAAATTAATATTTATTTTATGCTTTACGTTCTGGCTGAATTAATGGAGTGGGCACACTATAAGGGTCTTTTTCTTTTTTCTTTATGGATGTTTTTACATCATTTGGTTCAATAGTATTATTATCCTCATATTGAGATTGAATCATAGCTATTTCTAACTCTTTTGCTTTAGCATAATCTTTTTCTGAACCTAAATTATCACCTAATTCTTTTCTCATTTTACCTCTCAATATATAATATATAGGTTCACTCTTGTTATTCTTTATTTCAAGAGATAATTCGATTATTAATTCTATTACTCTTTTTATGCCTTCATCATTCATTATTTCTCTTTTTTCTCATTTAACTTGCTTTTAGCAATTTCTCTACTGTAATATGCATCTGCAAAATTAGATATACGTATAATTAGGATTTATCTTTATTGCTTTATTAGAATCTTTAAGCGATCCTTTATAATCTTGAATGTTTAACTTAGCAACACTCCTACTATAATAGAATTGTGCATTATTAGGATCAATTTTTATTGCCACACTATAATCTTTAATTGCACCTATATAATCTTCTAATTTAACTTTTGATAATCCTCTGTTATAATAAGCATCGACATAATTAGGATCAATCTTTATTGATTTATCATAGTCAGAAATAGCACCTGTATAATCTTCTAAGTAATATTTAGCATTTCCACGATTCAAATATACATCAGCATCGTTAGGGTCAAGTTCTAATGCTTTGGTAAAAGTATAAATAGCTCCTGTATAATTTTGTAAAGAGATTTTATCAATTCCACGATAGAAATAATCACTTATAAGTTCTTCAAGTCTCTCTTTTCTGTCTTTCATTTTTTATTCAGTTTAATTAGTTCTCTTGGAGTCAGCAATTGCCATTTTTATTACTTTATCATTCATTATTTAGCTCATCATCTTTTATTATTCTAACACTTAGACCATAATTCTTATTGCCCTTGTAAATTAATGTAAGATCACCATAATAGTATAGATACAAATAGCAACCAGTCATTTCATCGTATTCAGAAGAGCACCAACTACAATTAGAGTAGCCTAAACCATCGAATTCCCCATCGTAGTGACGATACCCTGAAAACAGGGCAGAAAAGCCACTTTTGTTTGTTCCAATACCCTTTCCTATTCCTTCTCCCTCTGCTTTTAAAGAGTTACCATCATTATTAACTGTAGGCAATAATATCTTGAATTCTTCTCTCGTTGGGATATGCCATCCATTGGGGGCTAAGCCTCTCGGATCATTCACTGCATACCAATTATACAGCTTACCGTGCTTCTTGCCATTCCCACTATTATCATAATAATACCAACTATAAAGCTTCCCATACTCCTTGCCATTCTTATTGCCATTATCATAATAGCACCAAGCACCAGTTGTTAAGTTTTTCCATTCTTCTGGATCTTGCACTTCTGGAATTATATCGCCATTTCTATAGTGGTCTACATTCAAGTTTTCGAGAC
>JAVHOF010000161.1:0-1711 GCA_036169915.1 Candidatus Pacearchaeota archaeon | reverse complement strand
CTGGTTTTTTATTTCATGAGATTCAACATTTCTCACCATTGTATGGCTAGTTCCACTTTTGCACACCTCAAGCATTTCAAGAACCTTGTCATCTGTTCCTTCAATAACAGCTTCAACTCTTCCATCAGCAGTATTTCTGACAAATCCCCTAACTCCTATTTTATTTGCTTGTTCTTCAATGTATTTTCTGAACATAACCCCCTGCACAGTTCCCGTAATATAAATACGCAAAGTTTTCATATATTAAAGAATTAACTTAAATATATAAGTTTTTGTATTAATTTCCCCAACTCCATTTGGGTTTTTCTCCAGTTCCATAGCAAACCAAAAATAGCAAAATAAACAATAAAATTCCCGGAATAATCATGCCTAGGAGAGTATCTGATGCTGAATGAGAATTTTTATCAATCATAATCAAGAACTGAACAAATAATCCAATCCAAACTAATAGGAAAATCCAGCCCTGCCATTTTACAGGAACCCACCCCCAACCATAAATCTTACGTTTAAACCAATATCCTTTAGGATTTTCTTTCAGATATTTTATATATTTTTTCATCTCAATTAATACTTCTTTTATGTAATCCATTAAACTATATAAGTTTTAGGACTTATTTCTTGGATTTTATCTTCCCATAAACCCAGCCTATAATCATTCCTATTAAACCATAAAGAACAACATTTAAAGGCAGTCCAAATATTACAAAACAAATTACTGCATCATCATTAGGTAAATAATGAGCACAAAAAGGAGAAGTTACTAAATAACGAGTATTTATTGAAATTAAGTCTCGAATAAAACTATATTCAGCTACCCATCCAAGTAAATATAAAAAAATTCCAATAATTACCCCTATAATTAATCCCTTTAACCAAGTTTTCATTTTATTAAATCCCTCTTCTATCCAGTTCATTCTGCACAATTGTAAGTGCTTGCGAAGCAAAATACATCTTATCTCCAACACTAACTTTTTTTATATTAAGTTTTTTCAGATTTTTCATTTCATGTTTTGGAATTCCTTCCTGGTCTCCTAAAATAAAAACCGGATTTTCCCCTATTTCAATATTTCTTATATCCTCTCCTTTTTTATCTAAAATAAAAACCGGACTTTCCTTTCCAAGCTCTTCAATAACTTTGACAAAATTCTTTTTCTCAATCCAATATCCAGGCATAACTTCATTTTTCTGCCCTTGTTTGTATTTGTAAAGAAGCTTTTTTATTAATCCAGCCACATCTTTTTTTGAAATGTCATGTTCAGAATCTTCTCCTAATGATTTTCCAGGAAACATTTCAATATGTTTTGTAGGATCTGGAGGTCCATTGAAAATCAAATGTAATTTAACATTATTTCTCATTTGATTAGACATAAAAAAAGCCATAATAACAATCTGGCAGGCAATATCCATCCTTCCAGCTTTCATTAAATCATCTCCAAAATTTCCAGTTGTTCTTGCTTTTGCTGAAAAATAAACAAAATGTCTCATAAAAATTATAATAAAAATAGGTTTAAAGAATTATCTAATAACTAAAACTAACTTTGCAATTTTTTTTAATCCAAAGATAATAATCTCCACTGCAATAATCTTTATTATTTTCAAGAATAGGGGGCATGCAATTTACGCGATTATTAACAGGGCAAGAAAAATTATTGGGATTATTAATAGGACAATCGTAATCAAATTCGCAATCTGTTTTATTATCTTTACATTT
>JAVHOF010000160.1:0-1714 GCA_036169915.1 Candidatus Pacearchaeota archaeon | reverse complement strand
AGATTCCACGGTCTACCGAAGGTCAAACAATGGACGGATACTGAGGGAAGATTTCTAAGACCTTCAATACGTTGTCTATTATCTTGTTTATCAGAATCATTTAGTCTATACCCTTGTCTAAATATATATAATATTTGGTCATTAGATAAACTTTTGATATCATTTAAATCTAATGTTCTATTGCTAACGTTCATGTTATCTATCTGTAAACCAATTATATTATAGTATTTATATACACGGTTTCACTATTATCTATATTTTGACCTTTCTTCTTGACCGAATATACAACGCCCCGAGACCAATAGCAGCTAATCCTCCTAATATTAATAGACCGCCTGTACCTTCTGGAGGCGGCGTTGGTGTTACAGTTGGTGTAACTGTTGGAGTTACAGTAGGTGTCGTTGTTGGAGTAATGGTTGGTGTAACTGTGGGCGTTACAGTCGGTGTAACTGTTGGTGTTACTGTCGATGGCGTTGTAGTTGGTGTTACTGTTGATGGCGTAGTTGTCGGAGTCGTTGTTGGTGTAACTGTTGGAGTTGGACTTGCACCAGGAGTACATGTCTGTCCTACAATACAATCATCAGTTCCTCCAGGATAATTGACACAATACGATTGAGTTCCTATTGTATAACATTTCTTATTTGTAATTCCTGGTGTTGTAGTTGGCGTAACTGTTGGAGTAACTGTCGATACAGGTATTAAATCGCACGACGCATCTACAATTCCATTTTGTGGTATAATCACATCTACATTACAATCGTCATATCCGTCTAATTTAAATGTCACTGTATGTGACCCAAATTCGATATATGTTGTTATTGCAGGAGTATTAATCATTTGATCAATACCATCTACGAATATTCTTGCTCCAGACGGATTTGTAGTACAATTAATACGACCAGAACTAGGAGGTATTGTCGGTGTTGTAGTTGGTGTTACAGTTGGTGTAACGGTAGGAGTAGTTGTCGGAGTTGTGGTTGGTGTTACTGTTGGTGTACCTTCTCCTATTACAACATCACAATATTGTGTAACAGTCTGTGGTCCAGGAGATGTACATGAATCTGTAACTTTCATACCATAACTTGTCGGTGAAATATCTGTTGAAAGTACAGTGTCAATATAGGTACAAACTTCTCCTGTCTGTAATGTACATGTGTTTAATATTGTACCTGCTTTCTTAAATTCTATTGTGAATGGTGGAGTTCCACCTGATGCGCTTCCTGTCAGAGTGACAGTATCACCTACATATTTAGGTCCTGTTGGACACTGAGATTGGAGATTTGCTATCAAAGGATGATCTATTGTATTCAATTGATTTTGAGATTTACCGCATCCACAGCCTCCTGTCTTGGCGATTACATTTTGTGATGATAATGTTTTATTGTTCTGTATACTATTCTCAAGACCATTTATCACCATTTGTCTTTGTTCAGGTGTTAGATATGCATCTTCACCAGTATTTGGATCTAGAACCTTCATTATGTCAAAGAGTCTTCCGTTTACTGATATTCTTTCTATTGTTTCTGTCATGTTATCACTTCTGTTAATATCGTATTTGTATATAGATGATTTATAATCATTCAATTTGAATGAACCAATTCTCGTCAATCGTGTCCTTGTAAGGTAGCATTAAATCGCGCAGGTATGAATATTCCTCTTTAGCATATTCCAATCCCTTTTCCCAGT
This sequence comes from Candidatus Pacearchaeota archaeon, assembly GCA_036169915.1. Classification (GTDB taxonomy): domain Archaea; phylum Nanobdellota; class Nanobdellia; order Pacearchaeales; family GW2011-AR1; genus ARS1285. The sequence goes on along the minus strand of JAVHOF010000160.1, from coordinate 28 downwards.
CATTCTTCCAGGCTACTGACATAATTTC
>JAVHOF010000159.1:0-1715 GCA_036169915.1 Candidatus Pacearchaeota archaeon | reverse complement strand
ATTAATGATACAGATAACAGAACAATAGTCCCCCAAGGAATAAATACTACATTTTATGTGAAATTTAGTTCTTCAGGTTATGATTCTGGGAATATAAATACCACAAATTCTTCTGGATATGCAAGTCATTATTTTAATGCAACATGTACACCAACGAAACATTTAGTGGGAGATAGAGATTGGCAGGCAAATGCTTCTGGAAATTCCTGTTATAAAACTACAGGTTCACAAGTTCTTAATTTAAGTATAAGGGGAGATATTGGATTGGATTTTACAACACCTACTGGAATTTCTAATTATACACAGGAAGGAACAATAAGTTTCTTGGGTGCTACTGTTGATGATTGTGGAGATGCATTATCTGCAACAGTTATTTACAATGCAAATACAACAGTAACAGATGGAGTTGTTTGCAGCAATCCAACAAAAGTTGGAGCTAATGCATATACTTGTGATAAGGTAACAACAACAGCAACAACAACTGGTTGGTATAACACAACAATGTTTGCTAATGTAACAAACCATTATAATAATCAAACTTCAAAAACAAATAATCCTGGATTGTTTTACATAAATCCATTGAGAAGATTATCTAGCAGTAGTGTTGATCCAACTTCAGAATTTTATTATTATCCTAATTGGAATTTCACAACAACAGCAACATCAGGGGATGATACTCCTATGAAGATTAATTTACTTTTGAAAAAAGGAAGTGGAGGATTCAATGATTGTGGTGGATTATCTGAATGTCAGAACATAACAATTATTGATTGTGTAAATTGTCAGAACCAAGTAGTATTCTGGTATAAGAATTTTACTCAACCAGATGCAGGAACTTGGTTCTACCAAATACAAATGGTAAATAATATTTCTGGAGCAGTTGAAGCACAGACAACTGGAACAGACAGCTTTGCTGTTAATGAACCGGAGCAAGAAACTATAAACTTTTTTAATATAGCCCAAACACCTTCATCAGCTCAATGGGGAGGAACAACAGTTATATTGAATGTAACTGTTAGCACATCTGTAACAAATAATGTAACTGTTCAGGCTTGGAATAGTTTATCCCAAACAGGACCTTGGAGTTATATTGGAAGTGCTACACACAGCAATATAACTGGAGGAAATCAAGTGATGAACTTTACAGACCAGACTACATCATCGGATATAGGAACTAATTATTATTTCTTCAATGCAAGTGATGGAGCAGGAACTACAAATCTATCATCACAAGGAAGTTATATTATAACAAAAGATACAATTAATTTAATTTATCTTTCAGGAAATTCTGAAATAGCAAACAGAAGTGGAAATCAAACAACATTATTATCTTTCAAAGCAGTAAATGCAAATGGAACTGTAATGAATGGTTTCCCAATAAAATATTCAGTAACAACAAATAATATTGCATATTATACAGATAGCAATTTCATTATACCAACTAATTCAACAGGTTATTCTAATCTTAATTTCAATGCAACCTGTTCAGGGGAATATTCAGGAGCTCCTAAATTCTTAATTGGAAATCAGCAATGGAAAGCTCAATTGAATGATTCTGTTCTTAGTTATTATTTTGATAATGATACTTCAAGTTTCTTATCTGCAACATTATCATTAAGGGGAGACATAGGATTGGATTTCACAACTCCAACAGGAACAGCTAATTATACACAGGAAGGAACAATAAGTTTCTTGGGTGCTACTGTTGATGATTG
>JAVHOF010000158.1:0-7974 GCA_036169915.1 Candidatus Pacearchaeota archaeon | reverse complement strand
AAGATACTTCTAATCCTGATGAGAACAATCCTGATGAGAACAATCCTGATGAAGAAATAACAGATCTTTTTGGGAATTCTAATACTCCTAATCCTGATGAAAATAATGATGAAATTAATGATGAAATTCCTGACGAAGATACTTCTAATCCTGATAAAAATCCTGATGAAGATACTTCTAATCCTGATAAAAATTCTGACGAAAATACTTCGAATCCTAATGAAGATACTGATGAAGAAATAACAGATCTTTTTGGGAATTCTAATACTACTAATCCTGATGAAACTCCAGACGAAACTCCAGACGAAACTCCTGACGAAACTCCTGAAAAACCGCCTATTGTTAAAACTAATGATGTAGACTTAGATACGTTAGCAGATAATTCTGAAGAGGATGTTGATCTTTTTGGAAATCCTACTAATGACTCTGCTACTAAAAACATAGAGCCAACTATAGAATTGACTCAAGAGGAAAAGCATGAGCAATGGGTACAAAACGCTAATAAATTAACAGCAGATAAAAGAATCAGCAGTGTAGATGGTATTACTAAAGAAATGAATAAATATTCAGATTATATTAAAGCTACCAAAAAGCAAATTGTTGAGTTGGAAAGAAAATTAGGGAATGCTAAAACCCAAAAATACTTAATAGAATTAAATCAAAGCATAGAAACTAAAAAAGAGTTTTTAGAAGTATATCAAGGTAAATATGATGATTTAATGGAGGAGTCCTCAATTATTGGGTCATTGGCATTTAATGATTTTCTCACTGTTAATGATGCTAAAGCTGTTGCATTTGGATTTACTTTTACGGATAAAGATGGCAAAGCATTAATACCTGTAAAAAAAGTAAATGATGCAGAAATGCTATGTATAGATCAATATGGAAATTATAAAACAATCGACATCACTGATAAAAATAGACCTACAAATGGTGATTTTAAGTATCATGCTGATAAAGAAAATTCCGAAAAAACAATTTTAGACTTAATAAATGGCATTTCTCTTAGTTCTAAAGATGAGAACACCGAAAAAGAAGCAGATTCTAATATTCCTAAGAAATCTACTGATGGCAATGTAGATAATAACGCACGAAAGACAGCTCTTAAAAATTTAAAAGCAGCACAAAAGAAATTTAACGCAGCAACATCACAAAGTAAAAAAGATATTCAACAATCTATTATTGATAGAAATAATATAATACTTTATGTTTTAACTGGTGATGAACAATACAATGTTCAATCTGAACCTAAATCTTCTACCACAGTAGAAGATGCTTTAGCTAAAAAGAAAGCTGATATTGAAGCTAAAGCTGCAGAAAAAGCAAGAATTAAAGAAGCTGCAGAAAAAGCTAAGCTTGAAGCTCAAAAAGAAAAAGAAGAAGAAGAACAAAGACTTAAAGAAAAAACACAATCTAAATTTTCTGATAAAAATTCATTTTTTGAATTTAAACCAAAAGATAGTATGGTGTTAAGAGCTTGTGAAGAGATAGATAAGCTAGCTAAGGCTGGAGATTTACCAAAATTATTTTACGAGCTATCTGCTAAATATGAAGGATATTTAAATGCAGATTTAAGAGTTGATATTTTAGAAGCACTTACTGGTAAGAAATATAATGTGGTAAAAGCCTCAACAAAAGAAATATATGAAGTTGTTCAAAATAAGCTAAAAAAACGTGAACTAGGATTAAATTCTAAAGAAGAAATTGACAACGCATTAACTAAGATAGAACAATCTAAAAATGATTTAACAAATGATAACCTGTTTTTAATGTGGTTAATGTCTAAAAATAATAAATCTTCTTGGAGTGAATTAAATTTTGAATCTTTGAAAAAAGATCAAATGAGTAATAAGCATTTATCAGAAGAACAACGAAAATTTTGGGAGAATTTATCTGATACGCAAGCTAGAGCTTATTTTAAAGAATTTAATGCTATTGTTGATAAAGAAAATGACATTAGAAATATCTACAATGAGCCTAAAAAATTAGTAATAGAAAAGAAAGATTTAGATGCTATTGATTCTATGAGTAGAGAAGAACTACTTACATTAGTAAAAAAATATAGAATACGTGACATCTCTACAAAAGATAGTACCTCAACAGAAGAATTATTATCAAGCATTAAAAATGCTGTTACTGCAATAGATCAACCAAATAATCCATATGCTAAAGATAATATTAAAACGTATGAAGTAAAATCTAATGCGCCTCTAACTTCTTTAAAATCATTATCGATAGAGCAACTAAAAAATGTTATTAAAGATGAAAAGCTTGATATAACTATCAATGCAACAGATTCTTCAGATAGAATTAAACGTAAAATTAAATTAGCTAGAATAGTTGATAAATTTACTGATATGAATAGAAATGAATTGTTGAAATACAATAAGGATAACAATCTAAATATTGTTAAGGGAGAAGCTTCTACTAATAATGATATTCGTATAAGAATTAGAGCTAAAGAACTAAAAAATCAAAACCCAGCATTTACATTTGAAGGGTTACCAGAAGATGTAAATTTAACAAAAGAAGAGTTTATTGAAAAATATACTGGGTATCGATATGCCAAGATTGAAAGAGACGACAAAATTATACATGGTGGTAGTTCTAGTATTATGATTAGTGACTATAAATATTTCCAAAAAGAATTTGCTAGTACTATTGATAATATATATGATGGTAAGTCAAAAAAAATGATTATTAGAGATTTATTAAATGATTATGTAACTCCTGATACGTACGATAAGTACTATAAAAATGAATTCTATGCAGAGTATAGTCAAGCATTTGTAGATGTTTTATATAATGGAGAACAGTATTCTGGAGCTCCAATTATAATAAACAGTGATGGTAAACTTTCAGATAAATCTGTTGCAGCGTTGCTTGCTATGAATGATTTAGGAATTAATTATATTAATGTTGATAAAAAAATTCTAAAGAAGCATTCAAACATATTTCAAAAATATTTAAATCCGAATCCTAATTATAATGACTATTCTAATAAAAGTGGAGTTTATGTTAATAGCAATAACACGCATATTTATTCGTATAAGCAAACTTCAAACGTAGATAATCTTATTACATTGATGGACGCATATAAAAACAATCAGCCTTTTACTGATAAAAAGGAACCTGATGAGAATCTTGATACGTATGTAAAGAATTTTAATGATAAAACAGACAGTGTGCAAGTAATTTGTACTTATGATACAATTGGGCGTTATTTTAATATTACAAATGCAAAGGAAGTTTCTAAGAAGTTAGCAGCATTAAAAAAAGCTGGTTATACTAATATAAAGGTGGATTATACGAAACAAACTTATGACCACTATGATTATACCGTAGATACTATGACTTCTAAGAATAAATTGTTATTTAAAACTAATCTTGATAATGCTGTTCAGTTTTCAGAAGATAAAAAGAAGTATGCAAAGGAAGTAAATACATATATCAACGTGGATGAACAACTATCAAAAGAGATAACTGCGCACACTAAAAAGCTTAATAAGCTAAAAAATGTTGTTTTAACTACTAAAACCAGTGAAGAGTTGTATGATGAATTACATAGTGCAGACAAATTGTCAAAAGATTATAAAAATAACATATATGATCAGGTATTTTCAAATAAAACATCTGCGAATGACAATCTATCATTTAATAAACCTGAAGTCCATTTTAAAAAAGGAACAAGTGTGCATAATATTATAATTGTAGACGCAGGAATTCGAGAATTGGCAAAGTTGGGTCAAGGCAATGTCCCAGCAGTATCAGTCAGAGAACTTGGCTCTTTATATGATATTAGGGCTTCCGGATGTTATAGAATAGAAAATAGAACTATTGAGCTGTTACCCAATTCTTCCACATATATTTTTATGCATGAATATGGGCATCACCTTGAAGGTGTTTTACCTGGTGTAAAGAAAGCGTGCTTTGATTTTTTAGAAAAACGCACTAAAAATTCGTTATCATATGATTTACATGGTGAAGTTGCTACTAATGATGATTATACCACCAAACTTGATCATTTTATGCGATATTATAGTGGAAGATATTACAGCACAGAATATTATCCAAACCAGGCAACTGAAATATTATCTGTGGGTTTGGAATTGTTGCATGAAAATACTCAACAATTTAAAGAGCAAGATCCAGAATATTTTAACTTTGTAGTTGATGTGCTTAAAGGTAAATATACTAAAAAGGCAGATTTTACTGATCCAGATTCATATTCAGAGTAGTAATATAAATATATAAGAGGTTAAAAATGATTATTAATATGAAAGCAACTGTAGAAGGAGAAGATTATGATGTGGTTATTGATCATAGAAAGGTGTTTGAATGCAAATGGCAGCGTCTTGCTGATATTTTAAATATGCTTAATAAGCAAAAAGGATCGCCGTATCCATTGGCAGAATTAGATATTGCAATGGAGGCTGTAAATGATATGAGAAAATCTTGTAATTTGAGGATTGTGTCTAAAGTATCTGAAGGAGAATTCGACCAAATGATAAAAGGATTAATATATTAATTAATATAATATTATGCTGAAAAATAAATCATTTGGTAACATTAAGATGTCGCAATATTTGAGCATACTGAATGTATTTAATAATATAAGCAAAACATTAAAAATAAAAAATTTATTTTCGTATAAACTAACAAAAAAAGATTCTAGTAAAACATATGTTTTTATGTATGATAATAATATTTTTCATAAAGTGCCTGCCAAGTATATTCAATTAAACATGATGCATCTTCAAGAAACACAATTAAAGTATGCGTTTAACACTACACATATGATTGTTTGCAAAATAATTATAAAAACTATTGCATGTTAATATAGATATTATTATATTTGAGAATCAAATAATTAAAGGAAATAATAATGCAATTTATAAGCACAACAGCTTTTTTGTTTTCGTGGTTTCATTTATATAGATTAGCAACAATAAAAAATTTTATACATTATGAGGATACAGATGCTAATAAACTTAATTCAAAAAACATAATTTCATTTTTTGAGTTTATTTGGCTACAAATATATTTTTTTGTTTCTATATTTACTGGATTTTTTATAGCTACAATGGCTATTATTGGTGTTATAATATTGAGAATCATTTTTATTAAGATATATATGCACGAGGCAAGCCTAAAACGTCTTACATTTTATACTATATTTTTTGAGGTGATGAATGTTATGGTGCTGTTTTTATTGTATTATAATTATGGAATTAGATTTCAAATAGGCAACTTATTATGATAAAAATTGATGACTTAATAGAAGAACTAGACGAAAATGAAAGTACCTTAGAAATACGTAAAGATCCATTCATCAATTCAATAATAGAAAATTATACTATTAGTCAATTTTTAGACTTATCGACAGAATTACCATTTGATAATTGGAATTCCGTAGAAAATTATTATATAAATGTTTTATTGCCAAAAGTAGAAGCTATTCACAAAGAATACGGACAACTTATTATTGATTATTTCTTTGAAAATGTTAAGCAAAAGTATCATCTTACTAATTATGTAGAATACAATATAAGCGATGATTATAGTGCAGAATTTTCTGAAGTGGATGAGGATGATATAATAGAAAATGATGATTATAATAAATTATTTTCTGACGAAATTAACTATATACATCTTAAAAATTGTATAGTTAATGGAGGGGCATTGCATAATTGGGATAAAATGTTTTTAGAAATTAAAGATGATCTAGATTTATTGGATTTGGAAATATATAATACTACCAAAGAGTTTATAACATATTCTTTATTATTAGCATACAGACAAATACCAATTAAAGCTAAATCTCTTATAGCTGGATACGAAGAAATTAATATACAAGACAAGAAAGTTTTTATTTCTGTAAAAGGACTTAATTATATTATTATATGCCACGAAATATTAAAAGGCTTATATGATTTAATGGCTCAAAAGACTTTTCCAGTTCATTTAGATGAATATAGTCAAAAGTATATAAGAAAAATGACATCTTCATTATATCACGAAAAATGGGAATGGCTATTTTCAAGAAAAATGTATGAAATTCATATAGATCAAGCACTACACGAGGAGCCTTTGTATAAATTTCTTTTAAAAATATTTAATATGCAATATATTAGTTTAACTAAGTTCTTAATAGAGTTTTAAAATGAATAATAAAATAGCATATTTAGCACAATCTTTAGACAATAAAGTAATTAATTTTTTGGAACAAAGCGAAGACAAAATTCCTAATAAATTATTGGTATGGTTTGGAAGAGAAGTTAATAAGATATATACGAACAATATAAAAAATAACATACCCACTACTGGCAGGTATGTTTCTACTGTTGATGGGTATAAATACACCATTTTAGATAAAGATTATGAAACCGCAAAGTATGTTGTTGATAATTCTTTGCCGTATGTACCATCAGTGCAAAGCAATGCCAAAAGTATTACTGTAAGCGGGCAAGCACTTATTACATTAAACGATATTATTAAAGATTGGTTTAATGCCGTTAGAGTAAACATTTCAGCTTTTTCTTTTTACGAGGCTATGATAGAATCTATTAAATGGCATATAGCATTATCTAAAGTAAAACAAGGCTTATTAACATACAGTGAAATTACTAATACTGACATTGTGTATACATATAAAACGTATAAAATAGTTAGTTTAGCTAGAAAGACAGATTGCGTAGTTGAAGGGAATAAAATGGGACATTGTGTAGGTACTGGTAGTTATGGCTCACGTTTATCTAAAAACTATAAAATATTATCAGTCCGAGATGAATTTAATGAACCACACGCAACTATGGAAGTTGAAATAGACGATAATGGAGACTATAATATTTTACAAATAAAAGGTAAACAAAATAAGGTACCAATATTAAAATATCAGCCTGCTATTATATCATGGATTTCGACATTAAATACGACCGCTGTTGCTAATTGTCAAGATTTTTTATTATTTGACTCTAACCAAACATTAGAAATTGATGGTAAAGATTATGATGTGAGCATTCAGCAGTATGAATATATAGGCAATAATTTAAATTAATTATAAATAAAGGATAATATGAAAACATATTCTAATAACACTACAGAAACTGAAAAAGAAGTAATAGAAACACCTACAAAGGAAAAAGAAAAAGACCCTTATAGTGTACCCACTCCATTAATTCAACCAGAGCGTAAAGCATAAAATAAATATTAATTTGATTAATTCTAAAAAATAAGTTATATTTGCAAATAGTTTATAACAACAAAGGTTACTGTAACACAGGTTGCTATATTTATGAGAATATATTAAACACAAAAAAATGAAGTTAAATAATGAAAAAATCTAATTTAGAAAAACTGGCGAAAGCAATTACTGACAAAATAGTTGCGGGAGACGATAACCCTAAGCTATATTATAAACTGGGTAAAACATATGCTAAATTGAAAGAATATAATTATGCATCCTATTATTTTACAAGAGCTATTTGCGTCAACCCTAATTATGCAAAAGCATACAACAAGCGTGGAAGCATCAGACTAAATTTAAAAGACTATGAGGGGGCTATTTCTGACTATAGAATAGCTATTGGCATTAAACCTAATTATGCAAAAGCATATAACAATAGAGGTGTAGCGTACGATGACATAGAAAGTTATAGAAATGCTATTTCTGACTTTACTAAAGCAATAGAGATTGATCCTAATTATGCTGATGCATATAACAATAGAGGAATTGTTAAACATAACTTAAAAACGTATAAAGAAGCCATTGCAGACTATGATAAAGTAATAGCAATTGATCCTAATAATGCAACTGGATATTATAATCGAGGAATTGCTAAAAACAACTTAGAAGATTATGAAGGAGCTATTGCGGATTTAGATAAAGCAATAGAGATTGACCCTGATTATGCATATTTCAATCGATCTTATGCTACAAGAAAATTAAAAGAGAAAGGAAATACTAATGAATGA
>JAVHOF010000157.1:5971-7974 GCA_036169915.1 Candidatus Pacearchaeota archaeon | reverse complement strand
TTGTTGGGAAGACTACATCCTAAAGGATGTAGATTTCTTCTCAATTAAATATTTATTATAAAATTTCAAATCAATATTTTTTTTTAATAAAATAATAACATGGAAACTAGCTCCGGTCCATAGAACAACTGTCTTTCTAACCACAACCAATTTATTAAACTCATCATCATCTTTAATTAATTTAACTAAATTCAAAACAATAATTCTTGCATCATCAGCTGTGTGCTTTCTTCTATCGATGTCAATGAAAATTCTTTCAATTGGTTTTCCAATGCCTTCTCCATTTGTAGCATAAAAAAACTGGATAAGTTTTCTAGGAACAAAATAATCCCAAACCAGAACTTGTTTTTCATTTAATTTATTCCTAACATCCTTTAGATGAAGTTTCCTTAATTTAAGCATTTTTTTATCAACAACAGAAAAATCATTAATATAAAGAGGCTTATTTTTTGAACCTCTTTTCAGAAAAAATAAATCCTCAAGATGTATTTTACTGGCTATCTCTTTATTTTTCAGAAAATTAAAAAGCAAAGGAGCTGCCCTAGAATAATAAGGAAGAACATCAAACTCTTCATTTAAATATAGAACTTTATCTCTTTTTCTCATAGATTATTGAATATAAAAATCTATTTAAAACTTGTTAATCTGTTAAATAAATGATAAACAAAATTTTATTAAATAAATATTTATACATAGGAATCATTTCAATAATATTTATAGCTATTTCAATATTTGTTTATTTAAAATATCTTATACTAGGAATTATTATTAAAGAAAACAGCAATGTCACTTTAATTTTTGCTTTATTTCTTTTTGCTTCAATATACTCACTTATAATTTCAATAAAAGAAATTATTTCAGAATGGCAATAATAAACATGAGACCAAACATCTGGCAATTATACTTCAAAAGATTTGGCTCATGTGTATATGTCATAAGAATGGGACAGCACAACATATTAGTTGATACTTCTTCAAAAGATAATGAAGAAGAACTTTTGCATGAGCTTAAAAAATTAAAAATAGAGCCCCGAGATATTCACTATGTTCTTTTAACCCACACACACTCAGATCATATTCAAAATTTAGATTTATTTCCAAATGCAAAAATTATTTCAAGAGAAAATATAAAGGAATTTCTGCTTCCAAGATGGAGAGTTATTGAAACGCCAGGGCATACAAAAGATTCTATATGCTTTTTGTATGAAGAAGTGCTTTTTTCAGGAGATACAATATTCAACATTGGAATAGGAAGGACTGATTTTCCAGAATCAGAGCCTGAAAAAATGAGAGATTCATTGGATAAATTAAAAAAAGTCAACTATGAAATTCTTGCACCAGGACATGTTTGAAATAAAACATTATAAATCTTTTTAATAGAGTTTTTAAACCTCTTTTTCCATTCTATTAAAATTAAAAAAGATGAAACTAATATTTATCGGTCCGCAAGGAAGTGGAAAAGGAACTCAGGCAAAGATTCTTTCAGAACAACTAAAAATCCCACACATATCAACAGGAGATTTGCTTAGAAATGCAATAGGAGAGCTTGGAGAAGAATTAAGAACACAGATGAATTCAGGCAATCTTATTTCAGATGAACTTGTAATAAAATTGCTTGAGCAGAGAATTTTAAAAGAAGATTGTAAAAATGGATTTATACTAGACGGAACACCAAGAAACATGAATCAAGTAAATCTCTTAAAAAACATGACTAAAATAGACAAAGTCGTTGAAATAACTCTTTCAGATGAACTTGCAATAGAAAGAATTTCCTCAAGATTATCTTGCAGGAAATGTGGAGCAGTTTATAACATCCTGACAAATCCACCTAAAAATAAAAATATATGTAATCTATGCAAAGAAGAATTATATAGAAGAACAGATGATAATCCAGATGCAATTAAAAAGCGCCTTAAAATTTATCATAATGAAACAGAACCTATTTTAAAAGAATATAAAAATATTTTAATAAAAATAAATGGCAATCAGGAAATAGATAAAATC
>JAVHOF010000157.1:0-5871 GCA_036169915.1 Candidatus Pacearchaeota archaeon | reverse complement strand
AGAATATAAAAATATTTTAATAAAAATAAATGGCAATCAGGAAATAGATAAAATCGCAGAAGATATATTAAAGAAGTTAAAATAAACTTTAATTTAAAGAATCCTATGATATTATTGTGCTTCTTCTAATAATTTTTCAAAAGCAGGAATTCCTTCTGGATCAGTGATGAACCTCTCAGATAGTTGTAATTTTTGAGTTAAATCTTCTCTGATTCTATAAAACTTATCTAAATCTCCAGGAGTTAAAAATCGATAAGTTTTATTTCCAATGCCTGCTAAAATTGTAGTTGGATAAAGTAAATCTGGATTGCTTAAACTTTTATCAGAAAAATTATAGCTTGAAACTTGATGGACTGAAACATGGCCTGAAGTAATTCTTATTCTTTTTCCAACAACTAAAACTCCCATTGGAATATCTTTTGCAAAGAGTTCTGTTAAAACAAAACCTGCAGGAATTTCTAAAACAGGTTTTCTGCAATGTTCTATTGCTTCTCTTGAATCTCCTTTATTTTCAAATAAAGCACTGCACTTACCACATTTGTAGGCACTAATCATCTCAGGTATATCTAAACTCATAAAATTATATATAAAATATCATTTTTAAATAAATGTGTAATAAAAAATAACTTTCAAAATCCATAACCTCTTTTTTCTGCCTCTGTCATTACTTTATCAAAAAAATCAAGCTCAGCTAACTGGAATAAATAATGTGCATATAAATCTGTATATACAGGATTTTCTTCAACCAAATCCATAAATTCTTTTGGACTTAATGAACCAAGTTCTTTATGCAATCTTTCATCCAAAGAAACAAAAGCTATTAAAAATACCATAAATCTCACGCAGTAGAATACACACTCTTTCCACCAATCATATTGCACATTTCTTTTTCCAATTCATCAATTGAAATTGTTTTTCCAAATTTCTTTCTTATTTCTTCAATTGATTTCATCATTGCTTTTTTAACAGATTCTTCATTTTCTCTTTTCTTTTCCTTTACAGCAGCTTGGGCAGCTGCAAGTCTTGCAATTGGAACTCTGAACGGTGAACAACTAACATAAGTCAAACCAATTCTATGGCAGAACTCAATTGTTTCAGGATCTCCGCCATGTTCACCGCAAATTCCTAATTTTATATTAGGCCTTACAGGCTTTGCTTTTTGAATAGCTATTTTCATTAATTCTCCAACACCTTCTTGGTCCAATGATTCAAAAGGATCTCTTTTATAAATTCCAAGTTCAACATATTGCTTTAAGAATTTTCCTGAATCATCCCTTGAAAACCCGCATCCCATTTGAGTCAAATCATTTGTTCCAAATGAAAAAAATTCAGCTTCAACAGCAAGTTCATTTGCAGTAATTGCTCCTCTAGGAACTTCTATCATTGTACCTAATTTATATTCAATTTCAACTCTTTGTTCCTGCATAACTTTATCAGCTATATCTCTTACAATTTTTAATTGATGTGTTAATTCTTCAGTTTTTCCAACAAGAGGAATCATTACTTCAGGAATAACCTTTTTTCCTTCTTTTATAATCTGAGCAGCAGCCTCAAATACAGCTCTTGATTGCATTTCAGTTATTTCAGGATAAAAAATTCCAAGTCTGCATCCTCTATGTCCAAGCATTGGATTAAATTCATGCAACTCATCAATTTTTTCCTTAAGTTTTTGTGGAAGAACATTCATTTCCCTTGCAATTTCATTAATATCTTTTTCTTCCTTTGGCAAAAATTCATGCAAAGGAGGATCTAAAAATCTTATTGTAACAGGCATTCCTTTCATTATTGAAAATAAAGAATAAAAATCTCCTCTCTGCATTGGAAGCAATTTAGCCAAAGCCTTTTCTCTTTCAATTTTTGTTTCAGCTAAAATCATTTCTCTAACAACCTTGATTCTTGTCTCTTCAAAAAACATATGCTCTGTTCTGCATAATCCAATTCCTTCAGCCCCAAAATTAAAAGCAGTCTCAGCATCTTTTGGAGTGTCTGCGTTTGTTCTTACTCCAAGTTTTCTTGTCCTGTCAGCCCATTCCATTAATTTACCGAAATTTCCAGATAAACCCGGTTCAACTAAATTTAAACCTCCAAGAAAAACTTCTCCTGTACTTCCATCTAAACTAATAACATCTCCTTCTCTTAGTCTTATCCCATTAATTTCCATAGTTTTACTGCGTTCATCAACAACTAGTTCAGAACAACCAGCAACACAGCATTTACCCATTCCTCTTGCAACAACAGCTGCATGTGAAGTCATTCCACCCCTTGCAGTCAAGATACCACTTGAGCAGTGCATTCCTTCAATATCTTCAGGACTTGTTTCAAGCCTCACAAGAATAACATTTTCTCTTTTTTCATTAGCCCAGACATAAGCATCTTCAGCATTAAATACTATTTTTCCAACACCTGCACCAGGTGAAGCAGGTAATCCTTTAGCCAATAATCTAGCACTTTTCTTTGCATTATTATCTAATTGCTTATGCAGTAATTGATTTAAAGAACTCGGATCAACTCTAAGTATTGCAGTTTCTTTATCTATTAATCCTTCTTCAACCATTTCAACAGCAATTCTAACAGCAGCATGAGCAGTTCTCTTTCCATTTCTAGTCTGCAATATATATAATTTGTTTCTTTCAATTGTAAATTCAATATCCTGCATATCTTTATAATGATTTTCCAATTTATATCTTATACTCAATAATTGCCTATAAATTTCAGGATTTATTTTTTCAAGTTCATCTATTCTCTTTGGAGTTCTTATTCCAGCAACAACATCTTCTCCCTGGGCATTCATTAAAAACTCTCCATAAAACTTGTTCTCTCCAGTTGAAGGATTTCTTGTAAAACAAACTCCTGTTCCAGAATCCTCACCCATATTCCCAAAAACCATTGATTGTATATTAACTGCAGTTCCCAAAAGTCCATGAATATTATTCATCCTTCTGTAAATAATTGCTCTTTCATTATTCCATGAATTAAAAACAGCATCAATAGCCATATCCAATTGTTCATAAGAATTAAAAGGAAAATTTTTTCCTGTTTTAAATTCAATAAGCTGTTTATACATATCAACAATATCTTTTAAATCATCAGTGCTGAATTCATTGTCAAATTTTATCCCTTTCTGATCCTTTAATCTCTGCAATATTTCCTCAAATAATTCATGTTTGACATTCATCACAACACTTCCAAACATCTGAATAAATCTTCTATAGGAATCATAAGCAAATCTGGGATTTCCAGTTTTAATTGCAATTCCTTCAACAGTTTCATCATTCAGCCCTAAATTTAAAATAGTGTCCATCATTCCAGGCATTGATGCAGCAGCACCGCTTCTGACAGAAACCAGCAAAGGGTCATTTTTATCTCCTAATCTTTTCCCCATTTCATTTTGCAGTTCAATTAATTTTTTTGATATCTGCAATTTTATCTCATCATTCAATTTCTTTCCACTTTTGTAATAAAGCTCGCATGCAGTTGTAGTTATTGTAAATCCTGCTGGAACAGGAAGCCCAATAGAAGTCATTTCAGCAAGATTCGCGCCCTTGCCTCCAAGAATTTCCTTCATATCTTTATTTCCCTCTTTAAATGAATAAACATATTTTTCAGTCATTTTATAACCTCTTGATAAAGTTGTCTTAATCTTTCATGATAATCTTCTGGAAAATTAGTATTTAGGTTAACTAAAAATAAATCACTGCCTGCTAAATAACCAACAGGCAAAGGCAAATTATCTTCATTGGTTGGAAAATTTTCAACATATTCTTTAACAATTACATGTCCACTTGCTTTAATATCAAATCCTCTTTTTTTTAACAAATCAACTAACCTATCGCTCTGTTCATCTGTTAATGATAATATTTCTAATTTCATATTAAACAACAAAATCCCAAAATTAGTTTATAAAGAAACTTCTTCTCAAAAATATATTTTAAATTATATTTTTATTTAATAAACTCTGATGTCTATCGTGTAATAATCTCAAGTCCATCTCTATGTTTTAATTTATGCTCTTTTCCAACAGCCTGCTTTGTTTTGACATCAATTGCTTTAATAAAATTCTTCCCTAAATCAGTATGTATTGCAAAAGCAAAATCTAATGCAGTCGAACCTTCGGGAAGCAAAAAACAATCAGGAAGAACATTGCCTTTTGAATCAGCAAGCTTATGCACGCCAGCAGGAAATATTGCAATATATTTTAATAATTCAAAAACAGTTTTATTCAAAACTTCCTGTACACCAGTATTTCCATAAACTTTTAAAACATTTTTTCTAATTGATTCAAGAGCTTCCTTTTGTCCAGAATTTAAATCTTTTAAAACCTTAAAATCAGAATCTCCTGGAACATATTCAATTAATCCTGCATTATTTGCTTGTCTTAAAGCTAATTCAGAATCTGCACTGCAGGGAACAATCAACAAGAAAGGATATGCTTTTTTTAATTTCTCTAAATTTTCAAAACTATCTGGCCTATCACATTTATTTGCAGCAATAATCATGGGTTTTGTAAAATGTCTTAGTTCATGTGAAAAACTTAATAATTGTTCATCTGTCCATTCAGAAGGTTTTTCAACATTATATTTGAGCTTGATCAAAATTCTTTTAACATCTTCTTCAGTAACTTTTAATCCTGAAAATTGTTTTGCAATTCCCTTATGAAGTTCTTCTTTTGTTTGCTGAACAGCTCTTGCAAATCCTTTCCAAACTTTTTTCAGAATTCCAAGATACCATAAATCAAGTTCATTTTCAAGCATTTTAATATCCTGAACAGGATTATAGCCCTTTGTTTCTTTTCCACCTGAATCTGTTTCTCCACTTATATCAACAATATGAATAAATGCATCAGCAGAACTTAAATCACTTAAAAATTCATTTCCCAATCCCTTTCCTTCGCTAGCCCCTTCAACTAATCCAGCAACATCCATCAAATCAACAGGAACAAATCTCTTTCCATTTATGCAATAACCTTTGTGAGGATTGCATTTAACACCCAAATCTTTGTCAAGACAATCTATTTTTACATAACCAATCCCATGATTAGGTTTTATTGTTGCAAAAGGATATGGTGCTATAAGCACATCTGCAAGCGTGCATGCTTTAAAAAAAGTCGATTTCCCACAACTAGGCTTACCAACCAAACCAATTAACATAAAATTAAGGAATTAATCAAGTTTAAATAATTATCCAATAAACTTAAAAACAGCAAATATCTTTACTATAGTAAAGGACGCTGATAACTATCAAAAAGCGCCTTTACTATCAAGGGAAAGACATAAATTTGTCTTTCACTATATAAATGAGCCTGAGCCTGTAGCTCAGCCCGGTTAGAGCACCGCTCTTATAAGAATAGGTTTCGCTAGAAATTTATTTTCTAAGCAAGTCAACAAGCTAAGAAAGGCGGGGGTCCGCGGTTCAAATCCGCGCAGGCTCATATTTATAAACTTAAAAATATATATTACACCCTATGATAAAAAAAGTGATTAAAAAGAATAATAATTCTAAAAAAGGTCTAGACAAAAAAATAATCCTTATAATAATTGCAGTATTAATTCTATTAATTTTTTTGGGAATTTATTTATATAAAAATATTCCAATTTCTGGACAGGCTGTATCAATTTTTGGATCTTCTGAAGGTGAAAATTGCATAAGCGACTCTCAATGCTCTGCAGGATTTAAATGCCTTGCTTGTGAAAGAATAAATCCAGCAGTGGTAGCTTCATATCCTGTATCAGAAGAGCGACCTGGGAACTGCGTTAAGAGCTGTGTTTAAAAATTCTAATATCAAAAAAACAATGTGCCACCACACACTAAAGTGTGTGGTTTGTAACAGGCACTTGTTTTTAGGATGCGCTCAAAAACATTCAGAAGTTTTTG
>JAVHOF010000156.1:0-1727 GCA_036169915.1 Candidatus Pacearchaeota archaeon | reverse complement strand
GTATCTGGGTCTTCTCACAAAGAATTGCCATTCAACCAACATTTCTAGTAGCCATTGTGTAGACGTACTGAATGTTTTCTATCTTAAACTATGTCACAGCTATCTGTACCGACGCTAAATAACATCTATATCGCTATAATATCTTCCAGTAGCTACAAATGATGTAATAATATAAATATATCATCACACCATATCTGGGTGGAGAGAATCGAACTCCCGGTCTCATCGTCCCAAACGATATGCGTTACCAAACTACGCCACACCCAGTTTTAAATAAAGTTATTCTAAGAAACTATGTTTTGCGAAAATCTTTGATTTCTTTATGTCCATAGACCTGAGAAGTTATTATGAAGAAGTTTGAAAGCAATATCAAATTTCTTTTCGAGTTCTTCTACTTCCTCTTTAGACAATTCTCTTATATCTTTCTTATTTTCTATCCATTCAAAAGCTTCAATCATAGTATCATACTTTTCAAAGCCTTCAATAATCTGATTTAGAATTGAGGCCCATATTTCCATTCCTTCATCATGTGTATAATCAGTCTCTTTTCCATTATCTAAATCAGAGGCTGGTTTAGTATACTCTATGCTGGCTTCATAAATAACTTTATTGTTTTCATCATATATACGACATGGAGTTCCAACACAACGATCATCTCTTACAAACTTAACTCCTTGAGCGATAACCTGTGCTAGATAATTATCAAATGACCATGCGTCTGATACGGAAACTCCAACATTTAACCGCTGTTTTACTCCAGAGATACTTTCTAGACCGTATGCTTTACGTAATCTTTTTCTTAATATATTAGGAGGATATATAGCTCTGATATGATAACTAAAATTACTAAACCAAATCTTTTTCCATATTGATTTTTTATACATGTTTTTCTGCCTTCTCTAGTTTATGAATATATTTATGAAGTTCTTTCATATTTTGTTTAGATAACATTATACTAGTTATAATTTCAAATATTGTTTCTTGACTATTTTCTTTACCTAGGTTTTCAATTTGAATGGAATGGGAAATGGCGTTGGCAATTATTTGTTTATTATTATGATCCGCGCCGAAATACACTTCATTCTTATTAGAATATATTTCTACATGTACTTGAGTATCAGTTTGTTCCATTACCGTATCTATTACCTTTCATCATCCAATCATTGATTTCATTTCTATGTTTTATTAATATAGGATCAAGTTCTTTTTCGCAATTATAACATAACTCTATATCAGATTTTATCCATTCGGCCATAGGAGCCTTACACATAAGTAATCTACGTGTGGCCAATGTACTTTCTTTACCACATCTATCACATTCGTGTACTGTTCTACTAGACATGTTTCATCACCAGTTCTATTCCAAGATCAACGAGGTCTCTACCAAGCTTTAGAATTATATGATCTTATTCTTCACAAGATTGAATGTGTCCATTAATGATACTTTTGTTTATAGGAATTGGATTATCGCCATAATCCATAAAACAAATAGCATTATTTTTTAAACCCCATAGTAAATCAGCTTCTTCGTCCGTAAGCCTTCTTTCCCATTTAATGACTAAAGCTTCATGTACTAAACTAAGAATTCTTTTTGTTTTTGCTTGTTCTTCACGAAGTGCTTCAAAGATATCTATTTCAGATTCTATCATTTGTTTTCACCATGATCAGAAGTTAAATAAAAAAGGGGCCAAGTTGAGTGATATGTCTATCACACGGAAGCTAAAAGC
>JAVHOF010000155.1:0-1735 GCA_036169915.1 Candidatus Pacearchaeota archaeon | reverse complement strand
AACTGGGGGAGGCGTGAATCGAACACGCGACACCTACGTCTTCAGCGTAGTGCTCTCCCACTGAGCTACTCCCCCTCATAAAATAAATATATAAACATGTTATTTAAAACTTCTGTTAATGCTGTTTGCAAACAAAACTTATTGATTTATATGAAAAAATTGTGAGTGAGAAATAGGCCACCTTTTGTCAAACTCAACACATTATTTATGCATTGACAGTTTGTGTCAACATCTGACTTGCTCATCTAAGCAGTTAGCAGGCGTAACTATTAATTTTAGTTTACCCTTGCATCAATCAAGTTAGCCGTTTCATCAAATTCTTGCCTTCTAAGTTTCCCTCAAGGTTCATTACTCAGACAAGACTGTGTCGTTTCTGTTCCAGAGCTTTGTCTCGCGACAATCTTTCTTTCAAAAGATGATTTTATTACTAACTCTAATTTTATTAGAGGATGGGCAGACCTTCCTCAGAATTCAGTTCTTATTATAAAACTCGCTGATTTAACAGCCGAATCCCGAAAGTTGATTTTCCCACTCACAAAAACAATAAGAATCATAAGATTTTAAAGCTTGTGGTTGTGTGTGTATGGTGTGTGTGCTTCAAATCATAAACTTCTCAAGTCCAGGTATTGGAAAATGAGAATCATTAAAATCCAAACATATTTTTTCAGCACATCGTTTAGAAATACCTTCACTTATTAATAATCCTTCAATATCCCATCTTTTCTCTTTAAAATCTTTTTCACTTTTATAACATTTAGAAATATATCTTCCACTAGAATCTCTTATAATAATAAAATACTCATTGTCATTTTTTTGTTCTTGCATAATCTAAAAATTTTTTATAGTTTTTAAATTATATCAATATTCAAAATATATTTCATTTAATATAGAAAGAGGCAGATAAGGAAGACAAACTCCTTTTAATTTATCAATATCAATCATCAGAAAAAGTTGAAAGATATTGATTATAGGAAAGGAAATAAATTTTTCTTAAAATTTATTCCTTTACTATTTAGGAAATGAAATTGTATATTATTAATTTCATTTACTATAAGTCTTTTCACCCGCCTCTTTGAATATGATGTAAATTAAATTAGTTTATATGCTTTATGATGATGAAAAATTTATTTTAAGTTCTTTATTTGACAAGGAAAAAATTAAATAATCCATTATCTATAAAATAAAATGGAAGATAGTGATATTAAAAAAATTGGTGACGAAGCAGAGCTTGCATTTAAAAAATGGCTAGATAAACATAAAATTCCTTATTTATATATTCAACAGGATAAAGAAACATTTTCTTCAGTTTTTAAAGACGAAGATTATGGCAAACGTCCTGATTTTATAATTTTGCTTCCAAATTTTGGATTTATTTTTGTTGATGTTAAAAATAAAAAATTAGATTCTAAATACAAAAATTATTGTATTGACGAGAAAGAAGCAAAAAGATATTCTTCTCTTCAAAGAGTTTTTAATCTTCAGATATGGTATGCAATATCTAATGAAGATTATGATTATAGAACTTGGTTCTGGATTCCAGTATCCAAAGTTTTAGAATCTGGCATAAGGAAATTTACTTCAAGTCTTTCTCAAGAAGATTTTTTTCCAATTGCTCCAGAAGAATTTATACAAATATCTGAAAATGATTCTATAAATAGATTGTTTGAAAAAAGTTTTTAGTATCAAATTATACAGACAAGAGAAGTCTTTGATTTGTAAAATAATTTGAGGCTTT
>JAVHOF010000154.1:6983-8095 GCA_036169915.1 Candidatus Pacearchaeota archaeon | reverse complement strand
CTTTAGTACATTTCAGCTTTTTTGAAATTTTAAATTTCATGCTGTTTATTGTTTTGTTAACTGCATTAATAATATTCTCTGTTGACCTGTAGTTATCTTCTAAAACAATTTTTTTATGTTTTTCTTCAAATTGAAAAACAAGCTCGTTAGAGCTTCCCCTCCATTCATATATATTTTGGCAATCATCTCCGATCAAACAAACATTATTATTAACAAGATGATTAAGGATTCTTACTTGAACAACATTCAAATCCTGTGCTTCATCAACCATTATTGCCCTAAATATTTTTGAATATTTTTCTTTTATATCGGGATATTTTTCAAATAACTCTAAGGTGTAAAGCAATATATCATCAAAATCCAATAAATTAGAATTCTTTAAAAAGTCTTGATATTTTTTATAAAAAAGAACTCTTTTATTTTCTATTTCAGTGCTAATATAAACAACTTCATCTTCAAACAATGCTTCATGTTTTTTTATTTCTTCAACTGAATCTAGTTCTCTATTATATGCAAGATTTTCAGAAAATATTCCAAGACCCTTAAAAATAGATATCATTTTGATAATATAATTAATTTCATCTGCATTCGCTTCAATTTTTTCTTTTTTTGCTATTTCCTTGATTATTTTCTTTTTCTCAGAGTCATCAGTGATCAAGGTAAAATTAGAGTTTTTTAATATTAATTGGGCATTTTCTCTTAAAATTCTTAAAAATAAAGAGTGCATTGTTCCTATCCAAACAGGAAGCTTATCTGTTCTTTTTGAAATTTTATCTATCATGTCTTTTGCTGCTTTATTTGTAAAGGTTGTCATCATAACTTCATCTTGAGAATATCCCTGATTTTTAACTAAATTTACATATCTTTCAACAATTGTAGTAGTTTTTCCAGTTCCCGCACTTGCAATTATTAATAAATTTCCATTAATAGTATTAATTGCTTCTATTTGCTCTTGATTGAGGTTAATCGTTCTAGATTCCACCTTCACAACTCTCCCCTAAATGCTTTAGTCATCAAAGAATTAAACAATTCTTCAGCATTCTGTTTAGTTTTCTTAACATTTTCTTTCATATCCTCTACTTGTTCAACAATTGAGGCAAATTTTTGCTGAA
>JAVHOF010000154.1:0-6883 GCA_036169915.1 Candidatus Pacearchaeota archaeon | reverse complement strand
TTCAAACCCCTTATTATAAAACATCTCATTAAAGACACTTTTCAAATATTCATCAAGTAACTTTTCAGTGTTATCTCCATTTGCCTTAACTTTTTCTGCTTTTTCAAGAATTGCTACGATGTATTTTTGAATTAGAAGAGGGGGAAGTAAAAGTATGACCTTTTTAACAAATTGAGTATTTATTCCACCTTGAGCTGAACCATGAAAATTATCTAATATTTGTTTTTGTCCATTTTTACCAAATAAATAATAAAACAAAAACTTTGGATTAATAGCTGAATTATTTGGTCGTAGAATAAAAACATGTTCATTAACTAATGCTTTTTTATAGGGAAAATTATCTGTAGAAACAAATGTAACTCTTCCAGTTGTTGCACCATCTTTTACAACTAAAACATCTCCTTGTTGAATTATACCTCTTCTTTGAGAATTAAAAAATTCTTCTGAAATAAATTTAATATTAGAAAAATTAAATCCTCCATTTTTATTTATGTGTTCTCCACCTATACTTGGTATTCCTTCTTTTAAACTACCAACACCCCCTTTAGGTCTATTGCCATTTTCAACGCATTCTATAATCTCTTTTAGTTCAACTTCTTTCCATCCTTGAGACAATTGTTTAGTTTTCATTTTCTTTTAACATCTAATAATTTTACTTCAAAACCATCTACCTTAGCCTGTTTTCCTATTTTGAATCTTGCAATATATGGTTTAAAGTTATCTCCACTTATAATTACATCAATATTATAATTGTCTATATAGAGGTTATCACCTTTTCCAAGTATACTAGGGTCATAACTGCTCAAAAAAATCTTAGTTGTATCATCCCCCCTCATATACACAAAATCTACAAATTCACTTTCTCCAACCCCTATATTTAATCTTTCTTTTTTCTCAAAACCGCTTAACATATCTGGCCAGTTAGCCCATCTTAAAGGGAATCCTTGTAAATCGAGCTTATTTTTTTTGCTATCTACAATTTGATATATTTGGCATCTACAATTTTTTGCTGTAGACTTTCCTATGTTCTCAACTTTAAATCTATCAAATGCTGAAAGTATCGACCCTGTCAAAACAATTGAATGTCTTTTATAGGGCGGAATAGAAATATAGGATATCTTAAGTTTGGGTTTAAAAAAATAAGGGAGAATAAAATCTCTCAAAGCTGTAAATAATATAGCAATAATAGATAATAGAATTGATATAATAATTCCCCAATTATTAAGAAACCATTTAGAGAAGTTTATCATTTTCCCCCCCAGTTAAACTTGAAACAATTTGTCCAGCTAAATCTCCAATTATTGTTCCAGGAAGAACTGCTACAAACCAGTTCATAAGTTTATCAATGTTTCCAACAACATCTTCTGGATTGAAAACTGCTGGAAGATAGGTTAGAAGTAAAGATATCCCAATACTTGCGGTTCCAAATTTAGCCCAATATTCTGTAGGATTAAAATCCCAGATTTTATTTATAATAAATCCAACTATACCAAATATTACTAAAAAAATTAAGTTAGTTTTTAGACTCATTTTTCCCCTTCACCTCAAAATTATAAAAACCCTGTTTTTTCAGGGGTTGTTTCATTATCTTCTGATAATATTTTGGATAATTTACTTTGATTCTTTCAAGTTTCATCTGGATATATTTATTCTTGCATTTATCTGAACAAAACAATAAAACTTTCTCATCTACGAATTGCGGTGACATCCAAATTCCTGAATCAAAGTTCTTATGGCAGGTTTTACATATTTCACTCATTCTTCTATCTCCACACCAATCTTCTTTCTTATAACCATAAAATTTATATACTGGTTATTATTATAATATATATGCAGGGGAATGCGACCTGACGAAAGCCATATTTTGTTATGGGGAGTAGGATAGAAGGACGCTCTTACCCTACATTTTATTCTTTTGATCATTCTTTTAACCTCTCGATATTTAATAAATTATCCAAAACAAGACTCGCTTTATATTCGGGTGTTCCTTCAACAAGTTCGCTCTCTTGTTTTATGATTATGTTTTCCCCATCAACAATATTGACCATTTTTCTAAAGGTAAGATATTGGCTATTATCTACTGAAATGAAAATTATACAATTTTCATGTTTTTTTAAGAATTCTAAGATATCCAAATAAATTTTCATGTTTTTATATATCTCTTTTATTTTCAATTTTAAAAATGAGGATTTTAAGTTATCTCTTTTGATGGTTTTTTTGATATTTTTTAAATATAACTTTTTATCTCGTGCAACTCTATAATGTTTAAATCTTGAAATTTTTGGGATTAGTTCTTTTAATTTTTTGTTTTCTATTATAGAATAACCAATTAGCTTCTCAGAATAGTCTATAAAAATATAATAATCAAATTCTTTCATTTTTTCTCCTCCAAAATATCTCCAAACTTCTTTTTTATTTCTTCCAGAACAATTTCTTTTAATTTTGCATTAACAGTTTTATTTTCTTTTTCGCAAATCTTCTTGAAATAAAGAAATTCGCTTGCATACAATCTAGTAGAAACAATCTTCCTTTCTTCACCACTTAAAGGATTATTTTTCAAAACCATAATAGAATCATAAAATATGACTATTTAAATATTTATATAAAAAGGTGTATACACCTTTTTGCTTAATATTATCATCAGTTAATTTTATATATACTCACTCACTAAGTATATTGTTACATATAAAATCCCTTTCGAACGAATTCCGAAAGGTGCCCACCAACCACTGTTGATGGGATAGACTAGTAGGAGGGTTTTGTAACAAAATCATTTTTATTTTGGTTTATTTATTCTTCCCATTATCTCACTATTTTTTCTTATTATTTCTGTGTAAGTTTTATCTTGTCTTTCCATTTCTTGAAATATTGCCCCACTAATTAAATCGACTGCTTGGAGTTCTGGATGAATTTTAGAATTTTCATGTTTTATAGATATTATCAAATTATATTCTCCATTAGCAGGTTTTTGTTCTTCTTCTAAAAGAGAAACATTACAACTAAACCCTTTTTCTTTTTTATTTTCATAGGATACTTCTTCATAATTTCGAACAATTAAGTATGCAATCTTTTTATTCTTAAAATAATCTTTATCTACGATTATTTTTTTAGGCATACAATCATGAGTTCTAAAACTTTCAACTAATAAATCTAAAAGTATCTGTCCCCTTTCTCCATCTGTAATATTATGATCTCCTTTGTAGATTGTAGTAAATCTGATCTTTAGCTTTAGTTTAGATAAGTTTTCTAGAGTTTTTATTAGAATACGCTGGTCTGGAAAAGAATTAAATTTTATTTCTCCACCAAGACGATTTAACCATCGTTCTCCTTTCTTTGTTCTTTTTAATTGCTCTTTTGTTTTTTTGAGTATCTTCTCAATTTTTTTTCCATCTTTTGTGCAAATATATGTTAATACTAAACATTTTGTTCCTTTTTTTCCAGAATCTCCACTTTCATCTAAGAAACCAGTACTTAAAACATCACAATCAAATTTTTTTATTTCCATCTTACTTCCACCTTAATTTATTGCACTTTAGGACAATTATTTCAAGCTGTTCTTTAGTAAAAACATCTAGAGGTCTGCCCTCTGCTAATGGATGTTCTGCAAAATTTTTTAATTCAATATGTTTTGCTCTAACAAAAACTTGTTCTAATAGCCTCAAGAATTTTAATTGCTCAGAATTATAATGCTCATTTTTACTAGCTACATGTTTATCAAATTCCCATTTAATCATCTCTTGGGGGTCTGGCAAGTTTTTTATTTCTAATAATCCTCTTAAGAAGACAACAAAATCCCTATCTCTTTGAATATTTTCTATTGTCCAAGTAGGATTAAGCTCTTTTAATTTGCTTTCAATTTCAATAAGTTCTTCAGATGTAACCCCTTCGCCTTCTTTTATCTTTTTTAATAATTTATTACTATTAATAAAATATTGATAATCAGGATCTTCTTTTACTTGCATTATTTCCTTTTCTACTTTCAAAACAATATCTGGAGCATTAATTTTTATCATATTCTTTCTATTTGGTTCATAGAAAATCATTAGAGGAGCAATAGCTCTAATTAAAAAATCAACATCTTCAAATGTAATTTCTTCCCAAAATAGCTCTTGCTGAATTTTTATTAAATCTTCTTGCTTTTGTTTTATTGCATCTAAATTTTTATCCCAAATGGATTCTACTTTTTCAACTACAAATTCTTCTACATTTCCTATTTTTTCTTTGTTGTTTTCTTTGATATAATTAAATAATTTAATACATTTAGAAATAAATCCATAAACCTTGGCATTTTCAGAAGGAGTGTAAATTAAAAGTGGAGCAATTTCTTCTCTTAATTCTTTAACATGTTCTCTCAAATCAAATTTAGAAGAAATTACTTTCTTGATAATCTCCTTTTTTTCAATAACTAAGGGAGATTCTATATCAATTTCTTTAATAGTATCTCTGATTTGTTTTTCAACAATCTTTTTTTCTTTTTCATTTAAATTCTTTTCTAAAGTATCTACTTGTTCTAAGAATATTCTTGTCTTAGCATCTGTTCCAGAAGATTTTTGTTTTGAAGCATTTAGTTTATGCATTAAAACATTAGACCATTCTCCAAACTTAAAATCTAATATTAAAAAATCTTCTTTTATATGTTGTCCATCTTTATTAGTTGGAAGCCATTCTTTATATTTGCAAGCAGAAATACTTCTTGTCCCTCTTCCGAGCATTTGCCAAAATCTAATTGGAGAGATGACTGGCTTAACAAAAACCAGATTCATTATCTCTGGAATATCTATGCCTGTATCTAAAACTCCAACAGACAAAGCAATTCTTGGATTATCTCTCTTCCCAAATCTTTTTACTTCATCCATATAACGAGATTTATCTGAAGTAATTACTTTTACATCTTTAGCTAAAGTAGGATAAAGTTTTTGGAAAAGTAATTCTAATGCTTCTGCATGTTTTACACTTGCACAAAAAAATATACTTTTACATGGACGATCATCATCAGATTTATAGCATCTTTCAATAAATTCTCTAATTATTAATTCATTTGTTTTTTCATCAGTAAAAAATCTTTCAAATTTGGAACCTGGTGTTTGAAATTTCTCAGGTTCTTCTTCTTGTTCTTTTAACTTTTGTTGTAATTCTTTACTTAATTTTTTTCCTTCAATTCCTAACGATAAAACTTTGGTTTCAATAATTTCTGAAACATAAGGGACTAAAACCTTATCATTTACAGCAGAGTCATAGTCATATTTAACAGTTGGTTTATTTCCCTCACAATTAAAGAGATTAAAAGTATCTCTTGTTTCTACTGTTGATGGTGTAGCAGTCAATCCTATTTTAAGAGCATCAAAATATTTGAATATATCATTATTCTTATCATAATAAGACCTATGAGCTTCATCAAAAATAATTAAATCAAATGCTCCTGTTCCGAATTTTTCGTAGAATTTCCCTCTTGGTTTTTGAGGAGACATCAAAGTTTGAATAGTAGATACATAAAGTCTTGCTGTGTTCGAATAACCTTCTTCATTTAATTCACATACAGGATCATCTGGAAAAAATTCCTTGAAACCATTTTCCTTAGCTTGATTTCCCAAAGAAATTCTATCAGTTACAAATAATACTTTTTGAATATAATCTGCTTTTCTAAGTGCTTCAATAATTGCCATTGCAACTCTTGTTTTACCAGTTCCTGTAGCCATATTAATTAATGCTTCTCTATAACCCTTAGAAAAATGTTCTAATACTCCTTTTACAGCTTCAACTCCTCTTCTTCTATCAACTATTCTTGAATTAATTTTAATTGTAGCAGGATTTTTTCTTTTTTGCATTAAACTTACAATTCTATGCAAATCTTTTTGAGAAAATGGAAGTTTTACTTGTCTTCTTCTATCCAAATCATCAACATAATACCATTTATCACCATTAGTTAAGAAAATAGGAATTTTTATTTTAATTTGTTTTTCAATATCATCCCTATAAGTTCTTGCTTGTATATCTCCTTTTTCAACATTAAGTGAAGTTTTTTTTGATTCTATTATTGCAATAGGACTCCTGTCTTCATCTAAAAGCAAGTAATCAATAAAACGATCTATTCTTCTTTCAATTCCAGCTTCACGACCAATATATTCTCTTAATTGAAATTTTGATTTAACAGGATTAACTTCTTCCTTGACATAACTTCCTTTAATCTTCCAGCCAACTCTTTCTAAAACTGGGTCAATTAGTTTTGTCCTTGTATCTACTTCATTATATGCCATAATCTTACAAGAATTCTTCAGATTTTAAGTTTATCTATTTTAGTACTTAAGGATAAATCCTAGTTGCTATTTTTTTTCTATTATTAGTTAAGTTTATACTTCCTCTTTCAGTTCTGTATTTTTGAATATTTTTCTTTGTAATTTTCCAAATTTCTTTAATCCAATAATTTTTATCTATTAAAACCAATAAAGCATATTCATAATCAATCTTTCCACTTAAACCAGAGTAGATATATGGAGTTTGATTTCTTGGATGAGCCTGTCTTGTTTTAATCTCTACTTTTTTATTATTTTTATCTACAGCATCATATCCTTTTTCATTTGGTTTTTTATTAAGATTTAAGTTTAATATTTTTGAAGAAAAATGTTCACCCAATTCTGCAACTATTTTATTGGATTTAATATACTTTTTTCTAAATAATCCCCCTAATATATCTCCTAATTTATTTAGAATATTTTTTAATTCTTTGTTTTTATATTTTGTCATTTTTTATAAATATCTTTTAATATATCAGAACTCTTCTGCTCACTTAGAGATATTATATACTTGAATATATGTTTTTAAATCTTATTATTAATCCTTTTTTAATCTCTGTTTATCTCCCCGCATCTTTTTGTATCAGGGGGAA
>JAVHOF010000153.1:0-8121 GCA_036169915.1 Candidatus Pacearchaeota archaeon | reverse complement strand
AGCAATTCTTGAATTTTTAAAAGATTATTGGATAATCAAGAGCAGAAAAGATTTTAACTTAGAAGAAATTATAGAATTAATCCTAAGAAAAGGAATAGACAGAGGAATTGCATTTCAGGAAAGAGAAATAGTAAGGGGGGCTTATTTATTAAGAACTGCAATTGAATGCATAAAACAACATACTATCATAGTTCTTCCAGAATATCTGGATAA
Organism: Candidatus Pacearchaeota archaeon; assembly: GCA_036169915.1. Lineage (GTDB taxonomy): Archaea > Nanobdellota > Nanobdellia > Pacearchaeales > GW2011-AR1 > ARS1285. The sequence continues at coordinate 7,908 of JAVHOF010000153.1, read as the reverse complement.
AATAGAAATTATTTCACTTAATTATGACTATAAAGAATTTCCAGAGCATGTAGAAGATTTAGCATTAAGATTAGAGAACAAATATGAATATATTTTTGCAGAACCAATAGATTACCGAATTCAGCAAAGAGAATCAAGAGGGGAAAAATATGCTTTTTTTAAAGGTGCAAAACTTCATGAGACTATATTTAAAAATTGGCCGAGTTTTGAAGAACTAATAAATAGGGAAACAGTAGAAAAATTTGATAATGAACATCTCACTTCACCACTTAAAACTTTAATAGGGGCAGTATTAAGACAAGGTATGAATATAGGAGTCTATTGTGTTGAAGAAAAATATGGAAAATTAATACATCCTAAAAAATATAGACCATTAAAACAAAATTAATACTCGACTTCTTTAATATCTTCATCTTCTGATTCTTCAGAATCATCACTCTCTTCAGAATCTTCTTCCTTTTTGAATTCATCTAATTTTTTATTGGATTTTTTAGAACTCTTTGGTTTTGAGCTTTCTTCAGAACCTTCTGTTTCACTACCTTCACCTTCTCCAGCTTTTTCAATTCTTCCAAATTTTCCAGAAGTTAATTGAGATTCTCCCTGAAATTCATTAACAAAACCATTGACAATTTTTATAGAATCTCCTTCTTTAAATCTGGTTATATCATCATTCCATAAAGTTAATTTAATGTTTCCAGAATCATCTTCTAAAATTGCATTGGTAACACTTAATTGCCTCCCAAATTTGTTAAAGCTCCTTGGCTCGCCCATTTCTTTAATATTGCCCTCAACATTAACATTTCCCTGTCCTGCTTTTAATTCAGAAATTTTCATAGTTTAAAATATTTAAGCACTAGCGCAACCAGCTGTGCTTGCAGATGCTGCAGAAGCTGCTGGAGTTGCTGTTGTACCAAAACCAGCTCCAGGAGTATCTGAAGATAATTTTTTTGAACATTCACTAGGTGCACTATTAAATACAGCACAGATTCCATTTAAATAACTTGTAGAATCTCTTCCAGCACTTGATTCAACACCATTGATAATCAAAGTTGGGCTTCCCTGAACACCATATTTATTGCTTAAATCTGAATCTACTTTATAGTATTCTTTTGCTTTTGTACTATTATTTGCAAGACAAGTGTTTAACTTTGTCTTATCAATTCCTATTTTAGTCAAACATCCAGGACTATCACCAGCTTCTAAAAAGCATGATAAATAATCTAAATATTTTGATGACTGCTCTTCTCTTATGCATACTTGAGTATAAGTTTCTTGTTCTTCTTTATCTCCATGCATAAAATAATGTACAAATCTTATTTTAGCATCAATTTTGCTTCCCAAAGCTTTTATAGTAGGTATTAATCCTTTTTCAGATTGAGTTCCATAAGGGCAATAAGCCATTACAAATAATTCAACCTTAGGTTTGTCAGATTTAGGAATATCTTTAGGTTGCGCAACACAATAGCCAGACTGACAAACTTGCCCTTGAGCACAATCAGTGTCTGCTTTGCATTCAGGTTCAGTGCTTCCAGTTAAAGGAACTAAACTAGCAGCCATATTTTTTCCATCTTTTGTAACATAAATAGGAACCTCTTGTCCATTCATTGAAAGAACAGCTTCATAAAGCCCATTTTTTTCACTGACTTTAACAAGAGTAGCATCTACTCCCTGTGCTTTTGCAAATTTAATAAGATTATCTCCTGCAACAGCCCCAGATACAACAGTTCCATTAATTCTTCCATAAAAAATTACAACTAAAAGAGCAATAACAATTATTCCAAGAATTCCACTAAAAATTTTCCAATCATTTCTTTTTTTATGAACATGGGATTCATGTTCATGAGACTCATGTTCATGAGACTCATGAGAATGGTGCTCTTCATTTCCACCTTTTGTTTCTTCCATAAACAATTTAAATTTTAAGGGTTTAAAAACCTTGCGAATTTTTATTTGTCCCAAAAAAAGCAAAAAATCAATATATTATCTCTTTCAAAAAATATAATTTCCAACGAGCATTTGCTTATTTGGATTACTTAAAATTGAAAACATAAAGTTAAAAATATATAATGGAGCGTATAGTTTTCAATTTATTGGCACTCTCAAAAACATCAAAAACATTAAAAACAAGGGATATTTTGTTTTAATAACTAATTATATTAAAATAAAAAATAATTAAAATTGGTGCCTTAGATATGTCATATGATATAATAATAGGAAGAGACAAAGAAGACAAAAAAAAATTTGGTAAAAAAGGTATAATTTATATTGGTAAAGGATATGTTACAATGGGAAACTACACTTCTCTTTCAAATAAAATCTGGATGGACATAGCAAGGACTCATGTAATAATGATTGCAGGAAAAAGAGGTTCTGGAAAATCCTACAGCATAGGTGTCCTTGCAGAAGAACTTTCAGATCTTCCAGAAGAAGAAAGAAAAAATATTGCTCCATTAATATTTGACACAATGGGTATTTTCTGGACAATGAGATATAAAAATGAAAAAGAAGTTGAACTGCTGGAAGAATGGGACTTGAAAACAAAAAGTCTTCCAATAGCTATCTGGGTTCCAATAGGATACTTTGATGAATTCCAAAAAAAAGAAATTCCTGCAGATAAAAAATTTGCACTTGCAGTTTCTGAATTAAGCATAGAAGACTGGATTTCAATTTTTAAGCAGGATATGATTTCCCCTGCATCTATTTTAATTCAAAAGATTATTTCAAAACTGGTCATAGAAAAAACTTTTGACATAGAAGATATAATAGAAAAAATAAAAAAAGAAGAAAATACAGATGAAGATACAAGAAAATCAGCGATTTCATTATTTGAAGCAGCTAAATCCTGGAGAATTTTCGCAGAAAAAAATGATCCTCCAACTAAAATAGAAGATTTGATAACCCCGGGCAAAACAACTGTTTTAGACATGTCAATGTACTCTTCAACAGCAACTTTTAATGTGCGCGCCCTAATAATAGGGTTGATATGCAAAAAATTATTTAATCAAAGAATGATGGCTCGTAAAAAAGAAGAAGTTGAATCAATTCAGCACGGAATAAATACTTCATATCAGGAAAAAAAAGAAATGCCCTTGGTTTGGTTGTTTCTAGATGAAGCTCATGAATTTCTGCCAATGACTGAAAAAACACCTGCAACAGATTCTTTGATTCAATTGCTTAGAGAAGGAAGACAGCCAGGAATTTCAATGGTTCTTGCAACCCAACAACCAGGAGTAATTCATAGGGATGTAATGACTCAATCAGATATTGTCATTTCCCACAGGCTGACAAATAAAGAGGATATAACTGCATTGAATACAATGATGCAGACATACATGCTTGAAGGAATATCAAAAACAATGAATTCTCTTCCAAGCTTAAAAGGTTCTGCAATTTTATTAGATGATAATTCAGAAAGACTTTATCCAATAAGAATCAGGCCAAGATTCACCTGGCATGGCGGAGAAGCTCCAAAAGCAGTAAGCTATATTGAAAAAGAATAAAATTATTTTATTCTAAGAAGGTAATTCATATGAACAACTATAGCCTGCTTTTAAAGAACCATCTGGCCACTTTCCAGTCAAAAGATTAGTAATTAAAAACTTACCATTATTACATATAGGTGGACAACCGCAGACAATTGTAGGATTAGGATTTTTTTCACCTGATGTAACCCCCACACACTTAAATTCATTGGACTTAAAACAATTTTCATCATTAATTTGTATATTATTAGAAATATTCTCAACAGAATTATTAATTAAATTAGAATTAATAGTATTATAATTATTAATTAAATTAGAATTATTATTAGCAATTTTATTTTCAATTAAACTAATGTCCTTAAAATTATATAAAAATAAGATAATTACTGAAATAATTATTAAAAAAACAATTAAAAATAATATGGACTTTTTCATAAATATAATAAAACTAAAGAGTTTATAAAGTTATCAAATATTGCAAGAATCGCAAAAATTATAAACCTCTTTTCTATATAATAAAAATGAAAGATATAGCAATAGTCTATATGATTGCTGGAATGTCCAGCAGATTTGGGGGGAAAATAAAACAGTTTGCAAAAGTAGGCCCTAATGATGAAACACTAATCGAATGCTCATTAAAGCAATCTCTTCCAGCAGGATTTACTAAAATAATCTTTGTAGTTGGAAATAAAACAGAAATTCCATTTAAAGAAAAGTTTGGCAATAGTTTTAATGGAATTCCAGTTCTCTATGCAAAACAAGAATTTAATGAAAATGAAAGAGACAGGCCCTGGGGAACATGCGATGCACTATGTTCTATAAAAGAAATAATTGACTGCCCATTTGTAGTATGCAATGGGGATGATTTATATGGTAAAAAAGCATTCTCTATCCTGATAAATCATCTTAAACAAACCAAAAAAATAAAGGAGGAGGCAACCATGGGCTATAAGCTAGCAAATGCATTATATGGAGATTCTCCTGGAAACAGAGCTATTTTCAAAATAAAAGATAATTATGTAGAAGATATAAATGAAGTTCTTAATATTCAAAAATCAAATTTTCAGGCAACAAATACAAAACCCGATGATCTTTGCAGCATGAATATTTTTGCACTATATCCTGAGACAATCGAACTATTAAATCAAAGTCTAGAATTATTTAAAAAAAATCACAAAGAAGATAGAAGAGCAGAATGTCTTCTTCCTGATGAAATATCAGATTTAGTAAAAAAAGAAAAAAGAAAACTAAGAATCTATCCAATTGAAGAAAAACCCTTGGGAGTTACAATTCCAGAAGATGAATCTATTTTAAGAGGAATTTTAAAAAAACAATGAAAAATAATTTAAGTGAATATGAAAAAAAGAGGAATTTTAAAAAAACAAAAGAACCAAAACATGATATAAAATTAAATCAGAAAAATAAAGAAAAAAATTTAATTTTTGTCATACAAAAGCATCATGCAACTCATCTTCACTATGATTTCAGATTAGAAATCAATAAAGTTTTAAAATCTTGGGCAGTTCCAAAAGAAATTCCATTAAAACAAGGAGAAAAAAGACTTGCAATACAAGTTGAAGACCATCCTATTGAATATGCAAATTTCCATGGAATAATCCCAGAAGGAAGTTACGGAGCAGGAAAAGTTGAAATCTGGGATAAAGGAATTTACAATATTAAAAAACAAACATCAAATCAAATTGAAATCTTTCTAAAAGGGAAAAAAGCAAAAGGAAATTATACTTTAATAAAAACTAATTTTAATAAAAATTCCTGGCTTTTAATAAAAACCAAAAATTGATAGTTCTTCTATAAACTTATAAATGCTATTCGACACTTCTTAAAATATTTCGCTTAATCTTCATCTATTCCAACTTTTAGATTGTATAGATTATAAATATTAGTTAACAAATCTGTATTCATTCTTCTCTTTCAATTATCTTATATTTTTTCTCAAATCTATTTTGTTTTACCAAAGAAATACTTCCTTCAATCATCAATCCAATTCCAGCGAGAAACCAGAACCAGTCAGAAGAGGGATTATAAAATCCAATTAATTTCATAAAGGTACCTGCAGCCATTAAAAAACCAATTAAGATAAATATTTCATAGCTTGCAAAATTAACTATCTTAGGTATTTTATTTTTTATTTCCATTTTAATTTAATACATCTATCTCCATTCTATACCTGTGTTTGTAAGGAGCAATCTCTCCTGCAGGAACAACATTTTTTATTTTTATTTTCCTCTTTAGCAAAACAGCTTCTTTTTTTAGTTCAATTGTCATCTCATCTATTTCATCATCATTGCAAAAACCATAATAAAATAATCTGGTTCCTTTTTTAGAAGCCATTAATCCATATTTTAAAAAACTATCTTTAAGATTTGGACGAGCCATTATAACCACATCAAACTTTCCAAATTTCTCAATAAACTCTTCATTAATTTTTTTCTTCACATCACCCTGGATAATTTCAATTTCAAAGGAATTCATTTTATTTAATTTTAAATTCTCTTTAAAATACCTACAGCATTCTTTTCCAATTTCAACAGCAACAATTTTCTTTGGCTTCTTATATTTATTTATCACAATTGGATATACTCCAACACCTGCAAACATAACCAAGACCTTGTCTGTCTTTTTAATTTTCTCAGAAATTAACTGCCTTTCATTTGAAAGTCTTGGAGAAAAATAACAAGTCTCAACATTAAGCTTGAATAAACATGCATTTTCTTTAAGAGTAGCAATTAGTGTTTTTTCCCCTAAAATATATTTTGTTTTTATTGTTCTTAATCTTCCTCTGATATTAGTTGCCTTTTCTAAAACAGTTTTAACTCCTGGTTTTTTTAAAAGCTCCTCTGCCCCTTTCATTTTTTCTTCCTCACTCTTCTTCTCTCCTTTTATTATTGCAATATTGCCAAATATATCATAGCTTGCCATTTTAAACAAATATCTGTAATAACTAAAATAAAAACATATTTAAATATGTTTTTTATTATTCTAACATAAAAAAGAGATAAAAAGAACAAAAATAAAATGGGTGTTAAACTTTGGGGATATGGGCTTGCTATTATAGGATTAATAGGAATAGCGATTTCAACTGAAAAAATTATAAATATGATTCCATTTTTATCAGGAACAAATCCTAAATATATTTTAATTCCTGGTGTAATTTTAGTTGGAATTGGAATTATTCTTGTTATGAGCACAGGCTCAGAAAAATCAAAAATAGGAAAAGAAGTTCCAATATATCATGGAAAGAACATCGTTGGCTACAGAGTTTTAAAATAAAAAATCAATATATTAAATTTCTTGAGATACCTAAAATAATTATTGCTAAATAAGCTTTTAATAAATAGATTAAGCAAGACCTTCATTTATTATATTTATCTTATAAAAATTATAAGTATAAACAATTCAAAAATAAATTTTAATCTCCAATTTCTCTTGCAAGAACCTGAAGTTCCCTAGCTATTTGTTCTGCAGCTCTTGAATCTCCAGTATCAACTGCGTTTTTAAGTTCTCTCTGCAGTTCTAACCTTCTTCCTCTTACCATTCCTCTCCTTGCTCTTGCAACTCCGCCTAATTCAAAATAAGCATGAATTGACTTGTCAAAAAGAAGATTAAGCAACACAAAACCTATCCCTAATAAATACAACCAATCTGCACTAGAACTCATATCACTTCTAGAACCCCATAAAAGAAGCAAAACAACTCCATAGACAAACCATGCGAATCTTCTTCCAAAACCACCTGCAACAGAAGTATTAACAAACATAAAATAAATTATCAATGGCAAAAGTATAGTCATAGCAATACCTAAAGCCCCATAAGGTAATAAAGCACCAATAATAAAACTGTCTTCTCCCATATATCTTACAGCTAAAATTGAAACAATTCCAGAAACTAAAAAAGTTATAGACCTCTGTCCTCTAAAAATAGTAATATTTTTCAAAACCATAGATATTACTGCAAAAAGCAAAATCAAAAGCAAAACTTTTGTAAACAAAAAATCATTTACACTGCTTGTTCCAAGAAGAGCTCCAAAAATAGGTCCATAATTTGAATTAATCCAATCAACAAAATACTGCATATAATAATTAGGAGTTGCTGCACTAACCAATCTTACAGATAAAACTAAAAACAAACTTCCAAATCCCAATAATCCTAAACTCTCTTTTTTATCCATCTTTATTAATACTTTATTAATATAATCAAATAATCAGAGTTTAAAAATATTTGCTGACTTTAAAATAAATTTCCTGACTTAGATAAATTTAATCTTGCTTTAATTAATCTCCTCCTGTGCCCTCACTTAATCTTTATTTAATTAAATCTAAAATATAAATGTTATAGATAAAAATAAAAAATAAAAAAAATTAAGTTATTACTAAAATTAAATCATTTTTTCAAGAAACATTTATAA
>JAVHOF010000152.1:0-1761 GCA_036169915.1 Candidatus Pacearchaeota archaeon | reverse complement strand
GTGGAATATCTGGCAGTAGTGGAACATCAGGAACAAGCGGAACATCAGGAACAAGCGGAACAACAGGTACTTCAGGTACAAGTGGTAGTTCTGGTACATCTGGCAGTTCAGGTACATCTGGTAGTAGTGGTACATCAGGAACTTCCGGTACATCATATACATCAGCAATGGACGCAACACCTGATACAAATTATACAGCAACTGGTCCTCAAACAAATACTATTTTTGTCAACGAAACAATAGTTAGTGGTACAATAGTTTTTTATAATACCGTTGGTAAATGGGGTATTGCAAACGCTAATAATGTATTATCAGCATCAACTATGTTAGGCATTTCGTTAGAAAGTAAAACTGCTAATCAAGCAATGCTAACAGCATTACCAGGAAGTTTTGTAAGAAATGATACATGGTCATGGACTTCCGGTTCAATTTTATATTTAAGTTCTTCTGGTACTATTTCTCAAAATACTGCATCAGTAAATAATTATGTAATAAGAGTTGTAGGAACTGCAATTAACCAATATATAATTTATTTTCAAGGAAGTTCAGATTGGGCAACTTATAAGGTATAATATTAATGGCAACAATAATAACAAAAATAATAGACCCAGGTGGTACTGGTGATTATGTAAGTTTAGCAGAAGCACAGGCAGGATATGCTGGTAAAAATTTAGTAGCATCAGGTACAGCAGTGATATTTCAATGTAAATCATCTAATGGTGCTGTAGATAGTACTAATGTTAATTTTACTGGATGGGCAACATCTCCAACAAATTCACTTACAGTTCAAAATCATTCAAGCGAACCTATTAATATGAAATATGATACTAATAGATATAGATTAGAAGCAGCATATAATGGTGCGTTATTTCGTTTTGGCCAAGGTGATTGTACACTTCAAGGATTACAAATAAATAATAAAATAGGTTCAGCATCAGCAGGCAGTTCAACTTGTGTTTATCTTGGAACTAATCCTAAAAGTGGTTCATATACAATTAAAAGTAATGTATTAATATCATCAGGCAGTCCTACTTTTAATGAATATATTATCAATTCAAATGGATTTTCAACTACAACAGTATCATGTTCTGTATATGTAATTAATAATGTATTTATATCAGCATGGTTAAATAGTTCATCACTTAAAACAGGTGGTTGTTATATAAGTGGTCCAACAACTGCAAAAATTAAGGCGTTTATTTACAATAATACTTTTTATTCATTAGCACAACCAATACCTAAAAATGTAAATGTAACTTCAAGTGCATATAATAATATTTATGTAAATACGAGGGTTAATGGTGCAGCACAAACATTCTATGATTACAATGTATCATCATTAAATTCATCAACAGGTATAGGTGCTAATGGTGCATATAATAAATCATTTACTTTTATGAATAAAAATACAACTGATACATATTTATCTGATTTAAGGCTTACTTCTACAGATACAGGTGCAATGGATAGAGGAACAAATTTAACAGCAGATGATGCATATCCATTTAACTATGATGCATTTGGAACAATAAGAAATGAAACATGGGATTGTGGATATCATGAATTTGGATTTTCAAGTATAAAATTTTGGAATGGAGTACCAATATCAAAATTAAGTTCTATAAATGGAGTACCAATAGAAAATATATATAGTATTAATGGAGTTAGTTAAAATATAGTAAAAATGTTAGGTTTTTAAATAATTTTCATATTTATTATTATATAATTGTAATATTATATAAAAAATGCGAAAATTGAGTA
>JAVHOF010000151.1:6885-8325 GCA_036169915.1 Candidatus Pacearchaeota archaeon | reverse complement strand
GGATAATTGACTATTTTATTGCATTCCTGCCCACAACCACATTTACATAGGTTCATAAAATTAAATATGAAATTAAAAAATAATTTTTGGGACTTACCTACCACTCATATTAAACACGTTAAGAATATTGGAGATACCCTTAGATATCTGTCCACCCATACCTATGGGAAGCTGTAGTGTACCAAGTCCAACTCCATCGCTTACATATTCCATTTTAACTAATGCAAGTAAACTGTTAACTAAAACCATGGTCTGACTAATAGCCTGCTGAATAGCAGGGCTAAAGTTTTGATTAAGAGTTATTCCATTATCACCATAATCAAAATCTCTTAAGCTAAGACCTACGTACTTATTAAGTAGCGTTGATACTTGAGCTAGATATAATAAAATAGCCTCGTTGTTAGCAGGAAAGTAGGAAAGAGTAAAATTTGTAACTGGAGAATAAGAATTAAACCAAGACATTGCTAAATTAATTCCAAGCATTAAATCTGTGTCTGTTAGTACTTCAAAGCTACCATCTTCATTAAATTTACTTGTTATAATAGGATCAAGCATTTGCTTTAAAGAATCAACAAGCCTTTGTTCTTTAGGACTGAGTTCAAAAATGCAATTATTTATTCTGCTAAGTTTTACATTTACAACATTATAATACCTTACAAAATAAAAATTACTTCTTGAAGATGCAGGATTGGTGTCAACGAAAGTTAAAATCTCATTTCCAAAACTGTCTTGTCTATCAATCTCAGTTATCTCAACAAAGGAATCAATGTTGTTTTCATCATTACCTTTATAAATTTTTGTGCGTGTGTAATCAGAATCATCTTTTATTACTTTAGGCAATGACCATGCAATATTTATAGACATTAATTATTCTTCCATTTCTTTGAGATTTTTTCTGAAGTTTTTCATGGTCTCTTCTTTTTTAGCAAAAGGGGTTTCCATTATCACCTTCTTCAATCATCCAGTCTTTTTCAGACTTTGTACTTTCAGGAAAGAGAACATATTTAGCAGACTGATCATCAGGAATCTGAGTTCCAAGTTAATATCCAGCAACCCAATTTTTGTCTACCCATTCAACAATGTCTTTAAAGTCTGCTAAATCAAATATTGGGGACCAAACATTATTTCCTTCTTATCTTCAGCAATTTTTGTCCAAGGCATATTATTCCTCTTCATCATCAACTGTTACAGCATAAGTATCGGCAATCTCTTTGCAGAGTTCAATAAGAACTTTTTTTGCTTCTTTTTCACTGTTTGAAAGTTCATTTTCATCTTCTTCATTCATTGCCCTTTCACAGTCTCTTAAAGCATCAAGAGTGTTTTCAAATCTACTATAGCTCATGTTTCCTGCTCTCTTAATCCACATAATTAATATCCTCCCTTATCAAACATTATTTCCTTCTTATCTTCAGCAATTTTTGTCCAAGGCATATTATTCCT
>JAVHOF010000151.1:0-6785 GCA_036169915.1 Candidatus Pacearchaeota archaeon | reverse complement strand
CCTGCTCTCTTAATCCACATAATTAATATCCTCCCTTATCAAACATTATTTCCTTAGGGGGCTCACTCTTTATAAACAAAGCCCTAGGACCATCCTGTGTTTTTGAAGGAATATTTGTTTCAACAATAATATACTGGGTTCCTTCAGGTATTTGCTTGCTCCATCCTCTTGCTCCACCGTCCCATTCATTCTGTACCATCTTAAAAGTTAAAAAAGCATTGTCTTTATTTAATGTATCAATATGCTTTTGCATCTTAACAATAACATCAGGATTTTCCGTCTTCATGTCTTCAAGATTTGATTTAACAATTCCTATTAGCTCCTCTTCAGTTGCTAATGTAAGAGTTGCATTTAAATCGTCCCAAAGAGCATATTTATCGTCAGGTCTTACTTTAAAGTAAAGTTTTTCAGCATTTGATAGCCAACGACTAACGACTTCAGGGTCTGCAAGAAGTTTTTCTTTCTTTAAAGCATCTTCAAGATTATTAAAGATGTCTTCATCTTCATTCTCTTCTTTTGATGTGCGTGTCCAGTTTTGCATTTTGATCCTTTACTATTAATAAATCTACTTACAAAAACATTTTATCATGGCCTTGACACTCTCTTTTGCAGCATTACCCTTTCCATAAGGACATTCTTTAAAATTATTTTTATTGAGATAATGCTTGTCATAGATATTAAGCACCAATTCTATCCTTTGAAATGTTTCTTTTGCATTTCCTGTCTTAATCATATTTACCCAACCAGAATCAACAGCTTCCATTCTTTCTGTATAATCTCTCAAAAGAAAGACTGGGGTTTTTAAAACAGTTGCCTCTTCTTGAATACCACCTGAATCAGAGATTATATAATCCATCTCTTCCATCATCCTTATAAACTTGTCATAAGGGACGGAATCATGGATACAGCATTTAAGGCTAGACTTTATATACTTATCAAATGAATTCTTGACTATTGGATTATGATGTTTTATAATGTGCCAGATAATGTCATTCCTCTTTTCTATAAGCTTTCCAAGCTCACAAAATAATGCATCCATTTCTTTACCCTGTGTTTCTCTTCTATGAAGAGTCACAAGGATTCTCATTTTGTTATCTGTCTTTGTAAAAGGAATTTTCTTATTCTTCTTTTGAATATATTTAACTGCATCAACAACTGTATTTCCCGTTAAAAATACTCTTTGATTGTTGTCTTGAACCCTTCTAATAAGAATGTTTTGAACATCATTTTGAGTTGGACATAAAAGAAGACTGGAGATTTCATCTATCATTCTTCTATTGCCTTCTTCGGGCCAAGGACTGTTTAGGTTATTAGTCCTTAAACCAGCTTCCAAGTGAACAACAGGAATCTTACAGTTAAAGCCTGCTAATGCTCCTACTATTGCAGTTGTAGTATCCCCTTGAACAACAATAATGTCTATTTTCCTGTTTCTTAAAACTTTGTTTATAAACTTTATAAATTTAGAATAAAAATTGTTTATTCCACCCAGCCAACTAAAATGTTGAATATCTGGTTTAATCTTAAATATATCCCAAAAATCCTTTGAAATATCACTATGCTGTCCAGAATCTAATACTGTAACTTCAAAGAACTCTTTTTTTCTTTTTAATTCTTTTATTAAAGGGGCTAATTTGATTATTTCAGGACGCGTACCTGCAACTACTAATACATTTTTAATTTTCATTTTAAACCTCTTTAAGGATGAACTTCAAATTTTGCTTTTATTCTTCTAAGGAATCTTAAGACTACAGTCTTAAAACAATGGGGACAGAAATTGATTTCAGATAAGCTTGTTAAACTGGCATTCATAAATACTTCACCTGTTACCATTATGAGCCTTGAATCTTCAATATTGTTTTCTTTGTCAATTGTATTGTAAGATTTGCCACATATGCCACATATCTTTGTTTCATTTTTCATAGAGCCTCCAAAAAGGCAATGCCCTACTTAGTTTCATGAAATCTCTAAGTAGGGCATTGCCCGGAACTAATTACTTTTTAGTATGTTTTTTTGATGAGTTCATCGAGGTTCATAATGAATACAGGGATTCCGAGTACACCATTTCTCTCAATTAGACTGATCTTCTTCCACTTCTTATCCTTATCAACGTAACCATATATCTGATTAATGAACTTGGCATCATCCTTAATAGAATCAGGAAGAGTCCCGAATCTATAAACTTGGATCTCTACTTCTAGAAGCCCTGCTCCAGCACCAAGTGATATTTTAAGCTTATAATCAGTGTCAGCATTCAATTCATTTTCTTTATAAGGAATGACAGCTATTGCCGTATTATGGTCAAAGCCCTGTACTCTTTCTCTCCTCATATCTGAAATAAAATCAAGATGACGCCAATTTTTACCTTCTAATACACTCAGTCTAATTAACGACTTCTGACTTTCATTCAGGTTTTTATTGTTCCATAGGATGATAATATCTTCTAAACTCCTACGATAAACTCTTGAATTAATAGTCTTGTTAATTTCGTTGCTTTCCATTATTTGCTTCCTAGTTGAATCATCCTTTCATAAGCCATCATTGCAATGTTGTCGTCAGTTGCATTATCAGCAATTGCCTGTAACTTAGCTAGATCTTTCATTCTGGAGATTCCAAACTTCTGCATGTGAAGAGGTTTAGAAAGGAACTCTGCTAAGTCTGCTGCTGAACAAGTTCCAGTATCACTTACAGGAGCCACTAAAGAATCAACAGGCTTATGTTCAGTCTTTAAAGCAGCTCTCTTTGCAATTCTTTCTTTTTTCAGCTGATACTTTGTTTTCTTAATCTCATCTTTTGCAGCTTCTAACTTTACTACATAGGCCATTTTCTTTCCCATGACATTACCAGTATCTTTAACAACCCTATTTAAAGATACTTCTTCAGCCATACCGTCTTGACCTTCAACAATTAAAGTTCCTTGATCTTCGTCCATAGTTCTCCTTGAAGGAATGGGCTGGCCAGTTCTGTTTATAATCTCTACATTGGTACCATCATTTATTAAAGGACGACCTAAAACTTCCTGAGCGTTAAATCTGCCTCCGGGTCTTTCACCATTATCAATGGGTTTACCTGACAGATTTACAGCATGAAGATTCCTTGAAGCTCTTCCAATAACATCTCCAGCATACATGGTACCTGCTCTCTTCATTTGATCTTGAGGAGAAACTACTCCCCTCTTCATTACATCCTCAGCATAAATCACAGATCTATTGCCTTCTGTGTTCTGAGAATTAACTCCAAGGTCAAGATCAATAATGTCTACTTCATTTGCATAAGCAGTCCTTCCATCATTAAGGATTATGGCCCACCTTCCCATCCTCTCGGAGAAGTCACCTAATATGCCAGTAAGATTAGTTGCTCCCTTGAGTCTCACTCTGGTTCCAGGAATCAGTATATTAGAATCTCCAAGGTCTTCGGTTCCTACAGAAGAAACGACTCCGTCCTTTACATTGATTCCATCTCTTATAAAGTTCCTTTGTACTGCAACCTTAGGGGCTGAAGCTCTAATTGCATTAATTTGCTGATTAGCTAGCTGGCCTTCAGTTTCACTAACTTCAACAGGTTCAAGAGCTCCATTGGTTATGAAGATATTTATATCTTGACTGTTGTTTATTTCATTGGCAGTAAAAGTCTTCTTTGAAGGCTTTCCACCTTGAATGACAATTACAGGATTAAAGTCCTGTAAATAAATGTCTCCATCCTGGGTATTCCTAAGTATGTAACGCTTTTCACTAATCATTTATTATCTCCTTTATTCCTTTCTCTATTTGTTTAACTTCTTTAGCTTCATTCTTTAATAAAGACGAAGCCAAAAGCTTTGATACTTCCCAGATATAAATTCTACCATATTCATTTCTTGCATTCCAATTAATTTTCACGTTTCCAAATTTTTTACAAGAAGAACTCACATCTATTGAAAGAGAACTCATGTCAAAACTAGGTAGCTTCTTTCTCATCCCACTCATGAGTTTTGAAAATTCATTTATATCCATTTCACATTCCATGTGATCTTGTGCTTCTGTGGGCTGGTCTAATTGTTGTGAGACGGAGGCAGATTGGAGTGTAGCGAGACTTTTTCCCTCAACTATTGGGAATTCATTTAATACCTGAATTTGATTGCTAACTCCATCAACAACTTCTGCTTCCTGGATCCTCATTCCAACATCAAATTTTATTGCTGATAACTTATCAAATTTGCAACCTTCATCAATTGATTCTCTGTCTGAATGTTCTGCAAATTCATTATCAATTAAATTTAAAGCTTTTAGTGGAAAAATTTCTTCTTTTAATACTTTCTTCTTTAAAGCATCAAGAAAAATTAATATAGGTTTGCCTGGAAAAGAAACTGCATTATCTATTGAAAAATCAATTGAACTAATCTTTCTTCTAACATCTTCAAAAAAATCTTCTTTAACTATTTTTTCATAATCAAAGTAAAAAATTAAAGTATGACAATTGTCAGGATATGCACAAATACAATACCTTGCATTTAAGAGATCATCATATGCACATATCTCTTTATTATCTTCAAAATATGATTTAAATTTTTGTAGGAACTTAGCTTCAATTAAAATTCTGTTCACAAATATTCTCTTCCCTTATTCTCTTCTATTCATTTCTGTTCTTAGATGAGAATTAGCTTTCTATTATTAAATCTAAAGGAAGGAATAAAACTTTCAGGGGTATGCTGGCAGGTCACCATTGGCTTCATAGTGCTTTAACTGTTCTTCAAACAAAATCTTAACTGGTAAGTGATTATCTACTATTGCTTTAAGCTTTCTTCTTGAATTCGGTCCTAGCCAACCTTTAATTTCTATAAGGTCTCTGTCTTCAATCAAGAAATCTGGTAAATAAGTAAATTCACCTTTATCATCTTTCAAGAAAAATCTTTTTGTATTCCTTTCAACAAAGTCTCCATGCCATAAACAAGCCTCGACGAATCTCTTTTCATATGTGCCCTGACACTTTATGCCATTAACAGTGAACCAAGTGCAGCGATTCTTTTTATTTGGCTTGCCGTATAAAGGATGCTTACTGCCGGCATACTTCCCTTTATTAAATTGTGATATTTTTTCTTTTGCTTCTTTAGATTAATGTTTTCCAAGCATTGGTCCTGGATTTCCATAAATAGGATTCTTATTACCTTTCTTTGATTCAGAAAGTCTTTTGCAGGTTTCAGGAGAGCATTTCTTGCCTTTCTCTGATAGGCTTATTTTCTTTTTATGATCTTCGGACAAAGGCTTGCACTTCTTTCCTTTGTTCCAAGGAATATTTCCTTTTAATTTTTCTGAAATCTTTTTACTTGTTTCTTCTGTATGATGCTTGCCTAACATAATACTAGGTTTGCCAACATTTCAAGGAACATAACCTTTTTTAAAATGTGAAGAATTCTCCATATAGATAAAAATGAAAAAGCCTTAGAGTTTTGAGGCTCTAAGGCTTTATTTACTAAAACTAAACCTTATGGTTTAGCGAGAGATTATGATCTCTTGGAGGCCGGCCACGTTATGGATGCCCATACCAATTTGTTCCCAACCGTATATATCGTACTGCCCTTGGGGAACATTGTCGAATATCTTTACTTCAACCTTCTTTCTCTCAGGTAGGCGACCTAGCTTATCCTTGGTAGTAAGTACATATACGCGTCCAGCAGGGCAGCGAGTAGATACTATTAGCTGCATACCGAAGATTCCACCGAAGTAACCAGTTTCAACTACAGCATTTAAAGAAACCTGGTCGAGGTCGGTAGCGTTGAACTTCAATAAGTCAGCATACTCGGTCGGGTTCATTAGTACTGTTGCAGCGATTAACTGATTCCTGGTGATACGGCCTACAGCGTCGGCTAGAAGATTCTTACTGAGGGCAGAACCAGTGAGGGGAGCATTGGGAGTAACTGCAGCTGCTGCAGCCAGAATCCTCATACATTCATCGTCTTCTGCAATTGCAAGGGCGATAGCTACACGTTCCTTGGCTCTGTCGAACACAGGGTATCTGCGTACGTTCTGATCTTCATACTTTACTGGTTCATCGATGCCGATGACGAAAGTAGGGAACTGAGTTCTCTTGATCTTGGTCTCGAATGTTACAGGGGAACCAAGAGCAGAGAGCTTAACAGCGCCGAACTCAGGAATATCGAGGTCATAGATGGGGAAATCACCCTGAGGCATTTCATCAACTAACAGGATCTTCCTGTCTACACTTATATAGTCTAACTTGATCTTTAAGGGAACCTGTAAAGAATAAGCTAGTCTCTTGAAGCCTATGGGGCCTGCGTTTAACATAGCAGAAATAGCTGAGTCCATCCTTGCTTCGGGAATACCGGGCAGAAAAGGAACTGAAGCTCGTCTGTTAAGTCCACCGCCTAGCTGGCCACCTTTCTTCATACCGCTGATTGCCATCGCTAATTGCTGAATGAAATTCTCCTGAGACTTAGGGTTAAGTCTAGTAGAAGAAGTGAGTCCAAATGCATTTTTCATGTTTTATTTCTCCTTATATTTTTATAACTTAGCACTTCAGGTCTATGTCCATCTCAGTGTTAGTACCCGAGGGTGCTTTCACTACTTTACCTATGAAGTTAGTGCAGATAAAGTTAGAGGTTCCATCGACAACTACATTAGCAACAGAAGCGTTGGTGATTAAGCCAGTGGAGCTAACATATAGTCTATCCTGTATTGCGTAAGTCAGTGTCTTGTCATAGGGGAATATAGAAGTACTACCAGCAACGGTGTCATAAACGCTAGGGCTGACGGTCCAGATACCTTGCTTAGCAACTCCCATCTTACCAGAAC